>RHLJ01000002.1:300000-544549 GCA_003712055.1 Balneola sp.
CGGTGATTTCACCATTAGAGGTATTGATGCAGGAGTTCAAACTCTTGTTGTTTCTTATCTAGGGTTCAAAACAAGAGAAATTGAAATTGAAATTACGGATGGGGAAACTGTTGAAATTGAAATCATCCTGGAATGGGAAGGGGTACAAGGTGAAGAAGTAACTATTACTGCTCAGGCCAGAGGGCAGGTAGCCGCTATTAACCAACAGTTGCAATCGAATACAATCTCCAATATCGTATCCAAAGATAGAATACAGGACATACCGGATGTAAACGCTGCAGAATCTATAGGTCGACTTCCGGGTGTAGCTATTCAAAGGGATGGTGGTGAGGCCAATAAGGTATTGATTCGTGGCTTGTCTCCTAAATTTAGCTCCATAACTGTAAATGGTGTTCGAATTCCTTCAACTGGTTCAGATGATCGAAGTGTGGATTTATCTTTGATTTCCTCAAATATGCTGGATGGAATCGAAGTGAAAAAGGCAATTACCCCGGATATGGATGGAGATGCTATTGCAGGTTCAGTGGACTTGAAATTACGCGAAGCCCCGGAAGGCTTCCAGTGGAATGCGAACCTGCAAGGAGGGTATACCGAACTTCAGGAGTATTATGAGAATTACAAAATTAACGCATCAATTAGTGATCGGCTTTTCGATAGTAATCTGGGCTATATAGCAACCTTTAGTGCAGATCAATATGATCGAAGTGCTGATCAGTTGAACGTAGGTTATGATACTTTCACAAACCCTACAACAAATGTTATAGATGGTCTTCTGATACAATCTGTAAATGCTCAAGAGTACTTCAACTTAAGGAGCAGGATAGGAGGAAGCGCCCTTTTCGATTATAAGATTCCTGATGGAAAGATTACGGGGAATATTTTTTACAACCGTCAAAAAAATGATGGCCATACGCGAACGAATAATATTTTTAACGTCAATGGAAGAGCAGGAAATGATCTATCCATCTTTGAGGGAACAACCGAAATATTAACGACCGGATTAAGCTTCGAAAAAGATTTTGAATGGATTAGGGTTGACGGAGGAATATCCCGATCGAGCTCTCTCACAAAGAACCCTCGCGACTATTTCGTACAGTTTAGAATGGAATCTTCTATAGCTGAATTTGTACAGGACGAAAATGGAGTTCCGATTTGGCCCTTAGATACTCTTGGTGTTCAGCCTATTGGAGTACTTCCTTTTGTTCAGCCTAATGATACTATTACCGTACTTGGAGCTACTTCTATAAATAGTTTAAGGCAAGAAGAAATCAATTATACAAACCAAATCAATTTTACTCTACCATTTGATTTGAATGACCAGATAAATGGGCATGTAAAGTTTGGCGGAAAACTTAGATGGCTTGATCGAAGCAATGATCAGGAAGGAAAAGACAGGAATTGGGCGTACATGACTTACCAGGACTATAATGAAGTAACTGGAGAAGGGGGTAATGAAGAGGAATTAATGAGGTGTATTTTTGAGCAAACGGGCTCAATTAACGGATTTAATTTATTCGATGAGCTGGTAGTTAATAATGAAACTGCTTTTTCTCCATACATACCTATTACTTATTTCAATACTGGATATGATAGAAACAATTTTCTGACCGGTGAAGGTGGAGATGGATTTCCAATCGGATATGCTCCAGGAGTTTCTGATATGCAACGGTTTCTAGATGCAGCTGACAACTGTATGTTGGGTAGTCAGGATGCTATGCTGGAAAGTCCCTTCTCAAGTAGAGCAAATGACTACACAGGCAATGAACGATATGGTGCAGCGTATATCATGTCGGAAATAAGCCTTGGACAGTATGTAACCTTTATTCCGGGCGTGCGATGGGAGAATGACTATTCAACTTATCAGACAGAAAGGTTTAATGTTATTTATACACAAAACGTACCCAGCGTTCAGTTTGCTGAAGATATCGAGATAGAAAGAGATTACAATTTCATCCTGCCTATGTTTCATTTACAGGTGGATCCTAATGAATGGTTGAAAATAAGAGCGGCCTATACAGAAACTTTAGCCCGCCCTGATTTCACTTTATATATACCAAGAGCAAATTGGGATGTTCAAAATAATGCAATAACGGCCAATAACTCAGCATTGAAGCCTTCTGAATCGGTCAACTATGATCTTTCAGCATCGGTTTATCAGAATCATGTTGGTTTATTTACCGTTTCAGGGTTTCAGAAAACAATTTCAGACCTTCCGATTTGGACGAGAAGGTTTTTAACCGCGCAGGATACACTCACCGCAGAAGAAGCTGAAAACCTGAACATTCCATTTGGAGGAGATAATGAATGGGCAGGGAATGGTACTTCCATTACAACCTATGAAAATGCTCCTTTCGATACAGAAGTTTGGGGAGTAGAGTTCGACTGGCAAACTAATTTCTGGTATTTGCCTTCTGTATTAAAAGGCTTGGTATTAAACATCAATTATACCCGGATGTTTTCAGAGACTTCTTATCGAACAACGATACAGACAGGTACTCTATGCGTTTCTGCCTGCGGTACACCCTTTCAAACCAGTATTCCTGTATATGGTGATTCAACACGGACAGGTAGGGCTTTTGATCAGCCCGCACATTTGTTAAATGTGACATTAGGCTATGATTATAAAGGCTTCTCAGGCAGATTCTCGTATCTATTTCAGGGGGATAGATTGACAGGTATGGTAAGTGTAACCAGGCCAGTTCAGGATTCTTTCTCTGATGAGTACCGAAGATGGGACATCACACTAAAGCAAAGCCTTGGAGAAGCGATAGAATTATATGGCAACTTTAGTAACCTCACCAGTACTCCGGATCGGAATTTAATTGGTGATGGAGAAGGAGACAGTAGTAGGGGCTTTGGCAGTACAAGCTTTGTTCAATACTATGGATTTACAATGGATTTGGGCGTGAGGCTCAGGTTCTAAGAATTTCTAACAGGATGTTTGCTCAGAAGAAAGAATGATTTCTATTCAACTCAGTAAATATCAAACAGAAAACTAAAACCTAATCAAACCTAGATTGGAGAAAACATGAAAAACAATTACAAACTCATTGCTATAGCACTTTTTGCTGTGTTTGGCATGCTGACTTCTGACGCTGTTGCGCAGGATTTTACAGTATGCTCTGAGACAGTAGCTGAGTGTGAGGTAGCATATCACGGCGGAGATTTTGTTCCGATTAACAATGCTCTAAGGAACACCGTTGCTAACGATACCCTGAACGGGGGAAGAAAGCACTCGGATCGTGTGTATATCCTGGAAACAGGAGGTATGTACATGAACATAGATCCAATTGAGAACAATGGTTTTCATTTGAGAATCCGTACTCAAACCGAAGAAGAAGTTGGAGCCGAAAATTACTTTGGGCCAGCTAAGATTCAGATCAAAACAGATGAGTTAGGTGGTTCATCAGCTCGTTTAATGACTGTTCAGGGTGATCTTACTCTTGACGGTGTGTTTATGACGGGTATGGATGACGGTGGAAGCACAGGTAACTACCTTCCTATTCGTGTGGGTGCCGATGGTGCCAGAATCGTTGTAAAGAACAGTATTTTTGAGCAAACCGATTTCGCTCTCTTTGGTTTCGATAGCGGTAACAACAAAGTGTACTTCTATGATAACGTGTTCAGAAACCAGACCAATAAGACCCAGCAATGGGAAGGTCGTGGTATCCGCTTCGAGGCAGGTGCAGATACACTTGTAGTTGAAAATAATACATACATGAATATTGGGATGACCATTCTTCAATCTGAAGCAGGTCCGATTAACTATACTCGTTTCATGCACAACACAGTTATTAATGTAGGTCGTCTGTTTAATGCAGGTAACTTCTGGAAAGAAGGATATGTTGCAAACAACCTGTTTATTAACTACTACTGGCATGGTGAAGGATTTGGAGATAACATTAATGATCCTAGCAGAGACTATCCGTTTACTGGATTTTTCGCTGTTGCTCCAGTAGCTCCAGGCGTTGGATTCCCGGATTTAGGAAGACGAGTTGTTTATACAAACAACGCTCACTGGAGAGACCCCGCATTTGCTGCATACTATGCTGATTCTATCAATGCACAGCCGATTTTCAACACAGAGGCTGACTCTATGTTCGATACCTTCGATGCAACTCAAGATCTTGGTGGCTTCTACAGAGCGAACAATTGGGATGGAACAGATCCTGGCCTTGTAGCTTATACCACTGCTCCAGAAGTAAGAGATTTTGAAGGGAACTTATCTTATCCAGAAACTCAGGTGCCTTTAGAAGATATCGTTTCTTTAATGATCGATAACATTCGCGATCTTCGTGAAGCACGTCAAAATCCATTTACTTATTACGGTTGGGATCCAGGTAGAGATCCAGATCCTGCTAGTTTCAGTGTTCAGAGTGTTCTTCCAGATGCCTTGAATCCTGGTGACTTTTCATATACAGATGAAACATATTTAACTGCCGGTACAGACGGACTTCCTGTAGGTAACTTAAACTACCATGATGGTGCACGTGCTGACTGGGAAGCAAATAAAAGCACCTATATTGCTGATGTTCAGGCACTTGCTGGTGCGGTTATTGAACTGGATGTTGTAGGAAACTCTGAAGCTGAAGATGGAACCACAAGTGGTACCGCAGATGTCTTCTCTTTTGACGGCTTTGCATTCTTGGACTTCCAATCTGCAGGTTATATAGAATGGGAATTTACAGCTACTGCCGGAGCTTCTGACCTAAACGTTACTACCAACCTGAATGGCAATGGTGTTCGTGGCCAGCGTGTATTTGTGAACGGCGTTAGCATCAAGGATTGCTTGAACTATGGTGAGTATATCTGGGATGCTGAAGGCGGACAAGGTGGTTGTGCAAACCCACACCAAGGAATGGCAACTAATGAGTGGACAGTTACCAAAATTGAAAATTCTGCGCTCCATGAAAGCACTACCGATGGTCTTGTTCTTGTTGAAGGAACAAATACTATTCGTCTAGAGCCATCTTGGGGATTCCAGGGATTCGCTGGTATTGAAGTAGTAGAAGCAGGTACTGAAAATGTAATTGCAGAACTTACTCCTCTTAACGCTGACTATTCTCAGGTAACAGCAGGTGGTCAAACAGAAATGAACGGTGAAGATGTAGAAGGCATCCCTTCTCGTTTTAAGTCTGTGACTTTAGGAGATAACGGATCTGTAACTGTTGATTTTGGCGGAGGAGAGTTTGATGCTGGTACATATAGAGTACAGGTATTCTTCTCTACCGAAGCAGATGCAGATGTTAGCTACTCTATAAACGGAGAAGAAGTTCAAACCACAACATTACCTACTTCAGGTACCTTCCACATGTCAGACGCTTTCGCCCATGATGGTGGAACTCTTTCACTAGAAGTATCAGGTAATGCGGCTAATATCGATTTCGTTGATTTGATCAAAGAAACTACTGTAGGTGTTTCCAATGAGCCTGTAGAAACTCCTAGTGGATTCGCTCTTTCTCAAAACTACCCGAATCCATTTAACCCTTCTACAAATATCAACTTTACCTTACCAGTAGCTTCAGATGTACAACTAACCGTATACAACCTGCTAGGTCAAAAAGTAGCTACGCTTGTTGACGATTCAAGAACAGCAGGAAACCACACGGTAAGATTTGATGCAAGATCTTTAGCATCAGGAGTGTATTTCTATCAGCTAAAAGCTGGTGAATTTACACTTCAACGTAGAATGACACTTATCAAGTAGCATTATTCTAAATCATATACTGATTATTGAATGGCGGTTGAACCCGCCATTCACTTTTAATTTGTACCTGGGGTTTATCATCGTTAAATACGGCGGTTTATCTAAACCCTAACTAGTCTCTCATGAAACTCCACTTAATTGACGCTCTTATTGTACTGGCCTACTTACTCGCCACTGTAGTAATAGGTTTTGCACTTAAAAAGAAGGCACAGCAATCCAAAGAATCCTATCTGCTGGGAGGAAAACAACTTCCCTGGTACATGCTGGGGCTTTCAAATGCCTCTGGGATGTTCGATATATCCGGAACAGTGTGGTTGGTTACCATCTTGTTTGTGTATGGCCTGAAAAGTATCTGGTTGCCCTGGCTATGGCCGGTATTCAATCAAATATTCTTGATGGTATTCCTTTCGATGTGGCTTCGTCGCTCAAATGTAACCACAGGAGCAGAGTGGATAGGCACTCGATTTGGTTTTTCTGGAGGGGCCAAAAAATCACATGTTATTGTAGTGGTATTCGCACTCATTATGGGGCTCGGATACCTGACCTACGGTTTTATTGGACTGGGTAAATTTGTTGAGATTTTTATTCCATGGGAATTCCTTAGCATGTATATCCCGCTGGATATTCCTTTGGAATACGTTCCACATTTCTACGGGATTGTGTTTACCTGCTTTGCCATCTTCTACTCCTTATTAGGAGGGATGATGAGTATAGTTTGGGCAGATCTGATTCAGTTCATCATTATGGCAATTTCAAGTATTGTGATTGGGGTCATCGCAATGATGGCGCTTTCTGAAAGTACCCTGGTCATTCCGGAAGGATGGATTAGTCCATTCTTTGGCTGGGAATTGAATATGGACTGGACAGCGATTATTCCCGAGGTGAACCAGAAAATTAGAGACGATGGCTTCTCTCTGTTTTCCGTGCTCTTTATGATGATGATTTTCAAAGGGGTGTTGGTGAGTTTGGCAGGTCCGGCTCCTAATTATGATATGCAGAAAATCCTGTCTACCAAATCAGAGCGTGAAGCCGCATTAATGAGTGGATCAGTATCTGTAATCCTGATGCCAATCCGGTACTTCATGATCGCTGGTTTTGCAGTTCTTGGACTTCTCTTCTTTGAAGAATTAGACTTGATGGTACCCGGACGAGGTCTCGATTTCGAACAAATACTCCCATCAGCTATCAGTCAATTTGTTCCGGTTGGTTTCCTTGGACTATTGCTAGCTGGTTTATTAGCAGCTTTCATGTCAACCTTTGCCGGAACCTTAAATGCAGCTCAGGCTTACCTGGTTAATGATATTTATATCAAATATGTGAATCCAAAAGCAGAAAATGCCAAGATCCAAACCATGAATTACGTGGCAGGTTTGGGGATGGTGATCTTTAGTATTGTACTGGGCTTTTTTGCGAAGGATGTTAATGACGTACTTCAATGGATTGTGGGTGGCCTTTATGGCAGTTATGTAGCTGCCAACGTACTTAAATGGTACTGGTGGCGATTCAACGGAAATGGCTTTTTCTGGGGTATGGTTGGAGGCTTAATTCCTGCGCTTACCTTTAGATTTATTTTCGAAGGAGTACTGGACACCTACACCTTTCCACTCATGCTCCTCATTTCAGTAATTGCCTGTTTGATAGGAACCTTCACCGCTCCGCCGGTAGAGGAAGAAGTCCTCAAAAAATTCTACAAAACAGTTAAACCATGGGGTTTCTGGAAGCCTATTCACGATAAAGTTGTAGCAGAAGATCCTAATTTTGTGAAGAATACTGGTTTTAAATCGGACATGTTCAATGTTGTGATTGGAACCATCTGGCAAACAGCATTAGTAATCTTCCCAGTGTATCTAGTGTTAATGGAAGCAGTACCGCTTGCAATAAGTATAGGTATTGCCATAATCACCTCATACATCCTCAAGAAAACCTGGTTCGATAAGCTTCCAGCATAAACGTCAAAGAGAAACTCATGTCAGAAATTTTTCATACACGAAAACAAAAGCTACAGGCAGCACATATAGCACTGCTTAGTAAAAAAAATCATGCCGAGGATATAGGGAATGGAATATATAAGCGCTACCAAAATCCGGTAGTTACTGCTGAGCATACTCCTTTAACCTGGAGATATGATTTCAACCCTGAAACGAATCCTTTTTTAATGGAGCGGTTTGGAATAAATGCGGCGTTTAATGCCGGAGCCATCAAGTTTGGTGGTAAATATGTGCTAGTGGTAAGGGTAGAAGGTAACGACCGAAAATCCTTTTTCGCTGTGGCCGAGAGTGATTCTCCCACTGAAGGATTTGTATTTAGGGATGAGCCCATAACTATGCCCGAAACTGATATTCCTGATACCAACATTTATGACATGAGGCTAACCGAACATGAGGACGGTTGGATCTATGGCATATTCTGTACGGAACGTAAAGATACTCGTGTTCCTGCAAGCGACACGAGCAGTGCAGTAGCACAGGCAGGTATAGCAAGAACAAAAGATCTGGTTCATTGGGAGCGCCTTCCGGATCTGAAAACAAATTCTGAACAGCAGCGCAATGTGGTGTTGCACCCTGAATTCGTGAATGGTAAATACGCGCTTTACACACGTCCTCAAGATGGCTTTATCGATGCCGGAAAAGGAGGGGGAATAGGCTGGGCTTTATCAGATTCGATGAATCCGGCAAGTGTGGATGTTGAACAAGTTATTGATGAACGTATCTATCATACCATAAAAGAAGTGAAGAACGGGCAAGGCCCGGCGCCACTGAAAACCGACAAAGGCTGGTTACATCTGGCACATGGCGTAAGGAATACAGCCGCAGGTCTTAGATATGTACTCTATGTATTTATGACGTCACTGGATGATCCTTCGAAAGTAATACATCGACCTGGAGGACATTTTATTGCCCCTTTAGGTGAAGAACGGGTTGGTGATGTATCCAATGTAGCCTTTGCTAATGGCTGGATTCGCGATGACGATGACAAGGTGTATGTCTATTACGCTTCATCAGATACCCGTATGCACGTAGCAGAAACAAGCATTGCTCAGTTAGTTGACTACACAGTAAACACTCCTGAAGATGGATATAGATCAGCTACCAGTGTTGAAACCGTTAAAAAGATAGTGGAAGGCAACAACGTATTGGTGTAACTGAAAGAAAATGAATGGAGAACTAATTCTTACTAAACTTCAAAAGGAGCTTGAGCTTGAGTTCAAGCAAAATCTGCTCCCATTTTGGACTGAATTTGCCATCGATGATAAGAATGGCGGGTTCATAGGAAGAGTTACCTCCGAAAATGTGAAAGTGTACGATGCCGATAAAGGAGGTATTCTAAACGCCCGAATACTTTGGGCTCTCTCAGCCGCTTACAAGCAATACCCTTCCAAAAAATTATCCAATGTTGCCCTAAGGGCCTATGAGTATTTCAATACATACTTCATGGATGAAAAATATGGCGGCTTCTTCTGGATGATTGATTCCAAAGGTGAGGTGGTTGATCCCAAAAAACACATCTATACGCAAGCTTTTGGGATTTACGGACTGGTAGAATATTACTCTGCATTCAATAATCACGAAGCCTTAAAACTGGCTTACAATATTTACTCACTCATCGAAAAACATTCGGTTG
The DNA here is from genome assembly GCA_003712055.1 of Balneola sp. NCBI lineage: Bacteria > Pseudomonadati > Balneolota > Balneolia > Balneolales > Balneolaceae > Balneola > Balneola sp. Next base: position 309,329 of record RHLJ01000002.1, read on the forward strand.
ATTCAACCTATGGTGGTTATTTTGAAGCATATAGCCGGGAATGGGAGCTTAATGAAGATGTTCGTTTAAGCGAGAAAGACGAAAATGAACCAAAGAGTATGAATACTCATCTTCATATTCTTGAAGCTTATACCAATTTGTATCGATATGCTCCCTCCGAAAAGTTGAAAGATAAATTGGCTTCGCTGATTCACTACTTTTGTGATTACATCATCAACCCGGAAAGGACAAGCCTGATCAATTTCTTTGGCTTAGATTGGAGCCCCAGATCTAAGCAAATATCATATGGACATGATATAGAGTCTAGCTGGTTACTCGTAGAAGCAGCAGAAGTAATCGGGGATGAACACCTGATTGACGTAACCAGACAATATGCTGTATCGATAGCTAATGCCGTAATAGGAAATGGTATTGATAGCGACGGCGCGCTTATTAACGAGGCTAATCCTAAAGGGTACACTGATACAGACAAAGATTGGTGGCCACAAGCGGAAGCTATTGTTGGGTTTTTGAATGCCTACGAAATATCAGGAGATATAAAATTTCTGGAAGCAGCAGGAAATTCCTGGATGTTTATAAAGCAGCATCTGATTGACAGAAAATATGGGGAATGGTTCGAGAAGACCTCAAGAGAAGGCACCCCTTATTCGCAGCTGGATAAGGTCCGTGCATGGAAAGGGCCATACCATAATATGAGAACAATTTTTGAAGTGAATAGAAGAGTAAAAGCCTTACTCAAAAGAGAACCCGTTTTTGTAGAAGAGAAATTAGGTTAGTATAAAACACTTATCGCAGGATTATGAAGAGGACAGTTTTAGCCATTACTATATCAATCATTTTTACCTCCTTTGCCTGGTCACAGTCTGATAACAGGATTTCCTATAACGATCAGGAACTTTGGCTTAATGGTGGAAACATAGCCTGGGTCAATTTTGCCAGCGATGTGGGACCTGGAAATACTGCTCTGGATGATTTTGAAGCCATGTTTCAACAGGTTCAGGAGAATGGTGGGAACGCAATGCGTTTCTGGGTTCATATTACCGGAGGAACAACTCCTACCTGGAGTGGAAATAATGTTACCGGTTTGGGAGATGGTACCATTGAGGATCTGGAGAATATCCTGGATTTAGCATGGGAAAATAATGTAAGTATGATTCTTTGCCTGTGGTCATTCGACATGCTTAGGATCGAAAATGGTACTACGATTACGGATCGTGCTAAAGCATTACTCGAAGATTCCACACTGACAGAAGTGTATATCGAAAATGCATTAGTACCTATGGTAGAGGCACTTGGCGATCACCCGGCTTTATTAGCTTGGGAAATCTTTAATGAACCAGAAGGGATGAGTAATGAGTTCGGATGGGATTTTAATCGTCATGTTCCCATGTCTGCAATTCAACGATTTGTCAATCAAACGGCAGGAGCCATTCATAGAACTGATCCTGATGCGCTTGTATCAAACGGTTCCTGGAGTTTTCATTCTTTGGCTACCACCAATAGCTCGGTTTCAAAAAACTATTACTCCGACGAAGAACTAATTGCAGCTGGTGGTGACAGTTTAGGGATCCTGGACTTCTATATGGTTCACTATTACGATTGGGCTGGAACAGCTCTTTCTCCATTTCATCATGATAAAAGTTCATGGGGGCTAGATAAGCCTGTTGTTGTAGGTGAGTTCGGAGTCCCCGAAGACGATCTTTTTGGAGTGCCTCAAGAAGATATGTATGAAACCCTATTCCAGAGAGGGTATGCCGGAGCATTAGTTTGGCAATGGGTAGATTGGTATCAAAACCGGGGGAATTATGGGCCAAGCTGGTTAAGGGCTCTGGATCAAATGCATTACATGGATAGTTTGTACACCTCTGAAGTGCGAATTTTTAGTGTAATTCCTTCCATTCGAAAATTTGAAGCATCATTGGGTGAGATTGAAGAAGGTGGACAATCTCAACTCAGCTGGGATGTATTGAACACTGTTGAGGTGACTATAAATGGTGAGGTAGTAGATAGTGTCGGGTCTATGATTGTAGCTCCTACAGAAACTACTGAATACGAATTGATAGGTACGGGAGCTGAGGGAGATAAAGATTCCGCTTATGTAACTATCCAGGTCCTTCCCGCAGGTTTAATTAATCGTGCGCTAAATAAGCCTTCCAGAGCTTCAACATTTGAGACCTGTTGTGGCACTCCTCTGGTATCATCTTTTGCTTTTGATGGAGATGAAAACACCCGATGGAGTAGTGCATGGAGTGATGGAACCGGAACTACTGAAATTGATCCTAATACCGATAAAGACCCCGATAGCGAATGGATTGATGTAGACTTAGAAGCTGCACATGAAGTAGGCTCGGTTCTTTTTAATTGGGAAGCAGCCTACTCAACCAACTATGATATTCAAACCTCTTTTGATGGAATTAACTGGACAACAGTCTATTCTGAAAACAGTTCGGATGGAGGAATCGACTCTATCGCCTTTGATACCCCAAAACTGGCTCGATTTGTTCGAATGCAAGGGGATGCTCGCTCTCTCGAATTTGGTCACTCTATGTGGGAGTTCGAAGTACGTGGTGCGGTATCCATAACACAGCCACCAGTGGTGGAAATAAGCTCCCCCGAAAATGGGAAAGGCATTCCTGTGGGTGGCTCAACTACCATTGTTGTAGAAGCTGAGGATGAAACAGAGGACATTACTCATGTTGCTTTTTTCCTTAATGGTGATTCTGTTGGAGTGGACAATACCGCACCTTATTCCTTAGTGCTCTCTGATATTGAAGAGGGAGAACATGAGATTTATGTAAAGGCGAGAGATGAAGAAGGATTTGTAGTTCAGTCAGAATCTATCACCATTGAAGGGAGGACGGATATCTTTTTGCTAAGGCTTGAAGCAGAAACAGCAAGTATATCTGGCGAAACTACCAGGCAATTTGACCGGCCGGGAGCAAGTAATAATGCTTCGGTGGCTATGGAAGGAAGCGGAAGTATTACCTGGAATAACCTGAACCTCCCAGAAGGGGATGAATACCAAATGACCGTTAGGTATTACCTTCCCTATGGATATAAAGAACAGAAATTTGCCATCAATGGGGAGCTGGTTGACACGCTCATTTTTAATGAACCAATCAATGTTTGGCAAGATTTAACCACAGTACAAACCTTTGATGAAGTAATTGAGTCTATCAGTATCGATCATTTTTGGGGATGGATGGATTTTGATTATCTCGAAATCGTAATTGAGGGGGTAACCGTTGATACTGAGACCGAACTTGAGATACCTACTCAGGCTAAACTCTTTCAGAACTACCCCAATCCTTTCAATCCTACTACCAATATCTCTTACTCTTTACCGGCTTTATCTCGGGTAAATCTTAAAATCTATAATGCATTAGGCCAGGAAGTTGCCACTCTGGTAGATGCTCAGCAATCATCAGGAAGTCATACCATAACATGGAATGCTGCAGATGCAGCAACAGGGGTTTATTTTTATCAGTTGATAGTAGGAAATGAGATTCTGACCAGGAAAATGATTCTGATCAAATAAAAACTGATGAGTGAGGATGAAATATCTAGCGTTTTGTGTTTTACTCGTTTTCCTGAATAATTGCGCAAAATCTCAATTAGATAATCGCCCAAATGTCATCATCATTCTTACCGATGATCAGGGTTGGGGAGACATAGCCAGTCATGGTAATCCCACTATTGATACTCCAAATCTCGACGCACTTGCAATGGCGGGTGCTCGCTTCGATCGCTTTTTTGTAAGCCCGGTTTGTGCGCCTACTAGAGCCAGTTTATTAACAGGACGTGATCACCTGAGAACAGGCACTCAGTGGGTAACTTACGGGCTGGAGAATATGCGACCAGAAGAGGTCACTTTCGGCGAAGTATTTAAAGAAGCAGGCTACCAAACCGGTTTGTTCGGGAAGTGGCATAATGGCTCCCATTACCCAATGGATCCAAATGGACAGGGTTTTGATACTTTTTTTGGATTCAAAATGGGACACTGGAACAACTACTTCGATACGGAACTGGAATACAATGGGGAATGGGTTCAAACAGATGGGTTCATAACCGATGTTCTCACTGATTCAGCACTTTCCTTTATTGAGAAAAACCAGGATGAACCGTTTCTGGCCTTCATTCCTTATAACGCTCCGCATAGTCCTTTTCAGGTACCGGACCAATATTACGATAAATACAAAGCGAAAGGACTGGACGATAAAAATGCCTCGGTTTACGGGATGGTGGAAAATATCGATGACAATATTGGGCGGATCACAGATAAACTTGAGGAATTGAAATTAACCGAAAACACCATAGTCATTTTTATGACTGATAATGGTCCGAATGGCGGAGATCGTTTTAACGGAGAGATGAAAGGATGGAAGGCCAAAGTAGACGAAGGTGGAGTACGAGTACCATTATTCATTAAGTGGCCTGATAAAATTCCTGCAGGTAAAATTGTAGAAGAATTAACGGCGCATATTGATTTTCTACCTTCTATTGCTGAACTGACAGGTATTGAATTTGAAGAGCAAAACGAAATAGATGGCAGGAGTTTTGCTCCGCTTATTTTTGACGAAAACCCTGTCTGGGAAGATCGTTATCTATTTACTCATCAATCCAGATGGGACTCCTTAGAACAATTTCCAGCCTCTGTTAGAAATAACCGTTACCGTGCAGTCAGGTATGGAGACTCCTGGGAGTTATATGATATGCTTCAGGATCCTTCTCAACGTGAGGATATCGCAGGTGAAGAACAGGAACTGGTCGAACAATTCAGCAAGGTATATGAATCTTGGTTCACTGAAGTCACCAGAGAACTTCCTTCTAGTAGATCTATTCCTGTGGGTTATAATGAATCACCAACTGTAGTTCTTCCGGCAGTAGAAAGCACGTTTTCAGGAGGGATTGAATTTGAAGGAAGCTCCGGATGGAGTAACGACTGGTTGGTAAACTGGAACAACCCCAGGGATAAGGTCTGGTGGGATATTGAGGTTGTTCAGTCATCAGTTTTCGAATTAAGCATTGCTTATACCATACCTGAAGGAAGTGAGGGACTAGAGCTAAAGGCCTCAACTAATACTGAAGAAGTATCTGTAATCATCAGCCAGGCATATGACCCGGAATTAATACCTAGCCCTGATCGCGTTTCCAGAGGTGAAGTATATGAAAAGGAATGGACAACCATTTCTTTGGGCACTCTTACTCTGGAAGAAGGAACCCAAAAAATTAATCTTTCTGCTATTCCGGTTTCAGGTAAACCAGGAATCGAACTTAAATCACTAATGCTAACGAAGAGCAATTGAATGCTATGAAATCATTTGGAAGACATTCTCTAATTCTTATATCGGCAATGTTATTCTTTGCCTGTCAAACTCAAATAACTCCTGTTGAGGATGAGAGCGATCTCCTCATCGATAAGGAAGCTACCGCTGAAACCAAAGCTTTATATAAAAACCTGAAAGAATTGGCCCAAACAAAAGTGTTGTACGGCCATCAGGATGATCTGGCTTATGGCTATTCATGGTGGGCTGAATCCGGGAGATCAGACGTGAAAGAAGTAACAGGCTCTTATCCTGCGGTATATGGTTGGGATGTAGGTGATATCCGGCAGATCGACAAAACCACCAATCTTGATAATATCGAATGGGACAATATGAAGCGCTGGATTAAGGAGGGATACGAGCGAGGAGGTATTATCACCATTAGTTGGCATATGAATCACCCGGTTACAGATGGAAACACCTGGGATAAAACTCCCGCTGTAGCTGCTATTATACCTGGTGGTGAACAACATGAGAAATTTAAAGGATGGCTCGATGTCTTTGCCGATTTCGTCTCTGATCTAAAAGGAGAAAGCGGGGAGGCAATACCTGTTATTTTTAGACCGTATCATGAACATACCGGTTCCTGGTTTTGGTGGGGAGAGGAGCAAACGTCAGTGGAAGACTATATCACACTCTGGAGATTTACTGTTGAATATTTAAGAGATGAGAAAGGAATTCATAATCTGCTTTATGCTTATTCGCCAGATAATCAGGCTGGAAGAGAATTTTCGAACTATATGAATAAATACCCCGGCGATGACTATGTTGATGTTTTGGGAATGGACGACTATGGAAGTATGAATGGCAGAGATCCTTCTGAGTTCAGTAATGAGTTGGCTTGGTTAGTTGAAGAAGCCGAAAAGAGAAATAAAATTGCTGCTCTTTCTGAAACAGGAGTAGAAGCTATTCCCGACCCTTTGTGGTGGAGTAACCAGGTAATTCCATCTTTCACAAATAATCCAAAAGCAAAGGGAATTGCCTATATACTCACCTGGAGAAATGCGAATTACGAACGCGAACAACGAGATCACTTTTATGCTTCTCATCCTGGTCATGATAGCGCGCCCGATATGAAAACATTCCGTGATCATGAGCTATTTGTGTTTGAAGATGAATTGCCAGATCTGTATTCGTTAAACTAACGTGAGATCATTATGAAGAATGGTCTTTTTTTGATGTCATTCTGAGGTTACCACCGAAGAATCTAAACGGGTAGGTTTACCCGATAAGATCCTTCGCAAGTATGCTCAGGATGACTGTAGAAGGAGAAAAATGAAGAATATTATTAATCCGGACCTGCATTAAATAAATCATAAAAACCATGGATAGAAAGAGTTTCTTATCAAATACCACACTCGCTTTAGCTGGGGCATCAATTGGAAAAATTGCTCTATTTAAGTCAAAAAAATCGATTAGGTCCGAGTTAAAACTATCTCTTTCTCAATGGGCATTACACCGTGCCATTTTTGGTAAGTCGAAGGATAATTACCAGGAATGGCAACGATTACTGCATTCAGATCCCGATAAGCTATGGCAAGGAGAATTACATCCCCTGGATTTCCCAAAGAGAGCGAAAGAACTTGGCTTTGGTGCCGTTGAATATGTTAACTCACTGATTTTTGGTCATGCTCAGGATAAGGTATTCCTTAATGAGCTTAAGAATAGAACAGATTCAGAAGGGGTTAAGAATATCCTCATTATGGTAGATGAGGAAGGCTTTATTGGTCATCCGGATTCTAAGGAAAGAACTAAAGCGATCGAGAATCATTATAAATGGATGGAAGCTTCCAAACATATAGGCTGCCCATACATGAGAATTAACGCTTTTAGCATGGGTTCTTATGCAGAGCAAAAAAAACTGGCAGCAGAAGGCTTGCGACAATTGGCAGAAAAAGCCGAGGAGTTTGAACTATATGTGTTAATAGAAAACCATGGTGGTATGTCGAGTCATGCAGATTGGCTGGTAGAAACTATTGAGTTGGCCGATCATGAATTGCTAGGCACTGTAGTCGATTTTGATAACTTCACTTTTTCTGAAGACTTTATTTGGGGAGATGGGGATGTATATAATCGTTATGAAGGAGTTGAAAAACTGATGCCTTATGCCAAATCGGTAAGTGCAAAAACTCATGCATTTGACATTCAGGGATACGAGACCTCCATCGACTACACGCGAATGATGAAGATCGTGAAAGCATCCGGTTATGATGAATACATTTGTGTGGAATATGAAGGTAGTAGAATGACCGAGGAAGAAGGCATACTTGCCACAAAAGACCTTATAGAAAAAACATATCCCACAGACTAACTATTCAATCGAAAATAGTTTTAAACCCTGGATTTTGCGTAGATAAGTTAGGGATCATGGTACGCGATCTCGGTTGTTTGGAGTATCGATCCCATGCACACTCATTCAATTGTCATCCTGAGCATACTTGCGAAGGATCTTATCGGGTAAACCTACCCGTTTAGATTCTTCACTTTCGTTCAGAATGACTAGATAATTCTGCACCCGCAAGCAGTACTTCAGGACTACTTTTAAAATCATTTTAAAGGTTACTAAGAAGATTTTATACCGAATTCGCTTTACTTTAAGCTCCAACAATTTTGGAGAATAAACATGATTAAAACCCCTCAGTACGATCAAATTCCATATCGTAAATGTGGAAACAGCGGCCTTTTTTTACCTATTCTATCATTAGGATTGTGGCATAATTTCGGAGGAACTCAATCCGAAGATAAAATAGATGAAATGCTTAGCCTGGCATTTGAACGAGGCATTACCCATTTCGATCTGGCTAATAACTATGGTCCTCCTCCGGGTAGTGCTGAGGAACAATTTGGAAGGGCACTGAAAACAGTCTTTGCAGGCCGAAGAGATGAATTAATTATTTCCAGTAAGGCCGGTTTTGGCATGTGGCCGGGTCCCTATGGGTCAGGTGGCTCCCGCAAATACTTGATATCAAGCTGTGATCAAAGCCTGAAACGTATGGGGCTCGACTATGTAGACATCTTCTATCATCACGTCCCACATCGCAGTACCCCACTTGAAGAAAGTATGCGAGCCCTTGAATTCATTGTGCAGTCAGGAAGAGCGCTATATGTAGGAATTTCAAACTATCCGGGGGAACTTGCTCAAGAAGCGATTCAAATGTTGAAGTCATGGGGAGTTCCTGTGGTTATCCATCAGCCTAAATACAATATGTTCGTTCGTGAACCCGAAGAACGATTGTTTGATGTACTTGCTGAGGAAGGCATTGGGAGTATTCCTTTTTCCCCACTTGCCCAGGGTCTATTAACCAATAAGTACATAAATGGGGTGCCGGAAGGTTCAAGATTAGCTGATCCTGATGGATTTCTCCAGCCAGAAGATTTAACGGCGAAACGACTGGAGCAAATTATGAGTTTAAATGCCATAGCCGAACATCGCGGACAGAGTCTGGCTCAATTGGCGCTGGTTTGGGTTCTTCGAAAAAAAGAAGTAACTACTGCACTTATAGGTATAAGCAGTGTTAAGCAGCTCGAAGATAACCTTGCAGCGCTGAATAACCTGGAACTTAGTGCCGACGAATTGGATGAAATTGAAGTAATTTTAGCTAGTAATTAACTGCGAAGTAGTATGAAAAAGGTTTTAACTCTGTTTTTTTTGTTTCTCGGATGGACATCAATATCTAACGCCCAGGTAGGTGAAGTTATATGGATGGATGATTTTGATTCCCTTAATACTGACCAATGGAATATAATACTTGGAAATGGTTGCCCTGAATTATGTTTTTGGGGTAATTCAGAGCTTCAATCTTATTGGCAGGATAATGTGTATACAGACACTATTCCAGGAGATCCAAACAATAACGCCTTGGTGATTGAAGCAAAAAGAGAGAGCCGTGATTTCATGTCATTCACTTCAGGACGACTCGATACCGAAGGAAATATCGAAATACAGTACGGTGTGATTGAAGTAAGAATGATGATTCCGGATTTAGAAACAGGTTTATGGCCTGCCTTTTGGCTGCTTGGAGCCAATCACTCTGAAGTAGGTTGGCCACAAAGTGGCGAAATAGACATGATGGAAATGGGACACGCCCAGGATTACAGGGAATTCCATGGTCATCCAAACTCAACCGTTAATAACTTTGTAGGCTCGAATGTAATTTGGTATGCCCAAGCAGCCTGTAGTGATAACAATCCTACGTGTGCTGCAGCAATAGCTGGTGATACAGGTTTTAATCAGCCCTATGAGGCAGATTCTTCGATGGCCAATCGGTTTGTTACCTACAAGTTATACTGGGATCAAAACAACATGAGTTTTGCTGTGGAAGATGAAGGAGTGGAATACGATTTATACACAGCACCACTTGGTATTTCAAGCGGGGAACTAGCCTCCACATTTAGAAAGCCATTTTTCTTACTTGTTAATATGGCTGTAGGTGGTACTTTCACTGATGCATCAACTACAAACGATGTGACTGCTCCCTTACCGGGCAAAATGTATATCGACTACATAAAAGTAAGCAAGTGGAATGGGCAGGGCACTGTTACTATAGATAGTACTCAGGTATCGAATGAAGAGTTTTCTGAGATACCGGAACAAACCCGTTTATTTCAGAACTATCCCAATCCATTTAACCCGACTACCTCTATCACTTTCGAGTTGAAGCAGTCATCTTTGGTAGAGCTTAGTGTTTATGATATGAACGGAAGGCTGGTAACTGAACTGGCCAATAATACTTATAGTGCTGGTACGCACTCTGTGAATTTCAATGCATCAGGACTTGCCAGTGGAGTGTATTACTATCGGCTTAATGCCGGTGGAGAGATCTTCACAAAGAAAATGACATTGATAAAATAATCCTTGTACAATGAAAAGCTTCATAAGCTCGCTGCTTCTGCTAGTTGTTTTTACTTCAGATAGTTTTGCTCAATATGAATCTGATGTAGAATCAGTAGACTCAATTATAAAAGCATTATATGAGGTGATTTCAGGAGATGCGGGAGTAGAGCGAGATTGGGACCGTTTCCGAAACCTGTTTATCGAAGAAGGTAAACTAACTCCGACATTTCAAAATCAGGAAGGCAGAGTTGGGTATGTACAATGGGGTATTGAAGAATACATCGAACGGGTTGACCAATCATTTCTCGAGAATGGATTTCATGAAGATGAAATTGGAAGAAGAGTGGAGACCTATAGATATGTAACCCATGTATTCAGTACTTACCAATCGAAAAGGACCATTGATGGAGAGATCATTGCTCGTGGAATAAATAGTATCCAGCTCTTCAACGACGGTGAGCGTTGGCGGGTAGTGTCTGTTTTTTGGTCATCTGAAAATGATGAATTCCCGATTCCCGAGGAATACCTAGACAACTAAACTGCGGGAATTACCTATTGCCCTCTCTTTACAGTCATTCTGAGGCTACTGCCGAAGAATCTAGACGGATAGGTTTACTCGATCAGATCCTTCGCAAGTATGCTCAGGATGACCTGAAGAGAATAACTGAAACAAATTTTTCCAAAATCTCCGTTTAGTTTTTGGTATAGTGTTGCGCTCACTATTTCGAAATCAATTGAACACCAAAAACTTAGATTATGGAGAAGCACATCACCTCAGTATTAGCGGTACTACTATTTCTTGTATTTGTACCCTCGTCATCTCAAGCCCAGGATGAACCTGATGACCCACGTTATGAAACAGCCTGGAATAGCCTGAAATTCAGGAGTATTGGTCCTGCCTTTACATCGGGAAGAGTCTCTGATTTTGCGGTAAACCCCAAAAATACCAGTGAATTTTATGTGGCCACTTCTTCCGGAGGGGTTTGGAAAACTACGAACCGGGGAATCACATTTAAACCCGTTTTTGATAGTCAGGGATCCTATTCCATCGGGTTTGTTGCTATGGACCCAAACAACCATAATGTAGTATGGGTTGGTACCGGAGAAAATAATAATCAGCGAAGTGTAGCTTATGGAGATGGGATCTATAAGTCGGTTGATGGTGGCAAGAGCTGGAAACACACGGGGCTCAAAAATTCCGAGCACATCGGAATGATAGAGATTGATCCTCGAGATTCGGATGTGGTTTATGTGGCAGCAGTTGGGCCGCTATGGAGCGAAGGAGGTGATCGTGGCTTATTTAAAACCACCGATGGCGGAGAAACCTGGGAAAATATTCTCGAGATAAGTGAGCATACCGGAATTAACGAAATACATCTCGATCCAAGAAACCCTGATGTTATTTATGCAACAGCTCATCAGCGGCGTAGGCATGTATTTACCTATATAAGCGGAGGCTCTGAATCTGCCGTTTATAAATCAACCGATGGAGGTGCTTCTTTCCGTAAAGTTATGAAAGGAATGCCAAGCGGTGATATTGGTAGAATCGGAATGGATATTTCCGATGCAAATCCAGACATCATTTATGCAGTAGTAGAGGCTCAGACCGGAAAGGGAGGCTTTTATCGCTCAGTAGATAGGGGAGAATCCTGGGAACGTCGCAGCAGTTACGTTTCTAGTGGTAACTATTACCAGGAAGTAGTAGCAGACCCTGTAGATGTAGATTTAGTATATGTGATGAATACCTTTGCCGGGGTTTCAGAAGATGGGGGTAAAACTTTCGAGAATGTAGGAGAACAAAATAAGCACATCGATAACCACGCTCTTTGGATTGATCCCGATAACCCGAATTACTTGTTAAATGGTAATGATGGTGGGGTATATGAATCTTATGATCGAGGTAAAACCTGGAGATTCTATACAAACTTGCCGGTTACACAGTTCTATAAAGTAGCTGTAGACAATGATTATCCCTTTTACAATGTATATGGAGGTACTCAGGATAACTTTACTTTTGGTGGCCCTTCAAGAAGTACAGAACCTACCGGGCTTACCTTTAATAATTGGGTAATCACCCTTCTTGGAGATGGATTTGAACCACATGTTGATCCAACCAATCCAAATATTGTATATAGCCAGTATCAATATGGAGGGCTATTCCGATTTGACAAGCAAAGTGGGGAAGGCCAGAATATTATACCCCAGCCACCTGCCGGTGATTATTCATATAACTGGAATTGGGACTCACCGTTCTTTGTGAGTGTTCATGATAACAAGCGGTTATACTACGCTTCTGACCGTGTTCACCGAAGTAATGACATGGGGCAAAGCTGGGAGGAAATCAGTAGTGACTTAACTCGTCAAATCGATCGCAACAGACTTGAAGTAATGGATAAAGTTTGGGCGATGGATGCGGTTGCAAAAAATGCTTCAACAACGCCATACGGAAATATCGTTGCTCTGGCAGAATCGCCTTTAAATGAAGATTTACTTTTTGCCGGAACCGATGATGGATTAATCCACATTAGTACCGATGGTGGAGAAAACTGGCGCAAGATTGAAGAATTTCCAGGAGTACCTGAAATGACCTATGTGAATGAAATTGTGGCTTCCGCTCATGATGAAAATACTATCTATGCCGCATTTAATAATCATAAGCGAGGCGATTTCAAACCATATATTTTAAAGAGTACCAACCTTGGTAGATCATGGACTTCAATAACAAACAACCTGCCTGAACGAGGATCTATTTATTCTATTGAGGAAGATTATATAGAGCCCAATCTGCTTTTTGTTGGAACAGAATTCAGTCTGTTCGCTTCTATTGATGGCGGAGAATACTGGAAAAAATTCAGCAAGGGTTTACCTACTATCGCAGTCCGCGATATCAATATTCAGCAGAGAGAAAATGATCTGGTATTGGCCACATTTGGTCGCGGATTCTATATTATGGATGATTTCTCTGCATTGCGAGAATTCTCCAGTGAGGTTGAAGAAAAGGAAGCACATCTGTTTTCGATTAGAGACCCATTCCAGTATCGTCCTTACAGTCCAATAGCGGCAAGTAGCACAGTGAGTTGGTTGGGGCCAAAAGGTTTCCAGGGTGAAGATTTCTACCTGGGTGAAAATCCCGAGTTTGGAGCCGCATTTACTTACTATCTGAAGGAGAAGTATAAAACACTTGAGGATGTAAGAAAGGAAGAGGAGAAGGAACAACGTAAGGACGGTGAAACAGTTTATTACCCGACCTATGAACAGCTTGAAGCCGAAAGTGAGGAAGAAGGACCATTCTTGATTTTTACTATTAGAGATTCTGAAGGTGAAGTGATAGACGAAGTTAGAAGCAGCGCTTCAAAAGGAATCAATCGGGTGTACTGGGATTTAACCTATCCTGATGTGGATCAGGTTCGAACTAATACCAGCAATCCGAAAAATAATCTGAGTTCAGGTATTATGGTTCTTCCAGGAAATTATACAGTTCAGATGTCAAAAAGCATTGATGGTGAGATAACTATACTTAGCGAGCCTGTTTCATTTGAAGTGAAATCGCTGAATAACAGAACACTTCCGGCGCAAAATCCAGAAGATGTTCTTGCCTTCCATAAAGAGCTGACCAGCTTATCTAAATCGGCCAATAGTGCGAGGAGTGCATATAACGAAATCAATGAGCGCATTGATTACTATAAAGCTGCTGCTAGAATTGTTGAAAGTTCATCACTGAACAATATGATTACTGAACTTGAAGAATCACTGGATGAAATTCAGGTGGTGTTGTTTGGAGATGGAATCAAACGAAGACTGGAAATAGATCAGACTCCTTCATTAAGCAATAGAATTAATATTGCCATTGGTTCAGGGCTTAATTCTCTTTCTGACCCAACTGAGACTTCTAAAATGGTGAAGCAAATAGCTGAAACTCAGTTAGGCCCTGTCATTGATTCTCTGAAAGAGATGCTGGAATATAAAATCCCTGCTATTGATGCAGAACTCACCAGGTTAAATGCACCCTGGACCCCAGGAAGGATTATAGACCTGGATAATTAAAACAGATTTGAGATAATATTACTTCGCCATTTTCGAATTTAACTCTGCTGTGATTCCGATCCCGAAAACTATCGGGATCGGAATCTTACGTTAGGGCTTTGATTTAAAAATTGTGCATTCTGAGCTTCATTATATATATAACTTCCTACCCATCTTATGGGTCATCCCGAATTTATTTCGGGATCTTTGTAAGGGTTAGTTTTGTGAAGTGTCTTACAAAGCATGAACAAAGGTTATGTCTATTTTGTAAGTAATTTTAGAAGGTCTAGTTTATACATAGGTGTAACGAATAATCTTTCAAGAAGGATTTGGGAGCATAAAGAAGGAATCTGTTCTTCCTTTACATCAAAGTATAAACTTACTGTTCTTGTTTATGCTGAAGAATTTGATTCAATAGCAGATGCTATCGCACGAGAGAAACAGTTAAAGAACTGGCATAGACAGTGGAAGTGGAATCTAGTGAAAGACCATAATCCCAAATTAGAGGATTGGTATGAGACTCTGAGAGCTTAGCCTTTTCATAAGATCCTGAAACAAGTTCAGGATGACTTCGATGTTTTAAATGATAATGTTTAGGGTTATTTAGATAATTGCTCAATATCTCGACTCCGACTGATTGCACCCTGGACCCCAGGAAGGATTATAGACCTGGACGACTAAATTGAAGGGCGGATGCTGAAAGCAGTTAGTTTTCAGTCTCCGCACCACTATTTATTTATGAATCAAGACGACTACTCGAAAAGATAATCTATCTGCAAGCTACTCTTTTCTTAACGTCTACTTTCCTTTCTCCTTCCATCATCACGAGTTCAGATTCCTGATCTGTAGAGGAACTAACATTGATTTAGCAATTGCTATGTATAAACAAATCATGTCTTACCAAACCCGAATCAGGTGTATGGAGATTTGTAATATCCTAATGCAAATCAGATTGAATAAATATCTACAATCTTATAAATAATTGAGGCTCATGGGTATAGTATTAATAATTAAATGTTGTATACCGATATAAATTTTTTTCAATTATTTAAATTGCAAAGTGTTGTTAAACAATTATTTGTTTTCTCCCTTTATCCAAAGGGGTTTTGTATTATAAATCTGAGAAAAAATTACAGGCTATTTCTCTTAAGATTCATAGGATCTCTATTTCTATATATTTATTTCTGAATATAATCCCAGATGGGACACCATATTTTTGCAAGGGAATGAAATAAGATTTATGAGTCACTTTCAAAATTAACAGGCTTGTATCAACTGAAAATCGGATTCATAAACACAAAAAGAGAACGATTTTCCTAAACAAATGACATTATGAAAAAAGTAGTATTAATTTTTGCGTTCCTAGCTCTATTTGTTCAATCGGCTGATTCTCAGAGTAGAACGCTATACGATGACGGCTTCCTTGCTGGATATACGTATCACGAGATGGATAGAAGAGATATGTACGAAGCTTCTTTGGAGCTGGCCCTTGAACAAGGTCAAAATGAATATGCAATGGGATTGGTTGATGGATGGATGGCCTATACGCCACCAAATACAGATCCTTTTTTCTTAAATCCACTGTCAGATCGAGCAAAGGTTAGTGACTTCAAGGATATGGATTGAAGTAGGCTAATCCTCTATTTTATTAATAGTCCAACACCGGAGGCCTTCTCTGGTTTGGGCTATTAATTCTTTTAAACCATCCCCGTTAATGTCTTCAATAATGGGGTATCTCATACCAGATGTAGGGATGTTAAAAATGCGCTCACCTGTCAATAACTCCCAGGCAAATAACCTTCCAAATTCTGCTAACATTACTAATTCCTGCCTACCATCAGAATTGATATCTACAATCTGAGGGGTCATGGTATTAGAAGCAGGTTGTCCAAGGCTGTGGGTTACCTCCAGTTCACCATCTGGGTTGAATAGAAAAGCAGAACCGTTAGCACTTTGAGTAACATATAAGTCAGAACGGTAAAAACGGGTACTGTCCCGAAGAAGAACATTAGGTTCAACGGTGAAGTTGATCAAGGGACTATTAGTAGCATACAGGGATTTGATGGATACAGAATCCATTTGAATACTAATTGACAGAGAGTCCTTGAAGCTGGGTCTTCTTCCAATAGAATAGAGGTAACCATCTGTTGCAGATCCCAGAATTTGCTCTTCAAATGGGAAAGGCGAATTGGTGAAGCTGGCATTCGTAAAACTGGGGTAACCTGGGCGAACGCCACCGCTTCTCAGCCAGCTATGAAGGATATTTTGAGAATATGCCCATACCGACCATGTGCCATCCACTTGAGTGAAAACAGGCGAAGTGTTTACAATCGTATTTGTAAACTGGGGCCAACCGCGAACATTCTGACCACGACCGTCGAGCACATGTATTCTTCGATTCTCAGTTGCTACAATAATTTCCGGGATACCATTACGCAATACATCGGTTACTACAATAGGGGTACTGATGCGTTCTCCAACCTCAATAGGAAATTGTGGTAACAGATTACCAGCTTCATTCCAGGCAAAAACTTTTGTCCCTGCTGCAAGCATGATAATTGGTTGTCCGTTTCCATACCAGTCATAGAGCAATGGGCTACCAACGGGAATTTCGCCATTTGTTGTGGCGTTCATAACCACAGTTCCATCAAATGCCAGAGCTCTTACCGAACCTTGAAGTGTTGAGAATATTATTTCTTCAGTTCGGCTACCTACAATATTAGCCAATACAGGTTTACCCGATAACTCTTCTTCATCAAGAGGCAATACCCAAAGCTCGTCATAAGGTTGAATAGAGCCGTCTTCAATTAATGAGCGAAAATCAAAGGAAACCTGGTTCGAGTTTTCAACACGAGAAAACACCATACTTGTGATATCATAGGGTCCAATCAACGCTGGTAAAATGTTTCTTGGCATCAGATATGGGTCAATGAATTTTAGGAATTCATCAGAGTAAGACCAGATCAAGCCGCTTACACCAGAGGAATACTTATTTTTTTCAGAAGCATAGGTTTCATCATAAAAGATAACTCTTCGTCTGGTTCGATCTGACTCAACGCTTTCTGATAACCCTCTTCGTTTGGATATTACTGCCACATCTCTTGAAAATGAAAGATAGAAATCGGAGAAGGGGACTAAATCAGATCCAATTAACCTAGATAGCGCTTCACTTTGGATATAGTAAGAGTTATCACCTGTTTTTGAAATGATCTCCTGCTCAGCAAGTTCGTCGAGAGTATTTCGGAAAGTATTCAGGTTGCTAAGCTTTCTAAGGAACAGAAATTCACCGGAAGAGAGTAATCCCGATTCAGGGAAAGTTACTACCGCAAATTCATTGTCAACAGCAAGGGCCAAATCTCTGAACAAGTCAGAATCAGACATTAACGAAGAATCCATCCTGGACTGAAAACTACTTTCCACTGTTGGTATCAATTTGGGCTGAAGGCGCAAGATTGCAAAAGCGGAAGCATTACTGGCGATAAAACGATCGAGGGTAATGGGTGCGTTTGTAGATGAAATGGCATCTACCAGAACGGATCGGGTGGTATCTTTTAGTGATAGTGTTCCGGAAAAATCAAAAGCAGGTACTGATTCTTCTCCAGGGGTAAAAGTAAGAGAAAAGGGAGTAAGGCCATCAAAACTCTCGATTACGGATGGACGGTAGGTAACTCCAACAAATTGTTGAACCCAATGATCCAGTTGTTCAGCATTTACAATTAATTGTCCTTTATCAGGATTCTCATCCAGGGACATCCTATTACCCGTTCCAAGGTAGGCCTTTAAAGAGCTTTCTACTGCATGACTGGATGGAGAAACGATTACCCAGTCATTAACCTGAGTAGCAAAAAGCTGGTAATCCTTGATGGATAGTTTGTGGATCAGAATCTCAGAAAATTGATAATTATTCTGCTCAAAAGGCTCATAAAATCTTGGAGCCAGTTCTTCGATATTATTCGCAGTTTCGCCAATCCAGATAAATTGAGAAATAGTAGAGCCAGATGGATAAAGGGCAAGTCCCTTTAGTTCAAATGAATTAGCGAGGAGTGAATCAATCTGTATTACCTGTTGTAGGGCTGAAGGAGTTAAGTCGTCAAGCAGAGGGGCATACTCTTCGTTCGAGATGGAACCTAATGATACCCCGTCCTTAGGAATAATTAGAAAACTGGTTTTCTCGGGAACCAGTTTGGTCCAGCTTTGTTCTGGAATGGAAGTACATCCCCAAACCAACATGATGCAAAAAAAGGTAATGATTAAATACTGGGTGCGTTGCATAGATGGATTTATAGAGCGCTTTTTTGAATATTCTTTTGCATTAATAGCGGCTATACCAAAAAGTTCCTTTAAGATTCAAGTTCACAAAATAACATTTTAATCCTTGAAATGAGTTTTCTAAGCCCATTTTTTTTAATAGCTATGACAGCCATCGGGCTTCCCCTCCTGATACATCTTCTTAATTTAAAGAGACCTAAGAGAATTCAGTTTTCTACGCTTACTTTTTTTGAGGAGCTTCAGAAAACCACCATTCGTAAGATTCGCATCAAAAAATATTTACTGTTGTTGTTTCGGTTGTTGGCTATCGCCTGTCTGGCTGTTGTCCTCGCACGCCCGTTTTTACCACCAGGTATTACTTCGATAGGAGATGTGAATGCCCCAACTATTTATGGTATCCTTGTCGATAACAGTATTAGTATGACGCGCATTGGTCAAAATGGGCCACTTATTGAACAGACGAAAGAAGTATTAAAAACAATAGAACTTTCTTCGAAAGAAAATGACCGATTCATACTACAAACAACCAATGGTGAAGAACTTTACGCAACGGTACTTGGGCATGGTCAATTCCTTAGAAGAGTTGATGAACTTCAGGTTCAGTCTTCAGGCAATTATACTGCTCAAAGAGTAAATGATTTATTAGAAGTACTCAGGGATGCTCCATACGAGAACAAACGGTTTTTCCTTATCAGTGATGGACAGCGAGGTCAGCTTTCAGAACTGGCAGAACAAGAATATGAGAATGATCTGATATCGCGTACACTCATTAACCTGGACGACACCTCCGTTCAAAATACAGCAATTACTGGTCTTGAGACCTCGACTAATATGATTGGACCTGGTCTTCCGGTTTCACTTAGTGTAACTGTGGAAAATATGGGAGATGTGCCGATTGCTAATCAATTCCTATCACTAGAATTCATGGGGAGTTTGGTTGGGCAATACTCACTTTCGATGGAAGCAGGCTCCAGCCGAACCTTTGCTTTTGAGGTGACTCCATCCGGAGCAGGTTCTTCAACTGGAAAAGTTGTCATTGAAGGAGATGAGTTCACGCTAGATAATGAGTATTTCTTTACCGTCCAGGTTCCTGACCAACGCAGGATACTTTGGGTTAAAGAAGAGAGTTTTCAAGTGGAGTTAGCTTCTTATACAAGAGTAGTATTAGATGCGTCAGGAGATAATGATGCACAGATTTCATACACAGAATCTGATCCTGAAATATTAAGTACTGTTTCCATTTCGGAGTATGATGCGATCATATTGGACGGGCTAAGAGAGATACCCGAATATGCTTTTGATAACTTACAAGAATATGTACAAAGCGGGGGTGGGGTATTATTTTTCCCATCCGAACAAGGTGAATTGAGAAATTACAATGCATTTTTCCAGGAGTTTAATGCAGGGAGTTTTGAAGGTATTTCAGGTGAATATTCATCCTTTAATACCATTGCATCTGGAAACGAAATCCAGGAAGACCATCCCATTTTTTCAGGATTGTTTGAAAAAGAAGAAGGAGAAGATCTACGGGTAACAGACCCGGATATCTATTACTACTTTCGATTTTCGCCATCGTCATCTCCGGGAGGTATTGATATTATCTCATTAAGAAGTGGAGATCCCCTCTTTCGCGAGAAGAGATTTGGCTATGGAAGGTTAATTATTTCATCTATCGGGAATGCCCCCGGCTGGTCCAATTTTACAGTTAATCCCCTTTATGCTCCCTTCTATTATAGAACACTGCTTTATGCGTCCTCTTCTAGTGAAGGTGGATTTTCAGAGCATGTACTTGGAGAAGCTTTTGAATGGGTAGGAGATATTGATGCAGAAGAAGGAGTGATAACAGTACAAGGGGAGCAGGTAATTCCGGATGCACGGGTAAGCCCTGCAGGAGTTGCTCTTTCTTATCCTGCCAAAAGCTGGAATCCGGGATGGGTGAATGTTTCTGATCAGAATAAAGAATATGCAGTAGCAGTAAATCTTGAACGCTCCGAATCTGAATTTGACGAAATAGAGATGTCGAGGTTAGAACCTGAATTCTTGGTAGTATCGGCAGAAGGAGCAGATTCAAGCTCATTGGAAAGTAAAATTCGGGAAAGCGGCTTCGGTAAAGAAATATGGACGTGGTTTATGATTTCAGGATTGCTTTTCTTGGTGATAGAGTCCTTGATTTCAATTTTCTATAAAGCTGAAACAATTAGTTAGTGAAAGAAATACTACTCATATTTTTTCAGGGAACTATAATTCTGTTTACTATAGCATCTACATTGCTGGCTGGGTACTCTTTGCAGAATAAGTTTCGACTTCGCAATGTCCGGCTGAATTGGCGAGCAGGTAAGATGAAAGGTTATCCCTTATTTGCTACTCTGTTTCTTGGGTTGATTGGAGCGTTGAGCCTTGTCGTATACCTTATTAAAGATGTTCCCAACTTTCCGATCTTTGCCGCTTATTTCTGGATTGGAGGGATGTGGTTCATATCCAGCTACCTTGCTTCCAAGCATTATATCACAGATCACGGAATCGTTAAAAATCTGAACGAGCCTTCACAAACTATTCCCTGGTTTCAAATTATGGACTTTGTTGAAAGGGAATATGGTTCAGGGTCAGAGTTTACTTTTACCTATTCAGAAATGGATAAATCGCTTACACAAGGCTATAAACAGCTCAGGTTATTTGTCCCTCAGGGGAAGCGCAAAGCGTTTAAAAAAGTGCTATCTTTGAAGCTGAAATCACAATTCGAAGAAGAGACAATCCCCAATATTGATCTCAGGAAAATTCAAGAAGATTAGGACTCCTTTCAGTTGCTAGACGACGTTAAAAACAAAGACATCCAAAAAGAACGGGTATTACTCGTAGGACTGTATGGCGGAGATATTACCCGTTTTCAGGCAGAAGAATATCTGGAAGAATTGGAAATGCTTACTGACACAGCCGGTGGAATTACCATCGAAAAAGTACTTCAAAAACGAAACAGGCCTGATGTGTCTACCTATGTTGGTAAAGGGAAGCTGCAAGAGCTAAAAGGGCAAATGAAAGCCCTGAATATTGGAACCATTATTTTTGATGACGATTTATCGCCTACTCAAATTCGAAATATTGAGGGTGGAACAGATGTAAAAGTGCTCGATAGAAGTGCGCTTATTCTTGATATTTTTGCTTCCAGAGCCAAAACAGCAGCAGCTAAAACACAGGTAGAACTTGCTCAGCTTCAATATTTATTGCCCAGACTTACCCGATATTGGACTCACCTTTCCAGGCAAAGTGGTGGAATTGGAACTAAGGGACCCGGTGAAACTCAGATTGAGACCGATAGAAGGATTATCGGACAGCGCATTGGTGTGCTTAAGTCTAAACTTGAAAAACTGGATCGTCAGCGTAGCACTCAACGCAAAAGCCGGGAGGGGATGACAAAAGTTTCGTTGGTAGGATACACGAATGCCGGTAAGTCGACATTGATGAATACTTTTACCCAAACCAATGTACTTGCTGAAGACCGATTATTTGCTACTCTGGATTCAACCGTTCGCAGGCATCAGCTAACAAACCACGAGATTCTTCTTTCAGATACGGTAGGCTTTATCAGGAAATTACCGCACAATCTTATAGAAAGTTTTAAGTCAACACTGGATGAGGTACGAGAAGCAGATATCTTATTACATATTGTGGATGGATCTTCCAATATGGCCCACGAGTATATAGATGTGGTTGAAACCACGCTGGAAGAGCTTAAAGCGTTAAACAAAAGAACGCTACTCGTTTTCAACAAAGTTGATCGAATGTCGGTTGATCGTATTTCTCAGCTACGGGACGAATACCCTGATTCGTTACTGGTTTCGGCAGAACGAGGAATCGGCCTTTCTGAGTTAGAGGAAAAAATTGAGGAATTGATCGAGGATAATTACATCTCCGAAACGCTCAGAATACCAGTTTCTAAATACAAAGCGGTAGCTTTTATTCATGAGCATGCAACTGCTGTTAGCGAGGAGTATAAAGGCAGTGATGTGGAATTAAGTTTTAGTATGTCGAAAAAAGATTTCAAGCAATTATCACATTTGTTAAATACTATTGGAGTGTATAAGGAAGTTATCTAAGCATGCTAGTTCAGGAAATTCTAAATACCGACATCGCGCCACTGAAAATTACTGATACAGTGGCATTGGCATTGACCAAGCTGGATTTACTCCATACAACGAAATTTCCTGTTATCGATGGCGGGAAGCTGGTTGGAATGGTTGGTCTGGAAACCCTGATAGAAGTGGATGATGAGCAGGTTTATATACAGCAAATTCCACTTGAGGAAAATATCTATCTGCCACAGGATCAACACCTTTTTGAAGCTACAAGGGAAATGCTCGCACACGAGCTTTTCATTCTTCCTGTAGTTGATCAAGAAATGAACTTTCAGGGAGTTATTAAAAAGAGAGACGTGCTTGAAGCGTTAGGGAATCTATTTAACCTTGAAAGTTTTGGCTCTGTTCTAACTATTGAAATGATGCCGTATGATTTCACTCTTTCTGAACTGGTTCGTATCATCGAAAGTGAAGGTGCTAAAATTCTGGGAGTGGCAGTACAACAGCCTGATGATGACAATGAATTTTATAGGGTATCTGTAAAGCTTCATCTTGTAGATTCATCGCCAGTAAGTGCTGCATTGCAACGTTATGGATATGTCATCACCTCTCAGGTGAGTAGTGCTACGCTTGAAAAAGATTTTTCTGACCGAGCTGATGAACTTATTCGTTATCTCGATATATAAGGAGTAAAATTAACCAATACTGCGACATACATGCCCCTTGTTGCTAAGCGCTTCTTCTTCGCACTAACCACCATTTTATTATTAAATAGCTTTGCCTACTCGCAAGGTCTTCAAGATGCAAAGACTTCCAATTACGAACTCGGTATATCACTATACCTGGATGGTTTTTTTGAAGAGTCTATTTCAAAGCTGGAGGAATTTAAAAGCGCATACCCAAGGCATGAATTAAGAATCTCTACGGATTTTTACCTGGCAAGAGCCTGGACAGGGGTTGATTCCGCTAATATAGAAGCTCATTATCAGGAATTTATACTTGAATACCCAGGAAGTGATTTATCAGTAATTCTTTTAAAAGATCTTGGACATCGTTTTACTGATCAGGGGAATTATGACGGAGCTATCAATTATTATAACCAGGCTGTTCAGTCATGGATGGGAACGGCAAAAGCTGCCGAAACTACCTATTGGGTAGCTGAAGCTGCAGCAGAAAAACAAGACTACCGCCAGTCTCGATACTATTTCTTGAAACTTGCAGATGAATACCCACAATCAGAGTGGGCGCCCAAAGCATTATATGCAAGAGGGAGGCTATATCTGACCGAAAATGAATACGATTCCTCTGCTATTGCATTCGAGTTACTCAAAGAGCGATATCCAAACAACCCCATTACCCGAAGAGTTGGTACGGCCTTGGGAGAGTCTTATTACCAGCAAGGAAGATTTGAAGAAGCGATTGTAGCTCTGGATACCCAAATGCCTTTTCTTGATGATGAGTCAAAAATTAAAGCACTCTTCCTGATGGCAGAAGCGCATAATTATTTGGGTAATTATGATGAAGCTACAAAAGACTATCTCCAGTACATCAACCTAACAAAAGGGACCGATAGAGAAGCTGCTGCTCACTATGGCTTGGGGTGGTTATATAATCGACAGAAAGTTTTTCATTGGGCGGCTCAGTCTTTTGAACGGGCTATAATTGGTGATGATGAGCTTTCCAGAAAGGCTATGTATTATGAAGCGGTGAATCATAAACTGGCCGGAAACTACCAGCGATCGATGGAAACTTTTCAGGAATTTGGAGATCGCTATAAATCCGGGTTGTGGGTTGAAGAAGCCTATTATGAATGGTCGATTTCAGCATTTGAAGGGGGTAATTACGGGGAGTCTATCGAGACTCTGCTTACCTTGATTCGGAATCAGGATCAACTAAAAGATCCGGGAAAGATTTACACTATGCTTGGTGAGGCTTATTTCGCAAATAATGAGTTTACCGGTGCTTCAAGGGCATTTGAAGAAGCTGAGAAAGTAGCCAACATTGATCCGGTGCTTAGGCGTCAGGCACGGTTCCAGAAAGCATGGATTCTGTTTAGAAATCAGGCTTATGAACAGGCTCAGCCTATTTTCGAAGCGGTATATGCAGAAGCGCCAAACACTGAACTGGGAGAAGAAGCTTTGTTCTGGAGTGCGGACAGCTATTATAAACTAGATCAGTTTTCAAATGCGGCACGTCGATTTAAGCTGTTTATTGACAACTATCCGGAAAATGAGATGATCGGAGCTGCTCGATATTCATTGGGATGGTGCTATTTCAAAACGGGTGAATACGATCTGGCTGTTGGGCCTCTCGAAGATTTCCTGAACAACTACAATCCTCCTCCAATTGCTCTTTTCCCTTATGATATTGATACCAGATTAAGAATAGGGGATGCGTATTACGCTCTGGGCGATTACCGAAATTCGATCAGGTTTTATAATCAGGCAATTGGTGCCGAACCAGGTGGTGACTATGCTATGTTCCAGGTAGCAAATAGCTACTATCGCTCAAATCGTACTTTTGAGGCGGTGAGTAATTTCCGGCGCATGCTTAGGATTTATCCATTCAGTAGACTTCGCGAGCAGGCCCAGTATAACATTGCCTATATCTATTTAAATACCTCGAATTATTCTCAGGCAATAGAAGAATTTCAAACGGTAATTAGCCGATATCCAGGAACAGATTGGGCGGCTCGGTCACAATATAATATTGGGGATGCCTACTATAATGCAGGTGAATATGATCGAGCAATTGATGCCTATAAAAAAGTCCTCGATGACTATCCTCGAAGCAGGTATATCATAGAAGCCATTAACGGAATTCAGTATGCTCAGCTTTCTTCCGGTGGAGCAGATTCCAGTTCAGTAATTCTTGAGGAGTTTTTGGGTGATAATCCCCAGAGCTCAACAGCAGATCAGTTAAGATATCGTCAGGCTGAAACGGTATTTCAAACCGGAGACTATGAAGGAGCAATTCGGGAATTCCGACAGTATTTGAGAGTTACTAACTCCGACGCGCTTGCTCCGGAAGCTTACATGAATCTGGGAGAATCATACCGCCAGATAGGTCAAATTGACCGGGCAATCAGTTCTTACCAGACCGTAGTGGATGATTATCCTCGAGACAGTCAGGTTCCTCCTGCACTTACTGCACTTGGATTATTGTATTATGAGCAAGGGGATTTTGATCGCTCTCATGGCTATTTCGATCAATTGCTAAGAACAGCCAGTCGCTTTTCTCAGGAAGCCTACATTGGGATGGGGAATGCAAGTCTTGCACAAGGATTATATGAAGATGCCCGCCAGGAATATGAAAGTGCACTTAATGTAAATGCCGGGAATGAAGCGGCTAGTGTAGGCTTAGGGAAGGTGGCACTAGCTGAGCAAAATTATGAAGAAGCTCAAAGTATATTAGCTCCAATAGCTGATCATAACACCACTGAAATTGGAGCCGAAGCACAATTTCGTTTAGGACAACTTTATCAGGAACAAGGGGATTATGAACAAGCCATTTCTGAATATGCCAAAGTAAAAGTGCTTTTTGAAGCTTTTGACAATTGGGTTTCTTCGGGAATGTATCAATCTGCTGAGTGTAATATTCTATTAGGTAACCGAGGAGATGCTATCGCCATTCTTAACGAGATTATTGAAATCTATCCTGGAACGGAAGCCGCACAAAAAGCACAAGAACTAATCGATAGTTCGGACTCATAAAGAATTTAACCCACCCCTCAATCCCCTCCGGTGGAGGGGAGGCTCCATATCCATGATTTTCTTTAGATAAAAGAGTTCCCCTCTTGGGAGGGGACAGGGGTGGGTTCCCTTACAAAACACATCTCCAATAAGCTCATTTCTTTCGGTAGTTTTTGATACTTTTACCCGGGCTGAAGAAACTCAGTAACCATATAAAAGTACAAGGCAATTTTTTAGTTAGCAGCTATCTACCCAATACACTAATAAGTAATGATTAAAACCGTTTCTCCAGCACATTCTCTTCAAGGAACCATTACTCCTCCACCGGATAAGTCAATCTCACAACGTGCTGCGATATTTGGATTATTGCATGATGGAAAATCTGTGATCAAGAATTACTCTCAGGCAAATGATCCGCAAAGCACGTTAAACTGTGTGCAATTATTGGGAGCAGAAGTTACTCAGTTGGCTGGTGTGGTCACTATTGAAGGGTGTGGACGCTATGGTATTCAACCTGTATCGGATGAACTGGATTGTGGTAATTCAGGAACAGCTATGCGTTTGCTATCTGGGGTGTTAGTTGGTGCCGGAGCAGCTGTAAAGCTTATTGGAGATCCCTCTCTTTCATCCAGAACAATGACTCGTATCATTACTCCCCTTGAAAAGATGGGAGCGCATATTCTGGCAAGAAATGGTGCTTATGCTCCGCTTTTTGTAACCCGTGAAGATAGGTTAACTCCGCTTGAATTCGAGCTCCCTATTCCAAGTGCACAACTGAAATCGTGCATTCTTTTAGCCGGGCTATTTGGAGAAACTCCTACTACTGTTATCGAAACAGTTCCAAGCAGGGATCATACCGAGCGGTTATTGAATCTCAAGGTAGAAGAGCAAGACGGTAAAAAAGTGATCTCGTCATCAATTGTTGATGACATCCCAAACCAAAGCTATACTATCCCTGCAGATTTCTCAGCGGCATCTTTTTGGTTGGTGGCAGGGTCTATTGTTCCAGATTCGGAAATTAGAATGGAAGGGGTGGGGCTTAACCCTTCCCGCAATGCTTTGCTTGAAATCCTGAAGCAGATGGGAGCAGATATTACCATCGAGAATGAGCACATGGAAGGAACCGAACCAGCTGGCGATATTATAGTTCGGTCAGCTGGATTACGGTCGATTCATATTAAAGAAGAACTGATCCCCAATTGCATTGATGAACTTCCTATTATAGCTGTAGCAATGACTTTTGCCTACGGTACCTCCATTATTTCCGGAGCAGAAGAACTCCGCCATAAAGAAACAGACCGGATTAAGGCCATTGCTAAAATGCTTAAAGCAGTAGGTGCCAATTTTGAAGAAATGGATGATGGCCTGGTTATCCGCGGAAATCCGGATCATACTTTCGATTATGCTTCTTTTCGAAGTTTTCATGATCATCGTATTGCCATGGCATCAGCTGTGCTTTCTCTTAAAGGAAAACAAGCTTCAGAAATTGAAGACGCTGAAAGTGCAGCGGTAAGCTATCCAGGCTTTTGGGAGGATTTGGAAAGTTTATCTGAATAGCTCATCATCAAATGAGAATAAAAACTAGCTTTATTAGCTGATTTATAGTTACTTAGCATTTGGGTATTAATATTCTAGTTTATGAGAAAAGAATTACTATTCATCTCCACACTTTTTTTACTACTTACCTCGGCAAAAGAAGTTTGTGCTCAGTTAACCATTAATGAAATAATGGCATCCAACTCTAATACCATTGCTGATGCAAGTGGAGAGTTTGATGACTGGGTGGAAATCTATAATGCGGGTGATCTATCAGTAAATCTTGCTGGTATGTATGTTTCGGACGACCCAGATGAGCCAACTAAATGGCAGATTCCAAATACGTCAAGTGCACAAACCACAATTAACGCACAAGGTTATTTAATTCTATGGCTCGATTCAGATACAGAACAGGGAGCAGGACATATCGATTTTAAATTGAGTGCAGATGGAGAGCACTTTTCAATAACAGATACCGACGGTAGTACAGTTATTGATTCGGTTTCTTTCGGGGAACAAATGAGTGACATTTCTTTTGGAAGGAGTATAGATGGAGGGGGAAGTTTCGGGTTTCTGAACCCTACCCCCAATGCTAGTAACAACGGAAGTGGGATAGACCAGGTTTCAACTGTTCCTGAATTTTCGCTGGCAAGCGGTTTTTATGCTAATGAAATTACTATCGGGCTAACCGCTGTCAATGGAGCTGAAATCAGATTTGAGACAGGAGGAAAAGTACCAACCATTTCTTCTCAATTATATACTGCACCAATTTCTTTTGATACTTCTACCGTAGTGCGAGCCATTGCCATTGAAAGTGGTAAGCAGCCAAGCTCAACATCTACGAATACTTACATTTTTGAAGACCAACATACTATCCCCGTTGTTTCTTTTGTAATGGACCCTGATTCATTATTCGATTTTGACAAAGGGATGTATGTGATTGGAGATTCGGCTCAAACCACTGGAGTATATCCATTTAAAGGAGCCAACTTCTGGGAAGGTTTTCAGTACCCGGTAAGTATTGAGTTTTTGAATGAATTTGGAAATACGGAATTTGAATTTGATGCTGAAGCAGAAATAGGAGGGAATTTCAGCAGAGGATTTTTGAAGAAAACTTTCATCATTAATAATAACGCTGACTTTGGATTGTCAGCATTGGAATACCCGTTGTTTGAAGAAAATGATTATGAAAGGTATGACGGTTTTGTACTGAGAGCAGGAGCGGAAGAGCGTTCCAGACTACTTAACGAATTAATGAGAGAAATTAACCTCGATTGGGGTCACAAAAATGCCATGCAGGCCTACAGATATTCAGTTCTATATATAAATGGGCAGTATTGGGGGAATTATAATATTTACGAACGTAAGAATGATGATTTTGTAGAGTCAAGATATGGCGTTGAAGATATTGATATGATCAAGGACTACGATGAGGTGAAAGATGGCGATATTGAAGCGTATGAAGCCGTACTCGAAAATTTTCTAAACGCCTCTCTACAAGGAGATGAATTCTTTCAGTATGCTGAATCAGTCATAGATTTGGAAAGTTTTACCGATCACTGGATCTATCAGGTATATACTTCTCATGGAGATCCAAATAATCTTCGGTACTGGAGACCACAGGAAGAAGGTGGTAAATGGCATTTTATTTCTCATGACTTTGACTGGTGGAGGAACCTTGGAGCAGAATCAAATGAGTATTATCCCTCATTAAAAGAGTTTCTCAGTGAAGAGCCAGACGGGTTTTGGTTATTTGGGCGAATGATGGCTAATTCAACCTATAAGGAAATCTTTCTCAATCGATTTGCTGATATGATGAACACGGCTTTTCAACCTGATTATTTACTTCCTCTGATCTCTGATCTCAATCAAGAGATAGGCCCGGAAATCCCAAGGGATATAGCCAGATGGAGCGATGGCTGGTATGATATTAGCGGTTTTACCGAGTTTGATATGGAATATATCCGAGAGTCAATAGAAGACTACGTTGTTGAATATCCTGCACACTTATATAGTGAAATTGCTGATACCCTAGGAAATGACACGCTCAGAGTAACTCTAAAATCCACGATGAATGGAACAGTTACCATCAATTCATTAACACCCGATGTTTCTGTGGAAGATTGGTCGGGTCTATATTTTTCTGACACAAATATCTTATTAGATGCTAATCCAGAGTTTGGATATCAGGTTAGCAGTTGGATGGTAAATGGCGAAGTTTACTCAACCGATAAGAACATCACGGTAGCATTAAATAGTGAGCCGGTAGAGATATCCGTTACATTCGAAGAGGTCTTTGAATCATTGGTTATAAATGAGATTAATTACAATTCATCAGATGCTTTTGATACCGGAGATTGGATAGAGATATACAATCCACTTGAAACAGACGTGGATATATCGGGTTGGGTTTTTAAGGACGAAGATGATACTCATGAGTATGTAATTCCCAATAATACCATCATTAAGGCAGATGGTTATCTTGTGATAGCCAATGATACAGCCAGCTTAAAAACAGTAAACCCTGATGCACGTTATTTCATCGGAGATTTTGATTTTGGGTTATCAGGGAATGGTGATGATGTTCGGTTATTTAATAGCAATAATACCTTAGTTGATATTGTTTCTTATGATGACGAATCACCATGGCCAACAGAACCAGATGGTAACGGTGCGACCTTGGAATTGACTGATACAGGAGCGGATAATGCACTTCCTGCGAGTTGGGTGGCCTCATCACGCCAAGGTGGAACTCCGGGATGGGAGAACGCAACTATTCCAACATCAATCGGTGAAGAAGATGATCGGATCGATGGCTTCGCGTTAAATCAAAACTACCCGAATCCATTTAACCCTACTACCACTATTGGTTTTACCATTCCACAAAGTACCAGGATAGAGTTGGCTGTATTCAATATTCTTGGGCAAAAAGTAGAAACATTACTTGATGAGAATATTACAGCAGGGAGCCATGTGGTAACTTTTGATGCGTCAGGTCTTGCCAGCGGTATCTACCTGTATCAACTTAAGACTTCGAATATCACACTTACACAAAAAATGGTGCTGACTAAATAGCTTCCTTCCTTCAGGGTTACAGTCGCGCGCTAAGCTTCCGGGGTTTGGGAGGATTTGGAGAAGTTGTTTCAAAAAGAGTAAATCAATCCCGGTATTAGGTATTTAACAACACTTTAAGTCCTTGGTTTACATGTTCTAAGGTGCTTGATTCAGGCATTTCCACATCATCAGAAAAAATGAACACTTCTAAGCCTTTATATTTTTTTGAAGCAGAATATTGAAGGTTGTACAAAAAATGTCTTCGTTGCTGATATAAATCTAAGACTTCTGAAACACCGTCATATGAGAGAATCCATTTGTGCGATATTCTATTTTGAATAAATTCAGAAATTCGAATGTGATCTTCATGCTCATAGAAATTCGGATATAAGTCTTTTGCTTTATTGTAGTATGGTGGATCTAAGTAAACTAAAGTATCATCTTGAGGAAGTTTTGATACAATACCTGAAAGGAAGTCTTCGGCATCAAGATTATGTATAAAAATTTGGTCTTTAAATTTCGCGATGCTTTCAATCCTTTGAATCAAATTATTACGAGAGAACCTAGCATCCATCTTGTAATTGCCAGTTTGCTTTTTCCCCCCAATTAAACCTGCAGATAAAACTCCGGAGCGATTACATCTATTTAGGAAGAAGAAGCTAAAACCTAGTTGTAAAAGGTCATTTGTATTAGCTTCCTTGACTATTTGCCGTCTCATTTCCCACTCTTCAACTGTAAGAGAAGCAGTCAATATCATATCACACAACTCCTCAGTATGGTTCATTAAAGAATACCAAAACGCAAATAAACGAACGTCAGAATCATTTAAGTGGACTGATTCAATATTTCTAGAAAGTAGTAGCTTAATGGCAACGCCGGACCCTCCTGCATATGGTTCTACATAGTGGCCAGATATTGAGTTTTTTACTAACACCTCTTTGACAAAAGGTGTTAATCTCTGCTTACCGCCAGGGTATCTTAGAGGTGTCTGCATTTTGTTTATCTAATTAGTTCATTTCTTGTAGGAGTGGGAAGATCGAACCAAAAAGAGTGCACACATCGCTTGGAATCACTGAAAAAGACTCACTATGAACTAACTGATTCATTGAAGTAACAGAGAGTATACCTTTGGGTTTGGCTAGTTCTGTTAGTGCCCCATGTAAAGTTTTAACCATGGTTTTGTCTTTTTCATCTTTTGTTAAATGGTTCGTAATCTCATGGAGTAAATCCACAAGCTTTTTATTATTTCCCTTTTTGTCAACGATTTTAATTTCATGATCTTTGCAATATGCTTTAGCAGATATCTCAAAAATACTTCTTAGTAAAAAACAAAAGGCCAAAGGCGTTTTACTGATGTCAAGATTTCTCATTTCGTCACGAATCGTGACAACTTTTTGTCGATTATCTCCTCTAGGATGAAATTTCCTTAATAACGTTTTGACGAATCGAGATGTATTTGTTGCTGCAGCAGTTTTTGATGTCTTCTTTTTTTTGCTTTTACCTTTCGAAGTACCATTACTTGAACCCTCGTCATCAGACTCATCATTTTCATCGTCTTCACTCGACTGTTCAATCAAAGGTATATCGTACTTATGCGCAAAATCTATTTCCAAATTTCTAATATGTTTAAACTGAATTACTCCATTTCCTATATCATGTATCAGATCTTCAAGACCAACTCTAAG
Source organism: Balneola sp. (assembly GCA_003712055.1). NCBI lineage: Bacteria > Pseudomonadati > Balneolota > Balneolia > Balneolales > Balneolaceae > Balneola > Balneola sp. The sequence goes on from RHLJ01000002.1 coordinate 341,816, forward strand.
ATCAATCATTGGGTACTTTGCTATTAAATCCGAAAAGTTTTTAAACCCTAGTCTTTCGAGGATCTTTCTAATCCCTTCTTCAAGAACAGTAACTGGATAATCCCCACTCCATCTTTCCTTCTGCTTTAATGTTACATTCTGGCCATTTACGAGATATTTCTCGAGCAAATCGAGACCGTATTCAGTTTTTTTATTTTCGTCGCGGTTATGTCGGGCTCTTGCTACAGAAGTCCATTGATCCCTACTTGCCTTTTCGCCTTTCCCATGAATTAAGTTAACAATCCTATCTACGGTTTTAGATTCAGCCATCTCAAAAATTGTACATGGAATTAGTACATTTTCTTCATACCATGAATCATTGAGGCTCTTGATTTTATCTCTAAGGTTTGAAGGAATCGTGAATTGTTCTAATTCATAAATACCATGTATAAGCTTCATAATCGCAGCTCTACGGTTGCCCTCTTTGACTGTCATTTGATCATTTTTAAGAATGATCAAATTTTCAGTCAAAAACAGGCCATCATCTAAAATGCTTGCCATAAGCCCATAGAATCTATCCGGGCTAATTGAAGTCATAGTCCTGATGGCTTCGATTTCATTTTTTTGGGGTATGGTTCGAAAATTCTTTAAATCCAATGAAAGGTCTTCTATCCGGAGTAAATCTGATTTTGGCATGTCATTAAGAATTTTTTTAAACGTAAATAAAATAATGGTAATCCAAAAAGAGCAAAATATTGTTTTCAATACTCACTTTTGCTTTGAATCGTTTTTTTTCTGTCAATTAAATTGACAATTAGTCATAGTCAAAAACAGAAAGAAGAATTGGCATTGTGCTTGCTTTCTCCTTTTCGAATTTAAATAAGAAGGTGAGCATTATGGGAGATTTTACAGAATTCGGAATCGAGATTGAGAAGCATCTTTCTAAGATTGGCAAAGATGTACAGCAGTTCGTTGAAAAAGTAGTACCACTATCCAACGATGACAAAGACTTCGCGCCTGATTGTGATATCATTGAAAGCGAAGAAGAATACAAGATTTTATTGGATCTCCCAGGGTTGGCCAAAAAAGAAATTGGAATCGCGCTAAAGAATAATGTTCTCACTATTAAAGGGGAGCGAGACATTAAAACTGGAGAAGGCGAAGAGTTCAAGCGACAAGAAAGAAGGAGAGGGGCTTTTGCTCGTTCCTTTGCTCTTCCTGAGACCGTGAATTCAGCTGAGATCAGTGCGAATTTTAGAAACGGAGTATTAACAGTGTCTATGCCAAAATCAGACAAGCTAAAAGACACTACCTCTATTCCGGTAAACTAATTCATATTAAAACAAACACAGAACACAAGATTTAAAACAGAGTTAAACCAATGGGAAAAATCATAGGAATTGACTTAGGAACTACAAACTCATGCGTTGCCGTAATGGAGGGAAACGAGCCTGTAGTAATCCAAAACGCAGAGGGTGGCAGAACCACTCCTTCTGTAGTAGCATTCAGTAAAGATGGTGAGCGACTGGTGGGAGCCCCTGCAAAGCGTCAGGCCATTACCAACCCGGATAAAACCATTGCTTCCGTAAAGCGATTTATGGGGCGTATGCACAATGAAGTAGGAAGTGAAACCAAACAGGTTGCATACAAAGTAGTAAAAGGAGAAGACGGCACCGCACGTGTGGAAATTGATGACCGTAAATATGCTCCACAAGAAATTTCAGCAATGGTACTTCAAAAAATGAAGCAAACCGCTGAAGAATATTTAGGCGAGAAAGTAACAGAAGCGGTAGTAACTGTGCCTGCTTATTTCAACGATGCACAGCGTAAAGCCACACAGGAAGCAGGAAAAGTTGCCGGACTGGATGTAAAGAGAATTATCAACGAGCCTACAGCCGCTGCATTGGCTTACGGCTTAGATAAAAAAGATACAGATCAAACCATTGCAGTATATGACCTTGGTGGTGGTACTTTTGATATTTCTATCCTTGAGCTAGGTGATGGAGTATTTGAAGTAAAGTCAACAAATGGTGATACACACCTTGGTGGTGATGATTTTGACCAGTTGATTATTGACTTCCTTGCTGATGAGTTCAAAAAAGCAGAAGGCATTGATCTTAGAAACGATGCAATGGCAATGCAGCGATTGAAAGATGCTGCTGAAAAAGCAAAAATTGAGCTTTCAAGTTCTCAGAAAACGAACATTAACCTTCCGTTTATTACCGCTACTCAGGATGGACCAAAGCACTTAAATGTTGATTTAAGTCGTGCCAAGTTTGAGCAATTAGCTGATGAACTGGTTAAGCGTTCTATTGTACCTTGTGAAAAAGCATTGAAAGATGCCGGGATGAGTAAAAGCGAAATTGATCAGGTAATCCTGGTTGGTGGATCAACACGTATCCCAAGAATACAGGAAGCGGTAAAAGAGTTTTTTGGCAAAGAGCCAAGTAAAGGGGTTAACCCTGACGAAGTAGTAGCAGTAGGTGCAGCCATTCAGGGCGGCGTTCTTTCAGGAGACGTTGAAGATGTAGTTCTTCTTGATGTAACTCCACTTACTCTTGGTATTGAAACACTTGGTGGAGTGATGACTCCATTAATCGAGTCGAACAGTACTATTCCTACAAGTAAGTCTCAGGTTTTCTCAACCGCGGCTGATAACCAAAGCAGTGTTGAAATTCATGTACTACAAGGTGAGCGAGCTCAGGCTGCAAGTAACCGTACCTTAGGTCGTTTCCATCTTGATGGTATTCCACCATCTCCGCGTGGTATGCCTCAAATCGAAGTGACTTTTGATATGGATGCTAACGGTGTGTTAGATATTAAAGCCAAGGATAAAGGAACTGGCAAAGAGCAAAGTATTCGAATCGAAGCTTCTTCAGGGTTATCTGATGAGGAAATCGAAAAGATGAAGCAGGCTGCTAAAGAGCACGAGGAAGAAGACAAGAAAATCCGTGAAAAAGTAGAGAAGATGAATCAGGCTGATGGCCTAATTTTCTCCACAAAAAAGCAGCTGGATGAATACGGTGATAAAATCTCAGAAGGCAACAAAACTGCCATTGAAGATGCCGTTGCTAAATTAGAAGAAGCACATAAGACAGAAAATCTTGAGGAAATAGATTCAGCGATCGAAGCAGTTAATACTGCATGGACAGCTGCTTCTCAGGAAATTTATGCTGCTTCTCAAGCCGAAGCTGCTGCAGGTGGAGCCGAAGGAGCTCCTGGTGGTGAAGCCGCTTCTGAAGAGGCGTCATCTGATGCCGAAGAAGCAGTAGAAGCTGATTTCGAAGTTGTTGATGATAACGACGACGAGAAGAAGTAATAGTTCACTCTATTTAGATACATTTAAAGCCTCGTTCTATGAGCGGGGCTTTTTTTTGGTCTCCAGACCCCTCTCTTCAGTCTTCCTGAGGCTATTGCCGAAGTATCTAAGCGGCTTAATATCCAATTAGATTCTTCGCAGGTATGCTCAGAATGACTTAAAAAATTATAAAAAAGCGCTTTTCTAACTATTAGAGAAGTAATATTTGTTATTCGAAACTTCCTTTCCACATAAATAAATAACCCGGGAACAGCTTCATCAAAAATGAAATAATGCGATCGGGTTTACCAGCCTTGATCTAAAAACCTCCTGGGCTACAATTGTTTAATAAGCCTCAGGAAGATATGTTATGAAAGGTAAGTATAAGTAGAAGAGGAGATTACAATGACTGCTGAATCAAAACTCATCATGGAAAAAGTAATCAAGAATAGAGAGAAGATTTTAATTCTCGAGTACCTGCTTGAAGAACTGGTTAATAATGGAAGCGTAAATCAGAAAGATTACCTTCGTATCAAGAAGCAAGTTAAAGCAGAAGTAAAACGAGATTTTGAGCTAGCATAACTGATTAGTCATTGCGAGGGAGTCAGTGGAACACGACCGAAGCAATTTTGCGGAGATTGCTTCATTACGTCTGTCTATCGACAAACTTATTCGCAATGACGAATAATATGACTCACTCTTTATACCACATTCAAGTAGTTAGTTAAACTTGAATTCGAATTGAGGTTTAACTTTTTCCGGAGCCGATACCGACTTTGATTTACGCTCTTAGGAATAATACTAAAAATATTAGCTATGTCTTTGGAAGAAAGGTTGAGCCTATAAGTGACCGAAATGTATAAATAAGACCCGGGCATAAAATGATGATAATTTCTGTATTTTTGAACTATGAAAATCTTAGGTATAGAATCCTCTTGTGATGATACTTCGGCGGCGGTTTTAGATGGGATAAACGTTCTGTCCAATGTGATTGCCTCACAATCAATTCATATTAAATTTGGAGGAGTAGTACCAGAATTGGCCTCAAGAGCTCATCAAACTACAATTTCATTCACGGTCAAGCAGGCTTTAGAAGAAGCGGACACTTCTTTATCGAATATAGATGCTATTGCTGTGACTCAAGGCCCGGGGTTGATGGGCTCGTTATTAGTAGGGCTATGTTTTGCAAAGGGACTCGCACTTTCGAGAGGAATCCCGCTTATAGGAATCAACCATATGGACGCTCATATTTATGCCAATTTTATTGATGGCACACCTTCCTTTCCTTTCATTTGTCTCACGGTATCGGGAGGTCATACCCAATTGGTCCATGTTAAGGCTCCATTCGATCACGAGATTTTGGGGCAAACCAGAGATGATGCAGCGGGGGAGGCTTTTGACAAAATTGGAAAGATTTTTGGGTTACCCTATCCGGCAGGCCCAGTGATGGACAAGCTGGCTCAATCCGGAAATGTAGCTTTCCATAAATTTCCCCAGGCTCTGGTAAATGAAGGTTTGGACTTTAGTTTTTCGGGTTTGAAAACCAGCGCACTTTATTTCATTCAGAACAAAGAAGAGGGGTGGGTGAAAGAAAATATCAATGATTTAAGTGCCAGTGTTTCAGAAGCGATCACAGAAGTGCTAATCAAAAAGCTTAAAAGAGCAGTTCAGGAAACTGGAGTAAAGACTGTAGCATTGGCAGGTGGAGTATCAGCAAATTCTATGCTGCGGTCGAAGGCGCAGAAATTAGCGTCTGATCTGGATCTGGACCTTCATATTCCAAAGCTTAGTTACTGCACCGATAATGCTGCAATGATTGCAATCACTGGAAAGATGAAAGCAGAGTTGGGGCTTTTTGATGATGTAGGGATTAAGCCTTTTGCTTCTGTGTAATCCTACTTCAAATTCCCTACTTTCACAGCCATGAGTGAATCTATAGACGCGTTGCAGCTTAATTTGGGGGGTGGGGGATTATTGATAATGAATATCTCCCTCTGCTTTATCATGTTTGGGGTGGCATTAGAGCTTACTATTCAGGACTTCAAGGATTTGGCTAAGAATCCGAGGTCAACACTCGGAGGAGTATTCTCACAGTTTCTTTTCTTACCCGCCATTACTTTTTTGGTTGTTTATTTGCTTGAACCCGCACCAAGTTTGGCTTTGGGGATGATGATGGTAGCTGCGTGCCCAGGAGGGAATATTTCGAATTTCTTCTCACAATTAGCAGGTGGCAATACAGCACTTTCTGTAAGTATGACCGCCATAGCTACGTTACTTGCCATTATTGCTACTCCGCTAAATTTTACTTTGTGGGCAAGCTTGTATGCACCAACTAACGCTATTCTTCAGGAAGTCAGTTTAGATATCTATGAGGTATTCAAAATTGTAGTACTGATCCTGGGACTTCCCTTAATTGCCGGGATGATTGTAAGACATAAGAAACCCGAATTAGCTGCTAGGCTTACAAAGGGAATTAAAATATTTGGCATTGTTTTCTTTGGGGCATTTGTTGTGATCACCTTCGCATTAAACTTTGAGAATTTCCTCAACTACGTACAGTATGTAATCGGGTATGTATTTTTACATAACCTGATGGCTCTTTCCGGAGGATATTTCATAGGCTTTATGCTTAAGCTTTCAAAAGAAGACAAAAAATCCATTTCTATTGAGACGGGGATACAAAACTCAGGACTGGGCTTATTACTAATATTCAACTTCTTTGACGGGTTGGGAGGAATGGCACTTATAGCAGCCTGGTGGGGTATTTGGCATATAATTATGGGCTTTACCATTGGCTGGTATTGGTCGGTTGGGAAAAAGAAGCTCCAAAAAATGTTTAACTATGCGTAAGAATTGGTTGTGGTACCAAACGTTCAGGTACCCTATCGTAAAATTTGGCTTACATCTCTTCTATAAACGTATCATTATTGAGGGAAAGGAAAGGCTCCCTAAAAAAGCACCCATTCTTTTTGTTCCCAATCATCAGAACTCCTTTATGGATGCTCTGCTGGTAGTAACCCATGTAAACCCTTTTATCTACTTTCTTACAAGAGCACAGGCCTTTAACCCTCCTTTGATGGGTAAATTTCTCAGGAGCCTGAATATGCTTCCTGTATACCGTGTCAGAGATGGATTGAGTTCAGTAACAAAAAATAATGCCATTTTTGACCAGTGCATTGAATACATGAAGCGCGATGATGCCATACTGGTTTTCCCGGAAGCAAATCACGATTTAAGAAGAAGAGTCCGGCCGTTGAGTAAAGGTTTTACCCGGATTGCTTTCGATGCAGAAGTGAGGGAAGGCTGGAACATGAACTTACATGTAATTCCGGTTGGACTGAATTATGAGGAACATCGGAGATCCAGAAACTCGGTAAGGGTAGTATTCGGAGAGCCAATTCTGATGAAGAAATACAAAGAGCTTTTTGAGAAAGATGAACGGGAAGCAACGGCTAAGCTGAAAGAAGAAGTAAGCGAGGGCATAAAGAAAACAATCATGCATGTCCCTAACCTGGATCATTACCCGGCGCATAAAATTCTACTCGACGATCTGGAGAAAGAATCAGAAGCGGTTATAAATCCCAAAATAGTAAACAAGAGAGTAGAGGAATTAGAGTCCCATTTAAACCCTGAAATCGTGGAAACAGCAACAACTGTATATGAAATCGCTGAAAAGAACGATTTTAGTATCAAGTCGATAGCCGGAAGAAAAAAACCTGTGTTATCCATGGTATTATTTTTTCCATTCTACCTGTTTAGCTGGTTTAATAATTTAATTCCCTATCAACCTGTGCGCAGAATAACTACGAAACTAATTAAGGATCATGCTTTTGATGCATCCATAAAGTTTATATTAGGGATGATTCTTTTCCCGGTGTTTTGGCTACTCATTAGCTTGATACTGTGGATTGCTGGTGTTCCGGATGGGTATATCCAGGTTTACATTGGCTTAAGCCTTATGACATCCATTCTTTTTAAAGATGCTAACCTTATGGTCAGAGAGGCTAAAGAGAGGAAGAGGGTTAAGGAGTTTGCCCAATCTCACCCTGAAAAGCATAAACAATTTGAAGAAGGCCTAAAAAAGCTGAACGAATTTAGATCAAAAGTGTTTGCTTACACTGAAATCTAATTATTGTTTATGAAACGACTTTCTATTGTTCTTCTGGGGTTATTCATTTTTGCAGCCTGCGAATCAGAAGAAAAAGAGCCCTATGAATCTAAAACGTCCGATATCTCAAAACTGGTCGCGGTAATACATCCTTTAGGCGATAGTGGTGTCATGGGTATAGTAGAATTCACCCAAATCGAATCTGGAGTACAGGTTTCTGCAATAATAACAGGTTTGAATAGTGATAAGCACGGTTTTCATATACATCAATTTGGGAATTGTACAGCTTCAGATGGTACCTCTGCTGGGGGTCATTTTGATCCTTTCTCTATTGGAATTCATGGTCAAAATAGAATGAAGAAACGACATATGGGTGATATGGGTAACCTAGAGGCTCTAAATGGAAAAGCAGAACAAATCTACACTGATCCCACTATCCTGATGGAAGAAATTATTGGAAGGGGTATAATTATTCATGCTGGTGAAGACGATTTAACCTCCCAACCATCCGGTGCATCAGGACCTCGGGTTGCTTGTGGAGTAATTGGGGTAGCTGAGTAAACCTATTTAGTCTTTTGATGCTAATCGACTTAACTTTGGTTGCTTAAAACAATCCACAGTTTTCATTTCGGTTGAATTCATCATCTACTTTTAATCACCTTTTAGCGAACCTGGAAAAAGCGCCTATTCTATCTGTTTTCCTCACCGCTTTGGCACTAAGATGGTTGCTTTTACTAATCGGCTTTGAGGATTTTTGGGGTGATGCTCATCATAATCTGATTATGAGCAAACTCACACTAGACAATGGCTTTGTCTACTCTGATTTCAAAGACCGGCATTTGGCCTGGCTTCCTTTGTACAGATACTGGGGTAGCTTTATCATGCTGATTACTGGTTCGTACTCATTGCTTGCTATGAACATAGTGAACTCGGTATTGGGGGCTTTTACAGCCTCACTTTCAGCTTGGCTTGGGATAAAGTTATTAGATAGGAAAAGTGCAGTACTTATTGGATTAGCCGTGGCTCTGATGCCCTATCTGATTGTGTTTAGTGTTGCAAATATGGCCGAGATGATGGGGGGACTCTTGCTGCTCGCATGGTTCGCATCAATCTACAGAGAAAAGTATGTGCTTGTTGTTCTCTTTAGCGGGCTGGCTGTTCTAACAAGGGAAGAACTAACCGTTTTAATAGGCCTTTCTGTATTACCTCTGTTTTATTTTAAAAACTACAAGGGTGTAATTTATTCTATATCGGGAATAATGATTGGGCTTGGGATTTGGAGCTGGATGGCATATATCAATTCAGGGAATCCATTAAACTGGCTGTTGGAACGCTTTGAGAGTACAACAAGAAGTACCAGCTATTATGCAGATGAAGGAAATTTTTGGGTTGATAATATTCTGGTCCCGATAACTACCTTAGTACAAGCTTTTCCTCTTGTGATCTTTTTTGTCTGGCTAAAAAAACCAGCGAAATCAGAAACTCTTTCAGAGAGGAAATGGCATCTGCTTTTAGGATATATCACCATAAGTTTTTGGCTATTCTTTTTTATTGCTCAGTTTAAAGTTATAGCCAATCCCGACCCTCGCTTCTTTGTACTTACTCTGCCCATCAGTATAGTTTGGTTTATCTCTTTATGGAAAAGAGGATATTTCAAAGCCTTTGTTTCTGAACGTTTAGTATTCGGCTTTTTGGCTCTTACACTGCTTCAATTAATAGTTCCATACTATCGCCAATACAACCTTGAACCAAGGAAAGCTGCGGGAGAGTGGCTTCAGGTACATACCTCTGAGGAAGTAATTTGGAGTGATATGGCAGTTTCCATTGTAGAAAGTAAAAGAGATCCCGGTGACTTTCTTTCCACAGATAAATTATTAATTGCCGAATATGGAAGTTTTGATGTGGAAGCTAGCCTGATAAAGTCTGCAATCGTTGAACATGATATCGAGTATATCACTTCATATAAAGCACCATTTAATCATACCCATATGATTTGGCCTCAACTAGAATCTATGCAGCCTTTTGAATGGGAAGGAATCACATTTATCCCGGTATTTGAATACACTCCTTTCCGAATGGAAACATTCAGTATTAATGGTTTTTTACGGCAGCAGTTTGAAGCGCCTTTATATTCATCAAGTGTTTGGAAAATCTATTCCAACTAAATCCCATTAACTATGGAAATCACACTCACTACTCCAGGACTTTTATTCTCGGCAATCTCACTATTGTTGCTTGCATATACTAACCGGTTTTTGGCATTGGCCAACCTGATCAGAACACTCCATGGTCAATACGAACAGACCGGCGATAAAAGAAAGAGAGCCCAAATTCATACCCTGCAAAAACGTGTTTCTCTTGTCAAAAATATGCAGCTATTAGGTATTGGTTCTTTATTTATTTCTGTGTTTTGTATGGTAGCTCTATTTGCGGGATTGATCATTATTGGGAAAATCCTGTTCGGGATAAGCCTGATTATGCTACTCATTTCTTTAGGCCTTTCAATCATAGAAATTATAATTAGTGTAGATGCACTAAACATTCAGTTACACGATCTAGAGTAAAACGTATTCTTTTTTGTTAGTGATTTTATATTATATTTAGACAGTTGTCTAAATATCTAAATGAATAATCTATTTAAAGCTCTTAACGATTCTACTCGAAGAGATATCCTAAATCTTCTAAAAGAGAAGGATATGACTGCAGGTGAGATCGCTGAAGCTTTTGAGATTTCAAAACCAAGTATATCTCATCATTTAGATTTGTTGAAACAAGCGGGATTGGTATCAACCGAAAGGAATGGTCAATTCATTACTTATTCGCTAGATACAACCGCGTTAGAGGAGGCAACACAATGGCTTTTTAATCTTTTAAAATCAGAATAAGATGAGTGTTACAGAAACAATAAAGAAAGAGTGGTTTGTATGGCTAATTCTTTTAGCGCCATTTGTCACCTCCATATACTTATGGGATCAACTGCCGGATGAAGTGCCAACTCACTTTAATGCACGTGGGGAAGCAGATGACTGGGGCCCTAAATGGATGAATGCATTTATGCTTCCGGGGATCTCGGTTGCAGTATATATACTCCTTTTGGTTCTTCCATTAATCGATCCAAAAAAGAAAATTTCAAATACCCAAAAACCAATAGCGGCAATACGAATATTCACGGCCATTTTCTTTGTTGGTATCTATGCCTTTGTAATGGCGGCATCGCTTGGTAATGAAACGAATTTTACTCCTTATATATACCTGGCAGTTGGCGCTCTTTTTCTGATACTTGGAAACTATATGAATTCAATAAAGCCCAATTACTTCATTGGCATTAGAACTCCCTGGACGTTGGAGAGTCCGGAGGTTTGGAAAAAGACCCATAGACTAGCCAGTAAAATTTGGATCGTAGGGGGATTAGTTATGATGGCCATACCATTCATTACTCCTTTGAGCTGGATGGCAGTTTCCACTACGATAATGGTATCAATACTAGCCGGAATCCCATTGTTTTACTCCTTCATCATTTTTAAAAAATTAGAATCAGATTCTTAACCCTATTACCATGATAAAGCACACACTTTTATTTCTACTGTTACTACTTGTATCGACTAATTCTGTAGCCCAAGATCAGGAAGTAATTATTGATAACTGCGAGATAGATATAGCAGGATCCTATTTAGCAGGTGACCACGAAAACGGATATCCGCTTGTCATAATGATTTCCGGAAGCGGAGCACAAGACCGGGATGAGACGGTGGTAGGGTTCAAGCCCTTTAAAGATATAGCAGATCATTTAGCTTCTCAGGGCATATCAAGCTTTAGATTTGATGACAGGCAGGTTGGAAAATCAACGGGAGTCTTTAACGATGCTACACTGGAAACCCTGGTATCTGACGTGGCCGCAATTATTCGGTTTTTCCAAAATGATGCTGATACTAAATATGATGAGTTTATTCTGCTTGGGCATAGTCAGGGAGGTATGGTAGGAGCCCGAACGGCTGCTCAAATGGAAGAGGTTAAGGGACTCATTTTAATGGCCGCTCCAACGGTACCTTTAAAGGATGTGATTGATGATCAGATTACAATTATCCAAACAATGATGGGTAAAACAGAAGCCGATATTGCTCCTACACTTAAGTTTCAAAAAATAGCTTATGAGGCATCCCGAACGAATGAAGGTTGGGAAGAAGTGAAGGAAGCGTTCAGGGAATTATTGAGAACAGAAATTGATAAACTTCCAGAAGCACAACGGGCTTTTATCACTGATTTTGATGCCTTTGCTGACGCCCAGTATGCCCAGCAGATCGGAGCCATACAAACTCCCCAAATGCGAACCTTACTTCATTATGATGCAGGTGAGGACATAGCCAAGCTTGATATTCCAATTTTTGGAATATTTGGGGAATTAGATACTCAGGTAACTCCAAGTCTAAATGCTACTACCTTGGAATCTATTTGTGAAGGCAATGATCTAAATTGCACAATGGAAACAATTTCAGAAGCAAATCATCTATTCCAAAAGGCGAAAAACGGGATGGTTCAGGAATATGCATATCTGGAGAAAAAATTTATCGATGGGTTTTTGGAAAGCCTAAGTAATTGGGTGGGGGAGCATTACCAATAAACTGATACATCAAAAACATATTGAGCTATCCTTAAAGTAATTTTCCCGGAACGAAAATAGTTCTACTTGTCATTTCAGTGTGTGACTATTCATAAAGAAAGACGCATAGTGAAAGGAAAGAATGTACTTATTGTTGGCGGAACAGGTGGCATTGGTTCAGCTGTCGCTCGTGAATTCGCAGGATCAGGTGCTAAGGTAGTAATAGCAGGTCGAAATAAATCAACTGCAGAGGAAATAGCTAAGTCAATCAATGAAAAAGGGGGAGATGCCTACGCGATTGATGTAGATGTAACTAATGAATCTTCCGTTACCCGAATGGTAGAGGAAGTTATAAGTGGACTTGGTGTAATTGATGTGTTAGTAAATGCATTCGGGCGGGGTTTAATACTTCCTTTTAGAGAGATTAATTCATCGGATGCTAAAGAGCTTATCGACGTTAATGTTTTTGGTACTTTCTTAGTAACTCAAACCGTACTTAAACATTCGTCTAAAGACAGTCCCACGAATGTGATCATGTTTCCTGGAAGTATGGGGAAATATGTGATGAAAAATGCTTCTGTATATTGTGCTTCTAAATTCGCAATCCAGGGATTTACCAAAGCACTTATTGAAGAGTTAAGAAGAGACAACGTAAAATTTACACTCTTCTATTTAGGAGGAGTCGATACGCCATTCTGGGACGATGACCGGGTAAGCATGAGGGTTAAAAAGGAGATGATGCTCAATCCTAAAGATGTAGCTCGGTCGGTGCTATCCGCGGTAATGGCTCCCGGCGCATCAGTAGTTAATGAACTAGTGATTCAACCCGAGAGCCATCAATTAGTTTAGCTAACCGGTAACCGGGCATTTTTCCAGAGCGTTTTTGTAAGCTGCTTCCAGAATAGCCAGTCCTTCATCAATTTGTTCAGTAGTAATTGTTAACGGTGGACGGAAGCGAACTGTGTTGGTACCGCATGAAAGGATCATTAATCCATTCTTAATACATTCACTAATTACTGAATCTCTTGAATGAGTATCAGGTAAATCTATCGCACAGAAAAGGCCTAAACCACGGGGGTTGCTCATGTATTCATATTGATCAGCAAAAGCCTCGAGTCGGGTCTGAAGGTAATTCCCAACTTTGGCAGCATGTGTCACAAGATTCTCTTCTTCAATTACTTCCAGAATTCTTCCAAACCGAACCATGTCTACAAGATTACCTCCCCAGGTAGAGTTAATTCGTGATGACACCTTAAAGCAATTGGTTTCCACCTCATCAATTCTGGGTCCTGCTAATATCCCGCATACCTGGGCCTTCTTCCCAAACGAAATAATATCAGGCTCAACAAAATGCTCATGTGCCCAAAATTTGCCAGTCATACCTACTCCTGTTTGTACTTCATCATAGATTAGGAGTGCTTCATGTTTATCGGCTAATTGCCGAAGAGCTTCATGGAATTGAGGTCTGAAATGTCTGTCACCACCTTCTCCCTGGATAGGTTCAATCAGGATACAAGCGATATCATCTTTATGAGTTTTAAAGAAGCGTTCGGCTTGAGCAATGGACAGGTGTTCCTGTTTCTTTACCTCCGAGATATTATCAGGAGAGGTTGGATAACTCATGGCCGGGCTAATTACTCGAGGCCAATTGAATTTTGGGAAGTACTTTACTTTATCAGGTATAGTATTGGTCACAGATAGGGTATACCCGGAACGTCCATGAAACGCTTTTTCAAAGTGAAGCACCATATGTCCTTTTTCTTCCCGGTATCCTTTTTGAAAGTTTTTCTGAACTTTCCAGTCAAAGGCAACTTTCATGGCATTTTCAACTGCTAACGCACCTCCGGATATAAAAAAAGAATGGGGCAGATGGTTAGGTACAGCTACTCTGCTAAATACCTCCATAAACTCAGCCATTTCTTCGGTATATATATCAGAGTTTGATGGTTTATTAATAGCAACTCTGCCAAGTTTTGCAACAAACTCATCATCTCCGGCTATTTTGGGATGATTCATTCCCAATGGATTTGAGGCAAAAAAAGTAAAGAAATCCAGATATCTTCGTTCGTGCTTCGAATCGTATAAGTAAGCGCCCTCGCTTTTTTCAAGATCCAGTACAATATCATATCCATCAGTGAGTAAATGTCTCCCAAGAATAGCTCGTACATTTTCAGGAGATACCGCCTTGGTTTGTTGCATACAGTTTAGTTTTTTCAGTTACCAATTTGCTAAAAATTTAAGCTACCAAATACCTGAAGTTGCCTCAATACCCTTTAAACTTTATAGGGCATGATTGTACATATTTAATTCTCTTTATTGTGCGGGAAAGGGGGATAAAAATATTTATGGAAGGGCTTTTTTAAACGTTATAATTCTTTTTTGGAGACATTCACATTATGAACCAATACAGATTTAAATTCCTGGTTATAGTCTTTCTTTTTTCTGGTACTGCAGTTGCTCAAACTGTAAGTGAATTATACCAGTCGAGTATCCAGGCTTATGAAGAAAAAAGATTTGAGGATTTTTTAGAGTACGCTCTGAAAGCCGATTCGCTCCGACCTAATCACAGGATACTATTATATAATGTAGTTGCCGGTTATGCCCTTACTGGAAATTCTGAGAAAGCATATGAAGTGTTAAAGTCCAGAGCACAATTTTACGCAGTAAATGATTTCGAAGAAGATGAAGACTTTGCATCCTTGTCGGAAGAGTATTTTGAGGAATTGCGGAGTACTGTGAACCTATTAAATGAACCAATAGAAACCAGCGAGTTTGTATTTGAAATAAAAGCTGATGAATTTCACGCGGAAGACATTGTTTATCATGAAAAACTTGAACGATTCTTCTTGTCAGATGTCAGGAATGGCTATATATATAGTGTAGGAAGGGAGGGGGAGGATTTAAGGAAAGAGTTTGATCTCAAAGCGATGGGGTATTGGTCGGCATTAGGTATAGCCTTCGATCCAAATGAAGAAAATACCCTGTGGGTAAGCAGTTCAATGATGAATGTGTTTTCAGGTTACATAGACTCTCTGGATGGAAAGTCTGTTGTGATGAGTTTGGATATAAGAAAGAATAAGGTCCTTGAAGTATTTGAATTACCGGGAAGGCATGTTTTAGGAGAAATAATATTTTCAGACTCAGGAGACCTTTATATATCCGATAGTATTGAGCCCTATATATATGGTATAAAAAATGGAGGGGATGAGATTGAATCTCTTTATACAAATCCAGGATGGATGAATCTCCAGGGTTTGGCGATTGACGAAGCACAAAATCGAATATTCGTTTCAGACTATATCACCGGAACATTTATTGTAGATATTGAAAGCGGATTGATTAGCAGGTTAGATATTGAAGGTGGTTTAATTTCCGGTACAGATGGGTTAACCATTTATAAGGACAAATTGATCTACCTCCAAAATGGGACTACCCCAAAGCGAATAGCAATTAGTAAGCTAGATGGGAGTAGATTTGAGTTTCTTGATAGGGCCCTTCCATTTTTAAATGAACCAACAATGGGAGTAATAGTAGGTGATGAGTTTTATTTTATTGCCAACAGTCCGTGGCCATATTATAGCAGAGAATCAGAACCTCTTTTGGAAGAGTGGAGTCCTATACAAATCCGAAAATTAGTTACCGAATGAGATTAGGGTTTCTCGAATGATATCAACACACTCCAATAGTTGTTCTTCAGTTATTATCAAAGGGGGAGCAAAACGAATGATGTTCCCATGAGTAGGTTTGGCGAGTAGTCCGTTATTCTTGAGTTCTACACAAAATCTCCAGGCCGTATCACTTTCTTCTTTATCATTAATAACTACGGCATTTAACAGCCCTTTTCCTCGAACCTTAACAAAGAGATTAAACTTGGTAACCAGGTCATTCATTTTTTCCCTGAATAGCATGCCAAGTCTACGGGCATTTTGTGCAAGCTTCTCATCATTCACTACCTCCAAAGCAGCGATAGCTACTTTGCATGCCAAAGGGTTTCCTCCATAGGTAGATCCATGTTGTCCTGGTTTAATAACATCCATGACTTCACTATCTGCAAGAACCGCAGATACCGGATAAGACCCACCTGAAAGAGCTTTACCAAGAATTAAGATGTCAGGCTTAGTATAAGATGGCTGTTGTTCACAGTGACCAGAACATGTGCAGTTACCGCAAACGGCTAACAACGATCCCGTTCGTGCAATACCAGTTTGAATTTCGTCAGCAATAAACAGGGCGTTTTTTTCTTTTGCGAGTCTGGCTATTTCAGGAATAAAATTTTCATCGGGGACCATAACCCCTGCTTCACCTTGAATAGGTTCAACCAGAATGCCGGCAATGTTTGGTTGATCAAGGGCTTTTGATAAAGCATCAATATTATTGTAAGGCACCTTTAAGAACCCTGGGGTATAAGGTCCGAAGTTATTCCTGGCATCGGGATCATTTGAAAAAGAAATAACTGTAGTGGTTCTGCCGTGGAAATTATTTTCGAACACTATGATTTGAGCCTTGTCTTCAGGAATCCCTTTTTTTTCATAGGCCCATTTGCGGCAAATTTTGATCGCCGTTTCTACTCCTTCAGCTCCCGTATTCATAGGTAGAATTTTCTCAAAACCGAAATACTGAGAAAGAAATTTTTCATACTCACCCAATACATTATTATAGAACGCCCGTGATGTAAGTGTGAGGGTCTTAGCCTGTTCGATGAGTACATCGGTAATCTTAGGATTACAGTGCCCTTGATTAACTGCAGAGTAGGCAGATAAAAAATCGAAATATCTTTTTCCTTCAGGATCCCAAACATATACTCCATCACCTTTTGAAAGAACTACTGGTAAAGGATGATAATTATGTGCCCCGAATTTATTCTCTAACTCGATTGCTTGTTTGGATGATGTCATAATTATTAAGCAACAATATTAATTGACGAGAGTGATTTTCTGGCAAAAAAGGTATTGAAGTTAATAGACTAAAACTCATATATTTGTCGTCCTGAAATCGCGGGGTGGAGCAGCTGGTAGCTCGTCGGGCTCATAACCCGAAGGTCGCAGGTTCGAATCCTGTCCCCGCCACTAAAAGCCTTGATTGCATCAAGGCTTTTTTTATTTGCCCAATCTGCATGCGTTTATATATATAGTATAAGCTGACTGTTTTAAGTAGGTATAGCTTCCATCAGAAAAAGATATTTTATGCTTCAACAATCATTTGCTTTATAATTTTTTATTGTTCAATTTACGAATCGTTAAATTTTAGGTTGTTCAACCTAGGGTTTAAGGTCACTTTTGTGAACATCATTTATTAATTAAACAAAAAGCATATGAGGTCATCTATGTTAAAGAAGTTACTAACTTTGTTAGTTTGTGCTTTTTCGCTGTCTGCAGGTATCTATGCTCAGGGTTCCATTTACGGTACCGTGACTGATACTGATGGTGAAATAGTAGCAGGTGCAAACGTTGTAATCGTTGATCTAAATCGTGGTAATGCAACTGATCCTGATGGGAATTATCGAATCGATAATGTTCCTGCTGGTTCATATACCATTTCCGCTACTTTTATCGGCTATACAACCTTTACACAATTAGTTCAGGTTCAATCAGGTCAAGATCTTGAGCTAAATATCGTTTTAGAATTTGGAGCTGTAGGCTTAGATGAACTTGTTGTCTCTGGGTATGCCGTAACACCCAAAAGAGAGCTAACAGGTTCAATTTCAAGTATCGCTGCTGCAGATATTGAAAACGTATCTCTGCAAAACGCACAATCAATTCTTCAAGGACGTGCCGCTGGTGTAACTATTTCCACTACTTCAGGAAACCCAGGTGGTGCATTTAATGTACAGATTAGAGGTGTGAATTCTATTAACGCGAATTCTCAACCACTTTATATCATCGATGGTGTACAGATTGAATTATCTAATACTTCTGGTGTAACCAGTACAACTCCATTGAATGCTCTTAACCCAAGCGACATCGAGTCTATCGAGGTTCTTAAAGATGCTGCTGCTTCCGCTATTTACGGAGCTCAGGCTGCTGCTGGTGTAGTTATCATTACTACTAAGCGTGGTAAGAAAGGAACTTCTCAGATCAACGCTAGTTACGAGCGTGGAGTAAGAAGTTTAGCAAGAAACGTAGACTATGTTTCTTCTGACGATTATCTACAATATATGGGAGAAGCTCTTGCACTTAATAGCGGTGTTTCTTTGGATCAAGACATTTCTTCCTTCGTTCAAACCTATTATGATTTCTTCGAGGGGTACTACTTTACTTCTGAGGCACCAGGTTTTGATGCTGATAATCCAGCACTAGTTAACACTGACTGGCAAGATTTCATCTTCTCTGACGGTGTTACTGAAAAGTATAATATGTCTGTTTCTGGTGGTACAGAGTCTACTAGCTATTACCTTTCTGGTGGATTTGAAAGTACTGAAGGTACTGCGTTTGATTCTGATTTTACTCGTTTAAACTTAAGAACAAACATCGACCACAGAATTAATAGCAAACTTTCTACCTCTGTAACTGCAAATATCTCTCGTAGCACTCAATTTGGTGTTTGTCAGGATGGTAACTTTGTAAATTGCCCTGTTTCTCAGGCAATGTTTACCCCTCCAATGTCATTCCCGTTCTTTGCTGATGGTAGCTACAACCCAGCTGGTGGTCTTTTCAGACGTATTGACTGGAACCCTGCTGTAATTCGTGATGAAGTAGACCGTAACGCTACTTTCAATCAAATTATCGCTGATGCAAGCTTAACTTATCTTGTAACTGACTGGTTAAATGTTAGAGGTTCTCTATCTGTTGACTATAGAAATACTCAAGATGAGCAAATTAGAACTGCTGTATCAGCTCCTGTTCAAGGCGGTTGGATTTCTTACGATAATAGAAATGTTGAAAACGTTCAGGCTCGTTTAGTTGCAAACGGACGATACACTTTTGACCGTGTACACAATGTTTCTGGTTTAGTTGGAACTGAGTACAAGAATGTATATTCAGAAACCTACGCTACTCGTGGTGATGGTATCTCTAGTTCTTTCTTCAATGTACTAAACGCAACTTCTACTCCTGTAGAAGCTTCAGGTTCTAACACTGAGTATGTTGTGAGCAGTTATTTCACAAATTTGAAGTACAACTTTGATGAAAAGTATTTCATTTCTTTCACTGGTCGTTATGATGGACACTCCCGATTTGGTGAAGATGTACGTTGGGCATTTTTCCCATCTGTTTCTGGTGCTTGGAATATTGCAGAAGAAGATTTCTTTACAGTTGACGTAATCGATGATCTTAAATTAAGAGTTGGTTATGGACAAACTGGTAACTCTGCGATTGGAAACTTCGAATCTCAAGCTCTTTATAGCTTAGCTGGTACTTACAGCGGTAGTACAGGTATCAGTCCAAGTCAGTTAGCAAACGCTAACCTAACTTGGGAAGAGGCAAACGAAATCAACGTAGGTCTTGATTATGCACTTCTAGATAACAGAATTTCTGGTTCTATTGACGTGTACAGAAAAGATAACGAAGGTCTTCTTTTCAACCGTCCGCTTTCTGGAGATAGTGGATTCACTGGAATTAGAGAAAACATCGGAGCTCTTCGAAATGAAGGTATCGAGTTTGAAATTAACTCTGTAAATGTTGACAACAACGATTTCGTTTGGTCTTCAAGATTCAACATCGCATTCCAGAGTAATGAAATTCTAGAACTTCCTGATGACACCGATATCAGCCCGGATGATATCTTTGCTTCCAGAATCATTGGTGAGACTCTTGGTCTAATTCAGGTAGTAAGATGGGCAGGTGTTAACCCAGCTGATGGTCGTCCAATGTGGTACGATGCTAACGGTAACATTACATACACTCCTGAAGCTTCTGACCGAGTTAAGTATAAAGATGGTGTTGCTGATGCAGTTGGTGGATTTGGAAATACACTTAGTTACAAAGGTATTACTCTTGATGCATTCTTCCAGTTCAGCTTTGGTCAGTGGGCATTCCCACAAACTGACTACTACTTCACAAGAACTCCTGACTTCTTGATGAACCTTGCTGAAGAAGTTAATGACAGATGGACTACTCCTGGTGATGTAACTTACTACCCACGTGCAATTGAAGGTGGTACTGACTACCCTGAGACTGATAACTACCGTACTCAATTAAGTACTCAGTCTATCTATAATACTAGTTACATTCGATTGAAAAACGTTTCTCTAAGTTACAACCTACCTAGCACTATGCTTGATGGTTTAGGTATTAGAAGCGTTAAACTATATGCTTCTGCTGTTAACCTTCTTACATGGACTGCATGGCCATGGTACGATCCAGAAGTTGCTGCGACTACTACTGACGTAAACGGAAACGTTACTGCCGCTTCTTACCCAACAGAGCGTCAAGTATACGGTGGTATTGATATAGGCTTCTAATCGAAATCAGTAAAAAGGATATAAGACAATGAATAAACTAAGATTTATTAAAATCGCTGCGCTTTCCCTTCTTCTTGTAGGAGGAATCGCTTGTGATGACATTTTTGACGTAGAGCCATCTACTGCTATTTCTACTTCTGATGCATTAGGATCAGCAGCTGGTATTGATGGCTTGAGAACCAATATGTACAGCAAAATTCTTACTAGTTTTGATATGACTACTGAGCATTTTGTTGGCGCGAGTGCACTTGCTGATGAAACTTGTAACCGACAAGGTTCTACAAGGTTTCAAGCACAATGTACAGCAATAGGTACCAGTGGTACTACTCATCTTGGAAGTTTTGGCGCTTATGAAGTAATTCAGGAAGCCAACTTATTGATCAATGAAATCCCTGATGGGTTAATTGATGATGCTACAAGAGATCAGTACAGAGGAGAAGCACTTGCAATCCGAGCTCTAGCTTATCATTTGTTAGTTCGTGCATATGCATACGAGCCAGGTCAGTTCAGTAATGGGCCTACAGCAAACTGGGATGCAGGTGTTATGCTAAGAACTGATGCCACTACTGATTTAACCGATGCCGAGCCTGTTGCTCGTAGCACTGTAAATCAAGTGTACACTCAAATTCTTGCTGACCTTACAGAAGCAGAGTCTTTGCTTTCTGCTAATGCAGATCTTCTCTCTGCTAATGGTTTTGCAACTTATGAATTTGTACTAGGACTAAGAGCGCGTGTTCTACTTTATCAAGGAGAATGGGCTGCTGCAGCTACTGCTGCTCAAACTGCAATTACAGCTAGTGGACTTTCACTAGTAAGTGATTCAGCAGGAGTAGGAAGTATGTGGTTCCAGGCAAATCCTGAAGCACTCTTTGAAATCAAAGTAAATGCTAGTACTGAAAATATTGCTGGTAGTAATGCTAACAGCGGTCTTGCAGTATACACTTCAGTTCAGTGGGTATCTCAAGTACCAACTAACTACACAATGGATACATACTCAGCAGACGACTGGAGACTTTCAGGATGGTACGCTACTTGTATTCAGGAAGGTTGTACTGCAACAAATGATGAAGGCGTAGCTGTTATGAAGTGGAATGGATACAAAGGAAACTTTGTGGATGATATTCCTTTCATGAGAGTTGCTGAGCTTTACCTAATTCAAGCTGAAGCTGCAGCAAAAGCTAGTGGCGTTGCTTCTGGTATCGCACCTTTAAATACTCTTAGAACTGCTAGAGGTCTTGCAACAGTAGCAGCAGGCGACTTCGCCGATGTAACTGCATTCGAGGATGAAATACTTCTGGAAAGAACTCGTGAGCTTATTGTAGAAGGTCACAGATTCTGGGATTTAAAGCGACTAGGACGAGCTATTCCTGATGGAGATGGCGGTACTAAAATGAGAGCTGATTCTTACAGATTATTAGCTCCATTTGGAACTGCTTATCAGGCGGTAAATCCTCTCGCTGTTGAGAATCCTGACTACGCAGTACTTGAAGACTAATCATCTACTAACTCGAAAATTTTATAAGACTATGAAATTCAAAAAACTAGCATATATCCTTCTTTTTCCAGCATTGCTGGTAGGGTGTGATTCACTCTTTGATAAAGGGGATGTAGAAAATACTTATGACGGACCAGATCAGGTTGGCTTTTTCCCTCTACAGGATAGCAATAACCTTGGATGTAATGTTACTTCCACAACTATCCAGGTTCAGTTAATTTCTAGCGATGGTACAGCATCTTCTGATGTTTCTGTAAACTTCAGTGCAGCCGGTGGATCTACTGCAAGCGCTGGTACCGACTATAGCTTCGGAACTACTTCACCTGTAACTATCTCTGCTGGAGAAACTACTGCTGATATTGATATCGACTTTGTAGTTACTACAGTAGGAAGTATTACTCAGCCAAGCTATGATGGTACAACAACTGATACACTTAGAACGGCAGGTACCTATTCAGGTGTTACTGCTGGTGGTTCCGGTACTGGGGCTACATTTGATGTAGTTGTTGATACTACTGGTGCTGCTGCAGTTACTATCGCTTCAGGTGGTACTGGTTATGCTTGTACTGACTCTTTCACTATTACAGATGCAAATCTTGGTGGTGGCGGAGCTCCAGATCTTACTTTTGATGTAGCGGATCTTACTGGTAGCTTTGCTGCTAGTGAAGTTCTTCTTCTACTTCAATTAGACGGATCAAGTGCAACCGTTGCAGCGAATTTAGATTCTACTAATGTGTTTATGGCACAATAAGTATCTTACTAAATTGTTAACTTTGAGCTACACCTACTAGTTAGGTGTAGCTTTTTTTATTCAATTAATTCAATATCAGCTTTATCAATGTCAAGATATACGTTACTTCTAGGTCTAATAACTTTTTATCTATCGAACTGTCTCGATTCAAGCTCAAATATCGGTAAACGAGTCGAGTTTCGTTTCTTTGTGGATAATCTAGGTGATGAAATAGCCTTCGGGAATGATACAGTAAGAGTGAGGGAACTGAAGTTTACTTCTACCGCATTCATAATTACCAATGAGGATTCTGCAGAATTAGTCAACTCTGAAGATTTTGATATATTCTTATATGCCTATGTTGATATTGGGGATACGGATGTAATCGTCTTATCCACTGATTTGGGTTTTGAGTTAAATGGTTTTGTAGATTATGAACTTGATATAGGCCCCATTAGCACAAGAGATCCTTTTTTTGATAATGATTTTTATGGTGATGACAACATAACCTACTCATTAGTTATAGAAGGAACAGTAAACGGAAGTGATTTTTTCCTACGAACTACTCCAAGTTTTACTAAACGATTTGCAATGGATGGACCGGTAAATATTAGTGATAGCGAGGAAACTCTTTTTGTTAGAACAACAATAGATATTCAAGCTCTATTTCAGAACGGAGATGGAGAGTTTTTAAATCCTAATCTGGCCAACAATATTTCTGAAATTAATGGCAATTTCAGAAATCTGCTAGAAGGTGAAATGTTTGCTGGCTCAATAGTTAATGTAAATTAGAGGTTGTCTTTAAGGATTAACCCATTAAGCCACAACTCTCTTTGCCTATATTCTACCTGATGATATTGAGGGGTTCTTAACAATAAGTAGTTGTAGAATGGATATTCACTATTCTTAACCCGAGGCGATCGGAAAAAGAAATTTCTACCAAACTCATCAAGGTTGTAAGAATAAGCCCATGAAATTTGATCAAGAGTGGGGGTAACATACCATGGTGGTCCAAAAAGTATGTAGATCATCCCCATATCTGTTTTCCATCCTTCTTTATAACTGGCGAATTGCTTATTAGCTTGCTCAACTCTTTCATAGTATAGTGAAATTACATCCTGAGCTTTTTTGGAGTTCTTTATATTCTTTAACCAAAAACGATCGAGCGCTTTTTTTAGATCGACATCATTTTCAATAGCCATTAAACGGTTGTATTCCTTCTTATCCATTAAGTAAGCAAGCGGGGCGGCTAGCTCTCGTGGAGTTTTTAAGGAAGGGTAATTAAGGCTCTTAACACTGAAATCCCTTGCCTTAAACAGTGGTTCTTCTCTTTCTCCGGCAGAGCGAACCTCAAATCGGTAGTTACCTCTAGGTAGATTTGGAAATATAAACTCAATGGAAACACTACCAGGTTGATTAATGATCCGTCTGGAGGACGTTATCGTTTCAAATTTGTCGTATTGGATACCTTTGTAAACAATATGCGATGAATTATAGTTAGTAAAACTCATGGGGCGGGCTATAGTAGTATCACTTCGGAATTTTAAGAGACGACTATCGATAGTTATAGGTTCATCTGGGTTATTATTGGTAACCTGGAATACAAACCGAACAGAATCAATCTGATTGGAAATATCATAAGTAGTTACAGGGTCAAACTGATTTGTAAGCGACTCATCTTTGGAAAAAATTTGGATATTTGTGATATGGGAGATAGGGTCTACAGGATTAGGTATATATGCTTTTGATGTTCTTACCGTTTGCTTATTGGTATTTACATCGGTAACTGTAAAATTAATCGTATAGTCTCCTGGTTCTAAGTCATATACTTTGCTAAATAGGTACTCTTTTTGACTATTCGTAGTACGTGCATCTTTTTCAGTAACAGTAATAGGGTAAGTTTTTAAGTCGATAATATTTGCAGGGTTGATGTTGTCTATTATTTGAACGTCGATAGTAATTTCGGCTTCAAATTGATCATCCACCTTTTTAAAAATTAGACTTGCATAAATAATCTCTCCAATAACTGTTATTCTTGTACTATCCGTATATTCATCAATAATTCCAGCCGTAACCAGGCGAACTTCAGGATAACCAGGTATAAACTGATAACCCTCATTTCTGTCAATATTATCGACATAAGAGTTTGAACAGTTCAAAACCAAAATCCCTACAAATAATAATAAAAGCTTTGATGTAATTACCTTCATACAGCTAAACTCTTTTGGGTACAAGAAAAAATAGTGCTTATTTGATCCAAAAATTTATAAAATCATATCAAACTGATAACCACATTTAGGCTATCTTTAGTATCCATATATTTAAATAACCTCACTCTTAAGATCAACCACAAAATATGATTACTCCACTTCGAAGAACTAAGATAGTATGTACTATCGGACCGAGTTGTTATACCCAGGAAGGTATCACAAATCTTTTCTTACACGGAATGAATGTTGCCAGAATTAATTTTTCTCACGGTAGTCACGAAGTTCATGAACGTTCAATTAAATACATTAGAAAAACAGCTCGAGAGAATGACTACAGTATCGCAGTTCTAATGGATTTGCAAGGGCCAAAAATTAGGGTTGGTCAGATGAAGGATGATGGTCAGGTTTTGACAGAAGGAGAAATCGTTTCTATTACAGGTGAAGAAGTAGAAGGGACATCCACATTGATTCCAATTGATTATAAAAACCTTGTCAAAGAGGCTGAGGTTGGAAATAGAATACTATTGGATGATGGGCTTCTCGAACTTGAAGTTACAGGTAAAAAGGGTAGTGTATTAGAAGCAAAAGTAATTGTGGGCGGATTACTAAAGCCCAGAAAAGGAGTTAACCTGCCTAACGTTAAGGTTTCAATTCCAGCTTTGACTGAAAAGGACATAAAAGATCTTGAATTTGGCCTCACGCAGAATGTAGATTTTGTAGCATTATCGTTTGTTAGATCCGCTAAAGAAGTATTGGATCTTAAAAGGAGAATCAGTGAGTCGGAGTGTGAGGCAGGAGTAATTGCAAAAATCGAAAAGCCAGAAGCGATAGATGCTATTGATGAAATAATAGAAGCGGCTGACGGTATCATGGTTGCGAGAGGAGATTTAGGAATCGAAGTTCCCACTGAAGATGTACCCTTCATCCAAAAAATGATTATTGAAAAATGTAGGAAGCATGGCAAGCCGGTAATTACTGCTACTCAAATGCTTGATTCAATGATTACAAATCCAAGGCCTACAAGAGCAGAGAGTTCAGATGTTGCTAATGCTGTTCTAGATGGTACTGATGCGGTAATGTTATCGGGAGAAACCGCAGCGGGGAAATACCCAATGGAAGCAGTGAATGTTATGAATCGAATTTGTAGGAAAACGGAAGAGAGGCTTCTTAATCTTTATAATAGCCTTAAGTATAGAAAGCCGGACTTAAAGGAAAAGCAAATTATTGAATCTATCGCTTTTTCATGTATAGCAATGGCAGATAATGTGGATGCTAAGGTAATTAGCACTATCACACATTCCGGAAATACAGCCAGGAGGATTGCAAAATTTCGACCAAAGGTTCCGATTTTTGCCTTCACTGAATCACAAAAAGTAAGAAGACAATTGAATTTGGTTTGGGGAGTCCATTCTGTTCGATTGGATGAGCTCTTTAATACTGATAAGAGTGTAAAGAAAATGGAGTACTATTTAGAAGATCGTGGTATGGTTAAAAAAGGAGATCGAATTGTAATTGCTACTGGAATGCCTATTGCAGAGAGAGGAAAAACTAATATGATTAAAGTAAGCACGATTGAGTAACCAGCAACGTTTGTTATCAGATGACAAATTCTTAATTGATGAGAAAGCTTTTTAGTGTAATACTGATTCTGACTCTTACAGCAGGATGTAAGACTTCTTTTAAATCTGGATTCCGGGATTTCAATGCCTACTACAACACTTATTACAACGCAAAGAAAAGCTTTAACTCTGGAGAAGAAAAGTCAGAAGAACAGCAACGTAATTATAATACTCTTCAAGCTATACGAATCCACGAGACCCCAATGGGAGCAGGAAGCGGAGAATTCCAAAATGCGATCGATAAAGGTGCAGATATACTTAGAAAACATGACGATACTAAGTGGGTTGATAACGCTTTAGAGATTATTGGAAAGTCATATTTCTACAGACAAGAGTACTTTTCAGCCGATCAAAAATTTGATGAGCTTTTTATTTCATCCGAAGACCCTGAAATGAAACAGAAAGCCGTTTTTTGGAAAGGAAGGGTTCTACTTGAGTTAGAAGCTCACAATCAAGGAGTTCAATACTTGACAGAGCACCTGGCTTTGTTTGATGGTGAATGGAAAGGTAGTTTAGAAGCTCAAGTACGGGCTGTATTAGGACAACACTATGTGGAGCGAGAAAATTGGGTAAATGCACTTGATCAGCTTACGATTTCTGTAAGATATCTCCCAAAAAGATCCTATAAAGAACGAGGTTATTTCTTAATCGGGCAGCTCTATGAAAACTTAGGCAACAATGAAGAAGCCTACGATGCTTATGATCAAGTGGGGAAAAACTATACTAATTATGATCTTCAGTTTGAGGCAAAAAAGAAAAAAGCTGAAGTAGCACGAGCACTGGGCAGATCTGATGATGCATACAGGGTGTTTTCTTCGATGGTAAGGGATGACAAAAATACAGAGTTTGTATCAGAGCTTAATTTTGAACTTGGAAAAACCGAACAAGATCGGGGTAATTATGCCAAGGCTAGGGAAATATATACTTCTATTTTAAGAGACCGTAGAAATAGGCCTGATGAGATTACTAAAGCTAAGGCTTATAATGGTCTTGCCGAGATTTATCGATTTCATTTCAATGATTTCGAAAGAGCAGCTGCTTACTATGATTCCGCTTCCTCATCCAATGCAAAAAGAGAGGAATTGCCAGAAGATTTTAATGCGGAAGAATTTGCGCAGTCATTTGGTGATTATGCCCGTTTAAAAGATGAGATCCATTTACAAGATAGTTTAATATGGATGGGTAGTTTATCAGAAGTAGAGTTTGATTCTGTATTAGCCGAACTGGAAAGGAAAAAGAGGGAAGAGATTGCTCGGTTGCAAAGAGAACAGGAAGCTCGAAGGAATACGCTGATTAATGTGAACGCACCTTCAGCTCAAAATAATTCAGGGGAAAACCAGGAGAGAAATGGGTTTCTAAATTATAAAAACCCAGTTATGCTTACTGATGCCGCACAACAATTTAATGCTGTTTGGGGGGGTAGACCTTTGGCCGATAATTGGAGAGTATCTTCGATATTGGTAAATCAAATAGTTGAAAATGAAGAAGGAGAAGGGACCAATACTCAGGCTGGAGTCACACAAGCTAATGAAGTATTTGTAAGTATCGATTTAAGCAGGATTCCTTTTACACCAGAAGATCAGGATTCGGTAAGGGAGGAAATTTCAAAACTCAATTATGAATTGGGAAATTTGTTTTTCCTATCACTAAATCTCCCAGATAGTGCAGAATATTATTTCAAAAAGGTGATAGAGGAACGGCCGAATAGCAATGTTGTTCCTGTATCTCTTTACTCACTTTCCGAATTATATATTTTAAACGGTGATACATTAAAGGCTACTGAGAAAGGGGAAGAGTTACTGGAAAACTATCCATCCTCAATCTATGCTGATAGAGTTGTGGAAAAGTATAATCTGAGCCCCCCCGAAGTAACTGATAAAGTAGAATTAAGCCCAACTGAAGTTTTTATTTCTATATCTAATGATGAGACACTAAATGAAAAACAAAGGGCGGACTCCCTATTAGTTCTGGAAAAGTCAATCAGGGGGAGTTCAATAGGAGCTAAATCATTGCAATTCGCAATAGATTCTTACATCACGCTTGCAAAAGAGGATTCCCTGTTTTCTAGCAATATTTCCAAGTGGAATGAAGTAAATCAAGATTGGGTAAGTACACAAAAAGACTTTAAAGCAAAGCAAGATTCGGCTAAGTATATTTTATCTGATTCAACTAGTGCGGCAACTGATAGCCTTTTTGCAATATCTATACTCGATTCTACTCTAACTACCCCTGATCTTTCTCCTTATTTCCCTTATCAGGGAGTATATTGGGATTCGACACGGTCGAAAGTTCAGTTATATCTTGCAGAGTATTCATCCTTCGAAAATGTAGTTCTTATAAGGCGTTTAAATGCGGAATTTGAGCCACCAAAATCCCAAGTAGCTGATACAGTTGTTTCTCAGATAGAAGATCCAGGAGTAGCATTAAGAGAAGGCTATCTAAGTTGTGAGGATATTGATCAGGAGGTGTTTATAAGAGGAGGGATGCAACAGTTTTTATCCCTAATCGAGCTCCCTAAGAATGTTACTGAAGATCAGATATCATTCCTGTTCTTCTTCAACACAAGAGGGGTAATTGAAGAGTTTAAGCTATCCTCAGATACTCAGAATAAGGAGCTTATTGATGAATTTGTCACAAAGATAGATGCCAATATTACATTTGATCCCGTTCTTGTAGATGGGTCGGCTTCAAACATTCAGTGCGAAATTAGCTTTCCAATTTCACAATAGTTGTTATTGGGTAATTAGTGATTTTTTAATCCCTTTAAGCAGTCCAGGACCTTCGTATACAAGACCTGTATAGATTTGTAGCAAGCTAGCTCCGGCGTCTATTTTCTCCAGTGCACTTTCTACACTATCTATCCCACCTACACCTACTATCGGTTTTTTATCCCCTATCATTTCATAAATCCAGCGGATCATAGTGGTACTTTTTTCCGCAATCGCTCTACCACTTAATCCGCCTCCCCCAATTTCTGACAATGTTTTTTCGTCGGTTGACAAGTTATCTCTTAAGGAAGATGTATTAGTGGCTACATACCCTGCTACAGAATGCTTTTCACAAATCTCAATAAGCTCTTCAAGAGTTGCTTTATCTGTATCAACAGAAAATTTCACTAAGGAAGGCACTCTGTTCTTCTTTGATAACTCAAGAACACTTAAGAGCTCTTCCAGTGCAATTGGGTCTTCAAAGGTTTTCCCCTCACCTGTATTCGGGCAAGAAATATTGATAGTTATGTAATCGGCTACCTGGTTTGCCAGATCATAACTAAACAAATAATCCTGAACAGCTGCGTCCCCATGAATAGAGCTATCATTTGTTTTAGCAATATTAACTCCTAAAGGGATATTGAGTTTAATCTTGGAAAGGACATCAACCACTTGTTTAGCTCCAACATTATTAAGCCCCATTCGATTAATTAATGAGCGGTCCTGAGGTAGTCGAAAAGCCCGGGGTTTGGGGTTGCCAGTTGAAGGTTTTGCTGTAATACTACCTATTTCAACAAACCCAAAACCTAAAGCCTGCATTGCCAACGGGGTGTCTCCATTCTTATCGAACCCTGCTGCTAATCCAATAGGGTTAGAGAATTCAAGATCCCAATACTGTCTCTTAAGTGAAGAGTGATTGAAACCATAGGCAAGCTTTGCCGCTGATCTTAAAAAAGCTGATTCACTCGTAGTTTTAGAAAGCGAGATAGCCATTTCATGAGCAGTTTCTGCATCTTTCTTAAATAAAAATGGCTTGAGAAAGGATTTGTAGAACATCAAAAAGAATTTGAAATAATGATACGGAAAACAACCCAATAATGGAGCATAAACCGTATCATATGCAGCTTAAATGAATGACAAGGAAGGAAATATTAACGCTTTGATAGAGGCTCTTTCCAGAGAAGGAGATGTGATACTTTTAGAGTCTCAGAAGGAAGATCATCCCGAAAGCAAGACTTCATTTTTGGCAGGCAGGCCAAAAGCCTGGATAAAGGCAGATGGGGGTAAAACGTATGTTTTTGAAAATGGAAACAAAACGGAGCGGGAAGGAAATATCTGGGAACAGCTTTTAGCCTTCAGGAAAAGAAATGAAGGATGGCTGTTTGGGTATTTAGGATATGATTTAAAAAATTCATTAGAAGATCTTCAGTCGGAAAATTCTGAGCTTATATCGGCTCCCGATATGTATTTCATGGTACCAGATTACCTGGAAGAATTTTCATTCAACAAATCGTCAGAGATGGAAAACCGATCGGGATTCGAACTACAGGAAAAGAATCGGATTGATAAGGAAGACTATATTTCCAGAGTTGTAGAGGCAAAGAAATTAATAGGAGAAGGAGATTTTTATGAGATAAATCTGTCGCATGCCCTCGAGTTCGATTTTTCAGGAAATCCACTGGAACTTTATGGCGCTATGAAAGGGAAGGGATCGGTTCCGTTTGGCGCATATCTATCAATTGGTGATTTGTCGATTTGTTGTTCTTCCCCAGAGCGTTTTTTAAGAAGAAAGGCAAACAAAGTAATCTCCCAACCTATAAAAGGGACAATCTCTCGAAATGGAATCGCCGGGGATGAAAAGTTAAGACTTCTACATTCGGAAAAGAACAGAGCAGAAAACCTGATGATCGTAGATTTGGTTCGAAATGACTTAAGCAGAGTAGCAAAAAACGGGTCTGTTAATGTTCAAAAACTTTTTGAGATTCAAAGCTTTGAGACCCTTCATCAAATGGTTTCAACTGTTGAATGTGAAGTGTCTTCAGAAACAGATTCTCTTGAAATCATAAAATCTTGTTTTCCAATGGGGTCTATGACTGGAGCTCCTAAGATAGCTGCAATGCAGAGTATAGAGGAATTCGAAGATTATAAAAGAGGTATTTATTCAGGAGCAATAGGATACATAGCTCCAAACGGAGACTTTGATTTCAATGTAGTAATTCGAACAGCAATTATTCAGAATCAGCGTCTAGTTTATCCTGTTGGTGGAGCTATTACTGCCGATTCGGTTCCTGAAGAGGAATGGCAAGAAACATTAGTGAAAGCGAAGGCTCTGACCACTCTTATTCCTAATTATAAGAATGAATGAAATGCTTTCGTTAGAAGTTATGGAAGAAATTTAGAGTAATTATTCATGAACGATTTACATCAAAAAGTAAATACACTTAAAGAGCTCAGAGAAAATGGATGGCAATCAATTTCGGTAAAGGAAGAAATTCGAAAGAATTTGATTAAAGCAATGCAAGAAGGGAGTCCCTTCTTTGAGGGGATTCACGGTTACGAGAAAACAGTACTCCCTCAAATTCAACATGCATTGCTTTCGAAGCATGATATGATTCTTTTGGGCCTTAGAGGACAGGCAAAAACTAAGATGCTCCGTATGCTTGTTAACTTTTTGGATGAGTATATGCCAATTGTTGCTGGCTCTGAAATTAATGATGACCCATTTCGGCCATTATCGATCTATGCAAAAAAACTTATTGGCGAAAAGGGGGATGATACCCCAATCGATTGGGTTCACCGTTCAAAAAGGTATGGGGAAAAATTAGCTACACCAGATACTACGGTAGCAGATTTAATAGGCGATATCGATCCGATAAAAGCCGCCACTAAAAAGATAAGCCTTTCCGATGAGAATGCCATTAATTTTGGCCTGATACCCAGGACAAACAGAGGGATTTTTGTAATAAATGAACTCCCTGATTTACAACCCCGAATCCAGGTAGCACTACTCAATATAATGCAGGAAAGAGATATCCAGATTAGAGGTTTTCATGTACGGATTCCATTAGATGTGTCGTTGGCATTTTCAGCAAATCCTGAAGATTATACGAATCGGGGGAATATAATAACTCCGCTTAAAGATAGAATTGATGCCCAAATCATCACCCATTACCCCAAAGAGATGGAGACAGGCATTAACATCACTCGGCAAGAAGCCTGGGATGAAAGAGGAAATCAGATTTCAGTTCATATCCCCGAAGTATATCGGGAGATCATTGAGCAAGCTGCTTTTGAAGCAAGGAATTCGGAATATGTTGATCAGAAGAGTGGGGTTTCAACAAGAATGACAATTACTGCTATGGAACAAGCCATTTCATCAGCAGAGCGAAGGGCTGTATTAAATGGTGAGCAGGAAACAGTACTCAGGATTTCTGATATCTATCATATGGTACCAGCATTGACAGGGAAGTTGGAGTTGGTATATGAAGGTGAGCAGGAAGGAGTTATTAGCGTTGCAAAGCACATCATTGGCAAAGCAATTAGTACGATATTCAAAAAGTATTTTATAGACCCACAATCGCGAGCTGAAAAAGAACGAAGTACTTATAAACCAATTACCGAATGGTTTTCCAATGGAAATGAAGTAAATCTTCCTGATGTCTCTTCTGATAAAGAGTATCAAAAAGAGCTCGCTAAAGTCTCCGGACTAAAACAACTGGCAGTAAATGGTAGGGCTAAGAATAGTAAACTTGAGGAATTTGCCTGGATGGATTTCATGCTGGATGCTCTTCATCAACATTCTATGCTCAGTAAAGAGGATTTAGATGACCATACCTCATACTCCGATATGGTTGGAACTATGTTCTCGTCATTCAGTGATTTAAGTGATGAAGATTTTAGTAATTACGATATATAAAATCATTGATATCGCTTATATATAGTCTTATATTTATAGCCTTTCCAAAAAACTGAAGGAAGTTCGAAGCAATTATGAAAAAAGGAATTCACCCAGAATACAAAGAAATTACCGTAGTGCTTAGTGATGGTTCTGAGATTCAAACCAGAAGTACACTAAAAACTAAAGACGGGGTGTACAAGAGTGAGATTGATTCAAAAAACCACCCTTTTTACACTAAGAAGTCGTTTACTGCGAAAGCTGGTCGAGTTGATCGATTCAAGCGTATGTACGACAAAAAGAATTAACAGGATTTTTTCCGACAAAAGGATGCATTTTCCCAATGCATCCTTTTTTTATATGTGCTCATGGAGATCATTACATTTCAAGTCGGTCCTTTTCTAGAAAATACCTATCTCATTCGAGCAGGTAATGAATCCATTGTAATAGACCCCGGGTTTTCGTCAGAACCTGAATTCCAGCAGTTTAAACGATATCTATCTGAGCAGAACAATGATCTCAAAGCAGTAGTATTGACCCACGCACATGTAGATCACATGCTAGGTCTTCAGCGTTTACTAAAAGATTTTGAGATCCCTGTTTACCTAAATACTGAGGATCTTTTTTTGTGGGAAAATTTTGGAAGCCAGGCTACGATGTTTGGGTTACGTCAGGTTGGATTTAGTTTTATCCCAGAGCCTTTACCTGAGCAAGCCCTATTTAATATTGGGAAGTTTAGTTTCGAATGTTTGTATACACCAGGTCATTCCCCCGATCATACCTCATTATACTTCAAAGAAGAAGGAGTACTGATAGTAGGTGACGCATTATTTCGAGAAAGTATAGGGAGAACAGATCTGTACAAAGGGGATTTTGAACTTCTCGAACAATCTATCAAAGAGAAGTTATATGTTCTTCCTGACGATACAATAGTGTATCCTGGTCACGGTCCGGACACTACCATCGGGCATGAGAAGAAAAAAAATCCGTTCGTTAAGGCTTAGTCTTCTTGCAGCTTAGAAATCTGAGAGCTGTAAATTTCAGCTTTATCCTCATTAAGAGTGATTAAACGCTCATACATTTTGATAGCTTCACTCCTGTTTCCTTGCTTCTCATGGATTTTAGCAAGGGTTTCCGAAACAATATCACCTACATCCGAAGAATCTTCACTGAGGTCTTCATCATTTGCGTCTTCATTACCCAAAGGAATTTGTATCCGCTGCGACTCAACTTCTTCCAATAGTTCTATAAGCCTATCGAGATCCAGTATAGGTGAGGTTCGTGAGGCTTGCTGTAGCTTCCGTTGAGAAGAATAATTAGTTGAGGGCACCCTGGCTTCAAACAACTCTGGGTGTATAAGGAAATAGTGGAGATGCTCCATAAGCGGACTGCCCGGTGCATAAGTCTTTGCGATCAATGCTTCTTTAATTGCTAACTGATTTTGCCCTTGGAGGTGGTAAAACCAGGCAAGTAAAAAGTGTCCCACTGCATCCGGATCTCTTTTGTGAATTAACTTCGCAAGTTTTTTAGTACTTCCTTCCGGATCAGTTTCAAACTTCTCTACATAAGAGGAAAGAGATTTTGGTATGTTAAATGGGAGCGTCTGCATGTAGGAGTAAGTATAAAGCGAAGGCTAAATACATTCAATCGTATTTACCAGCTACTTACAGCGTCATTAAACATATTATTCGCAATTTGCTCCAACACTTCTTCGGTCGCATCCGTCTCTCCTCCAATAGGGTCTTCGGTTGGATCAAAAGTGAAAGTGCTGGAAAAATTTTTATCACTCCATAAAGGTTGAGGGTCACCCTTATATTGAAAGGTGGCCCGCACAGCGATCTGTATTTGGTTTTGATCAGCTTCTTCATCCCCACCAATACTAAAAGGTCTATTGCTGTAACTCACTATTGAACCATCAATTACCGCATCAGCATCGTTTTCATTACTAGCCAGTTGAAGTTTGCTTGAATTTATAAACCGGTCAATGAGAGCTTCATTAAGGCGATCACTTAAATCGCTGAAGCCGCTGTTAGATTGATCCGGAAAAAAGGGGATGTAGATCGTATTCACACCTTCCGGAATAGAAGTACCAGTAAAGCTATACCTTAGGCACGAAGTGTTGGCGACACAAAAAAGAACTACTAATAAAAATGATATTCTATTACGCCAGTCCATACTGATCTAATTTTCGGTAAAGTGTGCGCTCGCTAATCCCCAGGGTCTCCGAAGCCTTTCTTCTGTTTCCATCAAATTTCTCCAGGGCCTTTTTGATAAGGAATTGTTCGGTTTCTTCAATTGAGGGAATCTGACCATCACCGAAGAAGTCCAACACATCCGTGTCTTCATCTTCAAAAAGTGGAGTGGTATCGTCATTACTTGAGAAGGGAATGGAGGTCATTCCTAAAGGTTTATCACCAACATCTATTCCCAGGTGCGGTGTAATCTCTGTATTAATTGTACTTCCTGAAGCAGGGGGTAGAGCTTTAATATCCTTATCGGTAATTGATGAATACAGAAAGTTCCCCAGCATTCGCTTTACATCACTTATGTCGTTGCGAAGCTCAACCAAAGCTCTAAATACAAGTTCCCTGTCTCTTCGCTCAAAACCTGAATCAGATGTTTGTGCTCCATCAAAGTCTGAAATCATAGGCAGGTTATCTGCAGAGCCTTCGTGCTGCCTTCCTTTTAAGTACTTCTGTAACCTTTCTACATCAATAAATTGAGATTTTTCAAGCACTACGAGCTGCTCAGCCACATTTCTAAGCTCTCTGATGTTTCCGGGCCACCTATATGAGGTGAGTAACTCTCGAGCTTCATCTGAGAATCCCTTAAATACAGAATCGTAACGAGCAGAGAATTCCTGAACGAACTTCCTAAAAATGGGTATGATATCTTCCTGTCGTTCACGGAGGGGTGGGAGGTGGATTTGAACGGTATCTAACCTGTAGTATAGATCTTCCCGAAAACTTCCATCTTGTACCATTTGCCACAAATCTCTGTTTGTAGCTGCAATAAGTCGAACATCTACCTTTTTAACTTTGCTAGAACCAACCCTGAAAAACTCACCATTTTCGAGGACGCGTAAGAGTTTTACCTGAATGTTTTTCGGAGTGTCTCCTATTTCGTCAAGGAAAATTGTTCCTCCATCAGCTTTTTCGAAATAACCCTCGCGTGCTTCATTAGCTCCTGTAAATGCTCCTTTTTCGTGCCCAAAGAGCTCACTTTCAATGATTCCTTCTGGAATAGCTCCACAGTTCACTATTACAATATCGTTAGATTTACGTGCACTGGTGCCATGAATAGCCCGTGCGGTTACATCTTTTCCTACACCACTCTCTCCCTGAAGCAACACCGTAATGTCGGTTCTGGAAACTTGCATAATTTTGTCCACTACCTGCTTAATAGCGGGTGAACTACCTAATAATCCGAATTGCTCCTGAAATACTTCGCGATCCATTGAATGCTTTTACGTCTGACAATATGACGTAAGTTAAGCAATCAAAAGTTGTTTACTAACTCTTTTCTGGACTTTCTACGACTTTATTAACTCAGTGGCTTGTTCTATTGGAAGAGCTCTTGTTTCCTTAAAACTGGAAAGCACAATATTCGAACGTGTCTTGTCAACACCGTTCCAGGATTGAATGGTTGAGAGAAGACGCTCAAAGGAAGCGGTATTTTTAGTTCTCACTTTTAGTAAGTGCGAGCCATCTCCGGTTATAGAGTGGCATTCGAGTACCTCTGGCTCATTAGATACCTTGCGAACAAATTCGGGATAGTTTTCTGACCCATCAACCTGAACAAAGAGAAAAGCAGTAATATCAAAATTGAAGTCCTTACTGTTAAGAATAGCATGATATCCCTGAATAAGTCCTCGTTCTTCGAGCTTCTTCATTCTTTCGGAAACGGAAGGCACCGATAAGTTAACAAGCTCAGCAATTTTGTTTCTTTGTGCTCGCCCGTTTTCCTGAAGGTGGTTTAGAATGGCGATGTCAATTTCATCGAGCAATTGAGTCATGTAAAAAATCCCTATTTCCTAAAATTTCTATGATTAGATTTTAATTACCTAATTTATTTAGGCGATAAGTTAGAAAAGCACTATCAAAAATAAAAGATAAAAGTAATAAGCCTCTTAAAAAAAAGTGAAGTAATAGATTTAATAGGCCTTATCTTTAGTGCGATTTTAAACTCCCAATAAAAGCAAAGAATGTTAGATATAGGCTTCATCAAAGCGAATAAAGAGCTGGTTGAACAAGCAATAGTGAATAAAGGTGAAAAGGACATTTCCATAGTTGAGGAAGTGTTAGCTAAAGATGAAGAATGGAGATCTTTAGTTCATAAGGCAGATTCTTTGAGAAGTGAAAGCAATACTAAGGCCAAACAAATTGGGGCGTTAATGGGGCAGGGTAAAAAAGATGAGGCACAAGCTATAATTGCTGAAACTTCTTCAATTAAGGAAGAAATCAAGAAGCTTGAAGAGCAAGAGAAGGTACTTACAACAGAAAGAGAACAGATGCTTCTTAGAATTCCTAATGTTCCACATCCTACCGTTCCTGTAGGTGCGACCGAGGAAGAAAATGAAGTTTTCTCAACATGGGGAGCTCCTAATCAGGATGAATGGCGAAAACCGCATTGGGAAATCACTGAACGCTATGGCTGGGTAGATTTTGAAAGAGGAGTAAAGGTAACTGGCGCTGGGTTTCCGTTTTATGTAGGTCCTGTTGCTCAATTACAACGCGCTCTCATCAATTATTTTATTACTGAAGCGGGAAAAGCAGGATATACCGAATTGCAGGCTCCTTTCTTCATTAATGAGGATTCGGCCAGAGGAACAGGTCAAATTCCTGATAAAGAAGATATGATGTATGTAATCCCCAGAGATGAATTCTTTGCAATACCTACGGCAGAAGTACCGGTCACTAACTTCCATAGAGATGAGATTCTAAAAGAAGATGAGCTTCCGGTACAGTATGTATGTTACACTCCTTGCTGGAGGAGAGAAGCTGGTTCATATGGAAAGGATGTAAGGGGCCTGAATCGCCTACATCAGTTTGATAAAGTAGAGATTGTTAAGATTGTACATCCTGAAACTTCCTATGAAGAGCTTGAAAATTTACGAGAACACTCCGAAATGCTATTAAAAGCATTGGAACTACCTTTCCGCACTTTACTGATGTGTACCGGGGATATGGGTTTTACGCAAAGCAAAAAATATGATTTAGAGGTATGGAGTCCTGGTCAAAAGCGATGGTTGGAGGTGAGTTCTTGTTCAAATTTTGAGAGTTTCCAGGCAA
This sequence comes from Balneola sp., assembly GCA_003712055.1. Classification (NCBI taxonomy): domain Bacteria; kingdom Pseudomonadati; phylum Balneolota; class Balneolia; order Balneolales; family Balneolaceae; genus Balneola; species Balneola sp. The sequence continues at coordinate 380,144 of RHLJ01000002.1, forward strand.
GAAGAATGCAGCTCAGGTATCGAAAAGGAGAAAAGCAGACTGAGATGGTACACACGTTAAATGGATCTGCATTGGCTCTTCCAAGAGTAGTCGCTTCTATTTTAGAAACTTACCAAGAGGAAAATGCTAAGGTTCGAGTACCTGAAGTCTTGAAGCCTTATATCGGTAGGGAATATCTTTAGAGGTGAGAGGTGAGAGGTGAGAGGTGAGAGGTGAGAGGTGAGAGGTGAGAGGTGAGAGGTGAGAGGTGAGAGGTGAGGCTGCTCATCACTTATCTCCTCTCACTTATCATTTCTTCTTATTGGCGAAGTACCAAATCGCCCAGCCAATACCTACAATTGCTAATGCAAGGCCTATTCCTCCAAGGAATGCATACAGTAAATAAGGTACGATTATACTCACTACCAGACCGGTTATGGCTTTAACGGGAACAGCAGCACTTGCTGCTCCAAAGATAGACTGAAAAACTCGTGCTAAACGCGCTAACATAGTTGCTCCATTTTGTTCGAACCGCAGCGGGTACGGGAGGCAGAATAAAAAGATTCGTTTAGGACAGTTAGTTAAGCTACCACAAAAAACTCGTCTTCCTTAAAATTGAGCAATCGTTCTAGAATGGGCTCCATCGTATCGAATTGCATGAGTTCGAGACGAAGTTTCTTGCCATTCCTGATTCCCTTCAGGTACTGACCATAATGCTTTTTCATTATGATAACACCGTAACGTTCCCCTTGATGTTCCACTGATTTTCGAAGCTGTTCTGCCGTTAGTTCCAGGCGTTCCTGTAAAGTAGGTTCGGGAAGTAATTCACCTGTTTCTAAATAATGGCGGGATCGCTCAAAAATCCAGGGATTACCGATCGCTCCGCGTCCAATCATTACACCATCAACACCGGTTTCATCAAACATTTTTTTTGCTAACTCAGGAGAAGTTACATCTCCATTACCGATGATAGGAATCTCAAGACCCGGAGTGTCTTTCAATTTCTTGAGCCATTCCCACCTGGCATCCCCTTTGTATTTCTGAGCTCTTGTTCTAGCGTGAACGGTTAATGCTTTTACTCCAATGCGTTGAAGCATAAGTGCCACTTCCTGGATTTTTATGGTGGTATCATCCCAGCCAAGCCTGGTTTTTACGGTAACAGGTTTATTTTGTACGGCATCTACAACGGTACCAGCCATTCGTTCCATCATTCCAAGATCTCTTAAGCAAGCAGCTCCGGCGCCTTTATTAACGACTTTATAAACAGGGCACCCAAAATTAATATCCACCAGGTCGGGATTGTTGTTCTCGGCTACCTTGGCAGCTCCTTCCATAGCCTCTTCCCGTCCACCGAAAATTTGAATCCCAAAAGGGCGCTCACTCTCGGAATAGCTCATCTTGTGAATGGCGATATCCGAGTCCCTTATTAGAGCTTCAGAACTAATGAACTCGGTAAATACAATATCTGCTCCTTTCTCTCTGCAAATCTGCCGAAATGGAGAATCCGTCACATCCTCCATGGGAGCAAGGAAAAGCGGTTTTTCTGGAAGCTGGATATTATCGATGTTCATAAGGCTCAAAAAAGAAACAAAGATAAGGATTTTGAATGGATTGGGATAATCGGATTGAATTCTAGGGCTAAGTTATGCTAGTCATTTCTTTGATTAACCCATATATTTTTAGTCCTCAAAATTAACTACTAATACTTTAGACATGTCGATTGATTTAGGTAAAATTGAAGAACTATTAGGGGACGATGCTTCCTACTTGTTGGATCACAAATGCGAAACTATAAGTGTTGACAGAATAGCACTACCTTCATCAACTTTTGTGGATGATATTTGGTCGCTTTCAGATAGAAATAACCGTGTATTAGGAAACCTGCAATGGATGTTTGAAGCAGGTCGCTTAGGAAATACTGGTTTCCTTTCCATCCTTCCTGTTGATCAGGGAATTGAGCACTCAGCCGGTGCTTCTTTTGCAAAAAATCCTGATTACTTTGATCCGGAGAATATTGTAAACCTTGCTATTGAAGCAGGATGTAATGCGGTTGCATCGACTTTTGGTGCACTTAGAGTGGTTGCCAGAAAGTATGCTCACAAAATCCCTTTCGTTGTCAAGATCAACCACAACGAATTACTGACCTACCCAAATACTTTCGATCAGATTATGTACGGTACCATTGAGCAGGCTTACGATATGGGAGCTGCTGCTGTTGGTGCTACGATCTATTTTGGTTCAGATGAGTCAAATCGACAAATACAGGAAGTAGCTCAGGCTTTTGCTTATGCTCACGAACTTGGAATGGCAACCATACTTTGGTGCTACACAAGAAATAATGCTTTCAAAGTAGACGGAGTAGATTATCATACTTCAGCTGACTTAACCGGTCAGGCAAATCATATTGGTACAACTATCGGAGCTGATATCATCAAGCAGAAGCAGCCAACTAATAATGGCGGATATAAGGCTCTTAATGCTGGTGATTCAAGCTATGGTAAGTTAGATGAGCGCATTTATTCTGAACTAACTACAGACCACCCAATCGATCTTACCAGATATCAGGTTGCTAACTGCTTCATGGGAAGAGCTGGTTTGATTAATTCTGGCGGTGCTTCTGGCTCTAACGATTTTGCTGATGCAGTTAAAACAGCCATTATTAACAAGCGAGCTGGTGGAATGGGTCTAATTAGTGGCCGTAAAGCATTCCAGCGACCAATTGGAGAAGGCGTAAAGCTTCTTAATATGATCCAGGATGTTTATTTAAATGAAGAGATTACCGTAGCGTAACTTTTTCTTAAATTGTTGGTAGCCACGCATATCTTATGCGTGGCTTTTTTTATACTTAGTGAAATCAACTACAGTTGAGTACAGACCAGAATCAAATAACGCAGCCCCAAAATATTATCTCAAAGAGGTATCTGATTATTTCTATCTCTTTGAGTGTGCTTACTATGGCTGGTGTTATTTATTACACCTATACCCCAGGAATACTTGAGCATCTCCTTCCCAAAAGGATGCCCGGTCTGTTAATAGCGCTTGTTGTCTCATTTTTAAGAGTCTGGTTTACTGCTGCTAAGTTTCGGGTTCTCTCGGAAGGGGTAATAAGCTGGATGGGTTCATTTAGAATTGTACTTACCTGGGATTTTACTTCTGCCGTAACCCCTTCTACAATAGGTGGTGCTCCTATGGCGACCTATGCAATGACTAAAGAAGGTCTCAAACTTGGCGAAGCTACCGCAATCATTCTATACAGTGTATTGCTAGACCAGATTTGGTTTGCTATTGCTATCCCAATTCTGCTAATAGCAGGCATTTTTTATGAAGTTGTACCTCCGGAAGTTGGACTTGTGGGAGAAGCTTCCATGTTATTGCTTTATGTGATTTTGCTAAGCTACGCCAGTATTTTGGCTTATGGAGTGTTGGTAAACCCTGCTGCTATAAAGAAGGTCATTAAAGCAGTATTCAAGCTTCCAATTTTGCGTAGATATCACGATAAGATAAGTGCTGAAGCTGAAAACCTTGAAAGTTATGCGCATCAGCTACGCAAAAAGCCGATAAGCTTTTTGTTAAAGGCATTCTTTTTTTCAACTATGACGTGGATGGCTAGAATTGCTCTACCAACCATTGTTATTCTGAGTTTACTTCCAGCCCCAGAGATTCTTTCCGCACTCCGTAGTCTTGCGATGAACCTGACCTTCTTGGTTGTTCCCACACCTGGTGGTAGCGGAGGTGTTGAGGGATTATTTGTGGTATTCCAGGGGCCGCTAATTTCCAGAGAATCCTTTATTGGGCTCGCTCTCTTCTTGTGGAGGCTCATTAGTTATTATATAACCATTGCAATAGGAATGGCAGCCACTACCTGGTACATAAATCGGCAGGTAGTTGAGAGCACACAAAAAGACTGATTGTGGCTAAAACGAAAGTTCAGTTCGAATGTAGCTCTTGCGGCCATATCTCTCCAAAATGGTTGGGTAGCTGTCCTACTTGTGGTGAATGGAATACCTTTGTTGAAGTTAAAACTACAGCCAAATCTAATGTTGAGCATAAAGCGAAGATTTCAGGGGTTGAAAGTTCAACAAGCCCTCAACGATTAGATGAAATTGAAACTTCTGAGAAGTCCAGGTTTCATTCAAGAATCAGCGAGTTCGATAGAGTTTTGGGAGGAGGGTTTCTACCGGGAGCCTATATTTTATTGGGAGGGGAGCCCGGAGTAGGAAAGAGTACCTTAACCCTTCAAATTGCAAAGTCTAATCCCGAGTTAAAGATTCTGTATTGTGCAGGTGAGGAATCATCAGGACAAATAAAGCAAAGAGCAGAACGAATAGGAGTTAATTCCTCGAACCTGTCGATATTTAATGAAACACAGGTTGACGTTATCATTGAAGAAGTCAATAAAAGTACACCCGATTTATTAATTATTGACTCCATCCAAACGGTATACCGAACGGAGTTATCCAGTATGCCAGGGAGTATTCAACAAGTGAAAGAATGTGCTGCTTTATTCCAACAGGTAGCTAAAAAGAAGAACGTGACTACCATTGTGATTGGTCACGTTACTAAAGAAGGGGATATAGCTGGTCCCAGGGTACTTGAGCATATGGTAGATACTGTGCTTCAGTTTGAAGGGGATAAGAACTATACCTACCGCTTGCTCAGAACGCTAAAAAATCGTTTTGGTCCGGCACAGGAAGTAGGAGTATTTGAAATGTTCGCACATGGTTTGCGTGAAGTGGATAATCCATCTGAACTTTTTATTTCAGATACAAACACCGAAGTAAGTGGGAATGCGATTGTATGTACTATGGAAGGATCAAGGCCTCTTTTGATCGAGGTGCAGGCATTGGTTACGGCATCTACTTATGGAACCCCACAACGCACATCAAATGGATTTGATAGAAACAGGCTTACACTCTTACTAGCCGTTCTAGAAAAAAGAGCTGGATATAGCTTTGCCAATCAGGATGTATACCTTAATGTAGCGGGTGGATTCAAATTAACTGATCCTGGAGGAGATGTTGGTATATGCTGTGCGCTCGTTTCTAGTCTAATGGATAAGCCGATTAAGGAAAAATCGGTATTTATAGGAGAGGTAGGTTTAGGTGGAGAAGTTCGGTCGGTGCCCAATGTAGATCAGCGATTGAAAGAATCTAAGAAGTTGGGCTTTGATGGATTTATCGTTCCAGGAAAAGTTTCCAATGCAGGGGTAAATTCAATTAGTCAGGCTATAAAAAAAGCCTTGGATTAGTTTGGAAGGTCAGCTTTCCTGAATGACCATCAATACCCATTCAAAAATCTTCTTTTCAAATGGAATTTGCTCTTGGGTGCCTGGATTTAACAGTGAGTGGTTCACCCCAGGTATTAGTTCTATGGTAAAGTTCTCATTTTTAGCTAATTCCATAGCTTCTTTGATATTCTCAATACTCTGCTTGGCAGGAACTATTCTATCTTCTTCTCCATAAATACTATACCATGGTATGGATAGATTTTTGAGTTCGCTTAGTAAATCTAGTCCCATTGAATTGTATATGGGATTTTGGTCACGATCAGCATGATATGGTGGTAATAAACTCCGGTATATATTTGTCGAAGCTTCTCTTATTTCATCATCAAGAGCGAGAGAACGTTCATGATCTCTAGCCTCAAGAGCATTAAAGTGTTCTTCCCAATAAGGAAGGATCAGGCTCTTAACAGAATCACTTAGTTGTGTTCGATCCAATGAGTTTTTAAATGCATAATATCGATTGGGCCCTACTCTGTTAATTGGCCCTGAGACCCCTGCTATAAAAGAAACACTATTATTTCTTACCGCTAGATTAGCAATTAGCCTTCCTCCCTGGCTAAATCCACTGGCACCTATTTGTTTATTGTTTACTTCCTTATGACTGGCTAAAAAATCTACGGCTGCTTCAGCATCTGAAATTAGGTCATTAAAGTCCGTTTCTGAGTATTCTCCTGAGGAATTACCAGTTCCTCTTTTATCATAAAACAAAGCAATGATGCCGCACGCCGCAGCTCTTTTTGCAAGGTAAATGGGTACATTCCTTAAGTTGTTGACATTATTGCCTCCTCCAGGGAGTAACAAAAGAGCTGGATAAAGCCCTTCTGATTTAGGTAAATATAATTCAGCAGATAAGCTCACATCTCCATTTCGAATGGTAATTTCTTCTAGTCGAAATAGCTCTTCAGATTCAACATATTCGTCAAAACAGCTAACATCCTGAGCATGTATCATGGTGCTTGAGAAAGCAATGAGTAAAAGAAAAAGTGGCAGTCTAAACATTGAACTATATAATTAATACTAATAAGATAGTATAAAATAATTTAGGAATGAATCCTAGGCTAAGAATGCAGGGCAACTGGTCCCTTTAATGATGGGCAAAAAAAAGCCCTTGGTGAATACCAAAGGCTTTAAATCTGTGATACAACGACTACCATTTAGTAGTTATCACGTTGACGACGACGCTGCTCGCGAACGGCTTTTTTCATAGCCTCGCGACGTTCAATAGAAGGTTTGATAAACTGTTGACGATCTTTGTACTCATTAAGAATACGAGATCGAGTTACCATCTTCTTGAAACGATTGATCGCTCGTTCAACACTTTCGTTGTCTTTAACTTCAACGCCTAGCATTGAGTCTCACTTCCTTTCATTTGTTTTATTCCCATAATTGGGGTTGCAAATATACTAAAAAAGTTAGTTAATGTAGCATTTTAGATTCTAGGAGCAAGTAACTGACTATGGAAGAGAAGATCGATCATAATAAACCATCTGAAAAGAAGGAAGCAGGTCTATTCGAAGAACTCCTCGGAGATGCCTTTAATCTGGATAGAGGTTTACCCGCTACGATTTACAATATGTTCGTAAACCCTGGACTGGTAATAGAAAGCTATTTTACTGACAAGGGTAGGTTCGTAAACCCAATCAGGTACACCATTTTTATTTTAGCAGTTACTACTGCAATTACTATTTATCTGATTGATTATGAGCAGTTTTTAGAACAAGTAGCAAACGCCAGTACTCAAGGTGATTTTGAGGCCAATCTTGAAGAACTAAAAGAGCAGACGGGCATTGATTGGCCTGGTTATATGGACACGGTGGGAGAGGTAACGATTTTAATGACTACTAAACTCAACCAGCTACTTTATATAGTAGTTTTAGCTCCGGTTTTGGCCTTTTTCAGCAAGCTTTTTTTTAAAAAGAAGAAGCCTTATTTCAAACATCACTATGTAATGTATCTGTATTTATTAGCTAGTTTTGCAATAGTGAGCCTGTTATTAACTCCTTTGTCGATGCTTGAAGGGGGTGGGGGGATATTTCTTTTTGCACTTACTTTTTTAATGCTAGTTTATTCAATGTTTGTTCAAAGCCGATACCTGGGTCTTAAAGGCTTTGATCAGCATGCAATGAGTTTTCTCAGTTTCATTTTTGGGTATATCGTCTATTCGATTGGTTCCGCAATTCTTATGTATGGAGCAGCCGCTATACTTTTTATTTCAAGGAACTAATCATTGCTCTTAAGAACTCCTGATCCAAACAAAGCAAAATCATACTTCGCAGGGTCCATAGGATCTAGTAGTACTAACCTTTCATTTAGTTCTAGTACCGCTTTCCAGTCATTCTGCTTTCTATTAAGAAGTCCCATCTTTCTAGCTTGATTACCTACATGAACATCCAGAGGGATTTTCAATTCAGCTGGAGACATAAAAGTCATGATACCCAAGTCAACGTCACTTTTTCTTATGCACCATCTGAGATACATATAAAGACGTTTGCACGAGCTATTTTTGTCGGGATTTGAAATGTGCTTTCGAGTTCGTTGTGGTATTTCAGGATGAATAGAAAAAAATTGCTCATGGAAAATGGCAATAAGCTCTCTTTCTTGTTCTTTGCTAATATCATAGCATAGCTTCCAGAACCCTTCAAAAGAAGAGAATTCAATAAGAATGTTTTTCAGTGTCTTAATCAACCAGTAAATATCTATTGGTTTAAATGTCCGGTGTTTAAAATCTGAGAAGTATTCAGCATCTGATTCGGAGAAGTTTAGTATGAATTCATAGGGGCGGTAATTCATTCTATTAAGCAAGTCATCCACCTTTGCAATAACTATGTCTCTGCGCCCCCAGGCCATGATTGCGGCAAAGAAACCGGCCAGCTCCTGGTCTCTTTTATCTGAAAATGCATGCATAAACTGAATCGGATCATGATCTATAAATTCATTTCGATCAAACCTTCTTACCAGTTCTTCCAGATCATCTTTCAAAGCGAAAATTTCATTTGGCATCAATGAAGATATCGTTTTAAAAAGTTCGCCAGGGTATTTTTCTGATAAAATTTATCACGATTTCTCCTCTTAAGAGCATTACCTATATTCGGGAGAATAAAACCGCTTTCAATGAAAACACTCTTCGTTTTTTTTATCCTATTAACCTCATGTTCTGCATATGATCAAAATATTCCCTGGGTGCCTCTTTTTGATGGAGATACAACCGATGGATGGGAACAAATAGGTGGTGTTGCTACCTATGAAGTGAAAGAAGGAGCTATAGTAGGTACTACAGTGGCCGATACCCCAAACTCTTTTCTCAGAACAGAGGTGCTGTATAGTGATTTTATTCTGGAATATGAGGTAAAACTTTCAGATGCGACAAACTCAGGAGTACAGATTAGGAGTAATAGTTTTCCTGAATTTCAGGATGGTAGAGTGCATGGTTATCAGGTTGAAATCGATCCTTCAGATCGATCATGGACAGGTGGAATTTACGATGAAGCACGCAGAGGATGGCTTCATCCACTTAGAGATATGCCTGAAGCACAAGCAGCTTATAAACATCTGGAATGGAATAAATTTAGAGTTGAAGCAATTGGCGATACTATCAAAACCTGGGTAAATGGGATTCCTGTTTCGCATTTAGTTGACAACAGAACGTCAGAAGGATTTATAGCTCTTCAGGTACATAGTATTGGAAATCCGGATGAAGCCGGCATTGAAATAAGCTGGAGGGATATTCGGATTATAACGGATAATCCACGAAAATATGCCCAAAGCACAAGTGCTCCAGCTATTGACAAGTATAACGTATTAACGCACAGTCAAGAGGATTGGGGTTGGGAATTATTGTATGATGGAACCAGCATGGATAAATGGCGTGGTGCTCGTTCTGATGAGTTCCCTTATTCAGAGAAAGGAAAAGGTTGGGATGTTGAAGACGGAGTGATTGTAATTCATGAATCTGGTGGTGCAGAATCAGAAGACGCCGGAGATATTGTTACGAGGGAGTTATTTAGCAATTTTGAGCTTTGGGTCGATTTTAAAGTTACTCCTGGGGCTAATAGTGGTATAAAGTATTTTGTTGATGCAAATCTCAATAAGGGGACAGGATCTTCGATAGGGCTAGAGTATCAGGTTCTTGATGATGATCTTCATCCGGATGCTAAATTGGGGGCACAGCCTGGAAGCAGGACAGTGGCTTCTTTATATGATCTCATCAAGGCAGAAGACAAGCCCATAAATCCGGTTGGAGAATGGAATCATGCCAGAATAATTTCAAACGGTAACCATGTTGAGCATTGGTTAAATGGTCGGAAGGTGCTTGAATACGATCGAAATACCCCGGAATTCCAAAAACTGGTTGATGAAAGTAAATATGAAGTGTGGCCAGGTTTCGGAACCTGGACAGAAGGAAATATCCTGCTTCAGGATCATGGAAATGAGGTACACTACCGAAATATTTTCATCAAAAGATTAAACCCATAAAACAAGCTACTATGAAAAGTATGGATCGAAAAACCTTCCTTAAAAAGAGCACCGCTACCGGGTTAGGAAGTGCAATGGCATTGAGCTTTCCAAATATCCTGATAGGAAAACCAAATAATAGACTGAATGTAGCTGTAGTTGGGGTAAGAAGTCGGGGTAAAGCTCATGTTGAAGCTGTTGATAAAGTAGATAATGCAACTGTAACCTGGTTCTGTGATGTAGATGACAACATCATTGATGAGCACAAAAAGTGGCAGGAGGAAACCGTTGGTTATGTGCCTCAAGTAGAAAAGGATTTTCGAAGGTTACTCGAAAAGGATGATATTGACATCATTACCATTGCTACGCCAGAACATTGGCACACGCCAATGGCCATCATGGCTATGCAGGCTGGGAAACATGTATTTATTGAAAAACCGTGCAGTCATAATCCCTATGAAAATGAACTATTAGTAGCAGCTCAAAAGAAATATGGAAAGTATTGCCAGATGGGGAATCAGCAACGCTCTTCTATTACTTCTAATAAAGCCGTACAGGAGATTAGAGAGGGTATTATTGGTGATGTTTACTATGCAAAAGCCTGGTATTCAAATACAAGAGGAAGTATCGGGAAAGGGAATGTAGTACCTGTTCCTGACGCCCTGGACTGGGAACTATTTCAGGGACCTGCTCCAAGAGAAGATTACAGAGACAATGTTCATCCTTATAACTGGCATTGGTTCAGAACATGGGGAACGGGGGAAATCCATAATAATGGAACCCATGAGATTGATATTTGTCGCTGGGCACTCGGTGTTGATTTGCCTGTAAAAGCAACCTCCGCAGGAGGACGGTACCATTTTGATGATGACTGGGAATTTTACGATACCCAGAATGCCAGCTTTGAGTTCGAAGGTGGTAAAATGATTTCCTGGGAAGGCAAAAGCTGTAATGGTTATCCAATAATGGGTAGAGGACGAGGCTCTTTAATACATGGTACTGAGGGGTCTATCTTGTTAGATCGAGATGGATATCTTTTATATGATTTACGAGGAAAATTAATCAAAGAAGAAGTGGAGCCTGAAGGAGGTGGGGCTGCAAACACTGCGGATACTCGTGGATTTGATGCCTTAACTGTAAACCATATGATTAATTTCGCAAATGCTATTAGGGATGGCGAAGCATTAAAGGCACCGATCGATGATGCAAGTATTTCGACAATGCTATGTCATTATGGAAATATTGCTCAGGAAGTAGGAGGGAGTATTCAAATCGATCCAAAGACCGGAAAAATTTTGAATAACCCTGAAGCTATGAAGCACTGGAAGCGTGAATATGAAAATGGCTGGGAACCTAAATTATAGTAGATGAAAAGAAGAGACTTTATCAAAACATCAGCATTAGCCGGAGCAGCCACTTTAACATCTGGGTTTGCTGGAGTGTACCGATCTAAAGAATTTAACGACATAAAAATTGGAGTGATCGGTACTGGTGATCGTGGGACTGGACTTTCTCATATCATAAAAGATATTGATGGAGTTGAGGTGACAGCCTGTAGCGATATCATCCCGTTCCGTTTAAAAGATTGTGTGGAAAAAGCTACCAATGGAGCAACGGCCTATGAAGACTATCGGGCATTAATTGACGACGACAATGTAAATGCCATTTTGATTGCTGTGCCGTATGGCTTACATGATGAGATTCTGGAGGATGCGCTCGAATCGGGAAAGCACATTTATTGTGAAAAGACCATGATTAAAGGCATTGAGCCAGCTAAAGATTTGGTTAAAAGAGTAAGAAGCTATGACAGTATTTTCCAGGTTGGTCACCAATACCATAGCAGTCGTCTGTATCACAAGGCAGTGGAGATTGTTAATGATGGGTATCTAGGCCATATCGAATCTATCGAATGCCAGTGGAATAGAAATGGAGACTGGAGAAGGCCAGTACCGGATCCAAAGTGGGAGCGAATGATCAACTGGAGGATGTACAGAGAATACTCTGGAGGACTAACTGCGGAGCTATGCTCACACCAAATCGATTTCTGTAATTGGGTTGCTGGGGCTACACCAACAAAGGTAAGTGGTTTTGGAGGTATTGATTACTGGAAGGATGGTCGTGAGACTTATGATAATGTTCATATCATGATGCAGTATGCCAATGGGATGAATACCAAGTTCACAAGTCTTACCACCAATGCCTATGAACGGTATCAAATTAAGCTTCAAGGGCAAAAGGGCACCTTAGTAATTAATTTCGGAGGAGCTAAAATCTATCTTGAGAACCTTGATCAGGCTCGGGAACAGGGATTGGTTGATGGAGTCTCCGGCGCAACTTCAGAAGCATGGGATCGAGGAGAAGGAGCTCCAATTACGGTTGCTGATGACATGGATGCCTCAAAACAGGCACTGATCGATTTCAGGGATTCCGTACGAACTGGTAAGGAACCCGATTCAAATGTTGAAACCGGCGCAAATGTATCAATTCTTGTTTCTATGGCTATTGATGCAATGGATAACAATAAGGTTGTCGAATGGAAGCCGGAGTATAATATTTAACTTTCGCTCTCTTTCATTGTCATTCTGAGGCTACTGCCGAAGAATCAACAAAGCCATAAATTTGTTTAGGTTGTTAATTGTGCTGATTCTTCGCAAGTATGCTCAGAATGACGATTTACTTGCTAACAGGAAAGACACAAAAGCTCTCCATGTTTTCGGCCAGTATCCGTGCCAGGTGCAAATCCTGGAAAGCAATCCCTCTGACGATTAGGAAGACTCCCAGGCTAAAGGCAAGGTAAGGTACGAGCTTTCGAATGGAGCTTCTCAGGTTAAGAGAGAGAATAGTAGGTGCGAGATACATCAAAAACATAGCCGGGAAAGTACCCAATCCAAATAATGCCATATACTGCATGCTATGCATGGGAGATTCGGTTAATACAGCTGCTGCAAGGCCTGAATACACAAAAGCACAGGGGAGAAGTCCATTTAACACGCCCATTCCAAAAAGGGCAAAAAAGGAAGGTTTTCGAAGCAATTTGCCATAATACTTCGAAATGGATTTGACAAAATTCTGATAAATCTGTGGCTTTTCTCTTTTCTTAAAGAAACGATTCAGCACTACTCCAAATACTATTCCTACTCCAAGTAGTATAGAAAGTGTGCCTTGAAAACCCGAGAAAGTGATTTGAGTTCCTAACAACCCAAATAGCAATCCAAAAAGGGCATAAACCAGGATTCGCCCAGAATTATATAAGCCGGCGCTTAATGAAAGAGCAACCAGGCTTGAACTTGACCTGGGAATAGACATCGCGATAGGGCCACACATCCCCACACAATGAAAGCTTCCTACAAAGCCTAGAACCGGGGCAGTCCAGAGTTCCATATTATATGATTACTACTTTTTCTTCCTGGTAGTCCAGGTTATCCATTTTCCAGGTTACCGTAAGTACCCATTTCCCTTTGTCCATTCGCTCCATAGGGATCACATGTGTGTTTCCGGCATCAAACTGGATAGCCAGGTTCATGTCCTTACTTGCATCGTTTGGTCTATAGAGGTTAATGGTTCCTTCCTGGGCTTTTTTCACTATTTCTTCAGGGAAAAATACCTTTAAGGCCACACGCTCTTCATCGAATAGAATAACAACTTGTTCCTCCAGTTCTGAAGCTCGTTCCTTGCTATCGATGGTTTCCTGGTATGCCACACCCTCTTCATAATGATTGTTATTCACCAGATAGAAATCGAGGCTGATGAGGTAGCTGACCATACTTAAGGTTCCGATTATAAAGAGCGTAACCGCGATAAAAATTCCTTTTCCCCAATCTAGTTTTTTCATGATCGTACTTAGTTATTAGGCCCTAAAAAGCCGGTTTTTACTGTTTCAATTTGTTCTCCATCAGCCATAACAATAAAGCTAATGTCGGTTTGTAGTCCATCTAAATGCTCTTTAGAAATCTGAACCATAAAGCGGCCTTCTACTAAACTTTGTCCCGGTACAGAATTGATCATCCCAAGAGATACCAGTTGTCCGGGAGGTGAAATTAGGGCAAGCTCATAGTCTATTTCTTCAAAAGTCTTATTGATTACTTTGATGGTATATATATTGCTAATTCGGTTATCAGGAAGTTCCTGGAAAAGGGTGCCTCTCTCTCTTAAGATGGTCGTTTCAAGGTCTGAGCGCATGCTTAACAGTACTACAAAAGTAGTGAGTAGTGCTAAAAGAACGGCGGAGTACCCCATTATTCTTGGGGTAAGGATTTTTCTCTTTTCAGACCGAATAGCATTTTCTGAAGAATAACGAATAAGACCTCTTGGCTTGTCGATTTTGTCCATGATATCATCGCAGGCATCAATACAGGCAGTGCAATGAGTACATTCCAGTTGAGTACCGTTTCTGATATCAATACCCATTGGGCATACCTGCACGCATTGATAGCAATCGATACAATCTCCAAAGGTAGCGCCTTCTTCTAATCCAAGATCTGCAATAGAAAAAGCTCCACTTTCAACTTTCTTTCGATCACCAACTCTTGCCCTGCTTTCACCCCGAACATAATCGTACATCACATTTATCGAGTTATTATCGAGCATTACGGACTGCATTCTACCATAAGGGCACACGAAATGACATACCTGCTCTCTCATAAAAGCAAATACGCCATAAAATACCCCACTGAAAATGATCATAGCCGATAAGCCAGCAAGATGTTCAGAAGGCGGATCAGTAACCAGTTCAATCCAGTCATCTTTTCCCATTACATAGGCTAAAAAGAGGTTGGAAATCAGAAAGGCCATTCCATAGAAGATGGCATGCTTACTTCCTTTCTTTAGAATCTTTTCGGCATTCCATGGAGCTTTTTTTAATCGAATCTGATCGGAAGCGTCACCTTCAATCCAGTACTCTATTCTTCGGAAAACCATTTCCATGAAAATAGTTTGAGGACAGGCCCATCCGCAGAATAGTCGGCCAAAGATCGTTGTAAATAGAACAACACCCAGGATGAATGCTAACATCCCAAAAACCAATAGATGTAGGTCCTGTGGCCAAAAAGCCACGCCGAAGATGACGAATTCCCGTTCAATGACATCAATCATCAACAGAGGTTGACCATTTATTTCGATAAAAGGCCCGGAGAAGAAGAAACCCAGTAATAACAGAGCCACGATATTCCGGGCTCTGTAATACCTTCCACTCGGTTTTTTTGGATAAATCCAGTTTCTGCCACCTTTCTCATTTACGGTGGCCAGATAATCACGAAATTGATCCTGCTCTATTCGACGATCTTTAGTTTTGGACATCTTTTACAACCGATGGTTTAACTGTATCTGGTTTGGTTTTCAGAGTTTCCACACTAATTGATTTTGATTTACAATTAGGGTTTTTGCAGGTGCCGGAGCACCCTTCTTTGATTCTTATTGTATCGTTAGATGTATCCACTCTTAAACACATAACCTACTCCATGTTACATTGAACGGCTCTTGTTTCATCAACAGCCTTTGGGTTAGGAGGGTTGGTGCCCTGGATTGATGCAATGTAACTGATTAGGTCGGTCATGTCTTCATCAGCAATTGGTGCATTACTTCCATAAGGCATCATTCCTTTTTCCATGAATCCATTAGCAATATTTGTAGCTATCTCTTCGGCAGAACATCCACTGATCCAGAATTCATCGGTTAAGTTGGGTCCTACCAATCCTTCGCCAGCATTTCCATGACAGGTGAAACAAAGATTATTGGTGCTCATAAAGATTTCCTTTCCATTGGCAATGGATGCTTCATCTGTTTCAAAAACCCAGGCTACCGTTCCTGTACTTGCCTGTGGGTCATTATCTGATCCCAGTCCATACTGTTCTTCCGCTGCCGCCATCTCCAGGGCATACTGCTCATGTTGGTCCGAACCGAAATTGAACACTTCATAATAGAGCAAATACAGAACGCCCCATCCGATGGTGAAGTAGAACAACCAAAGCCACCAAACCGGCATGTGATTATCTAATTCACGAATACCATCATATTCATGATTAAGTAGTTTGTCTTGTTCATCATCTAAAATGTTCATGGCTATGAGAGTTTCTGGTTAATAGTTTCATCAGATTCTAAAGGAAGGTTTGCGGCATCATCCCAATGATGCTTTCCTGTTTTTATCAGGTATGTGATCAAAAGGACGAAAAAGGCAAAAAAGAGGAGGAGGGAGATGCTTGGAAACAACTCGATCCCTTCCATGCTTCGAAGTACTTGCTTATACATAATTAATCCTCCTGCTCATTTAAGCTTAATGGGTTGGTAGAAGGCAGTCCTTCAAAGGGATCATTATTGCCATTAATATCTGTACCCAGGCGCTGTAGGTAAGCGATTAAGGCAATGATCTGTTTCTCAGAAGTGATTTCAATTCCATCAACTTCTCCGAATCCATTTTCGCGAAGTCCGGTAGCTATTTGCTCAGCCTGAGCTCTTAAGTCTGCAATCGCCTGATCTTCATAACCCTCAGCGTAAGGAACACCTACAGCCCGAAGTGCATTTACTCGCTTAGGAATACTTTCGATATCCATGTCCTTCTCGAGCATCCACGGGTAGGCCGGCATAATAGATCCAGGTGAGGTAGAATTAGGATCATACATATGTCTCAGATGCCATGAATCTGGATATTTTCCTCCGATTCTATGTAGATCAGGACCCGTTCGTTTTGACCCCCACAGGAATGGATGATCATAAACAAACTCACCTGCTTTAGAATATTCGCCATAGCGTTCTGTTTCAGAACGGAAAGGACGGATCATCTGAGAATGACAGTTGTTACATCCTTCAGCTATGTAAATATCTCGCCCCTCGATCTCCAAAGGAGTGTAGGGTTTTACACTTTCTATAGTTGGAATATTGGAATCGATCAGAGCCGTAGGCATGTATTCAACAATACCACCTATTAGTATGGCTACCACTACCAGAAGGGTGAACTTGATAGGTCTTCCTTCCAAATTTCTGTGCCATTTTTCCTTATGACCTTCCATTGGATCGATAAGCGCAGGAGCCTGAGCTTCTTCAGAAGCCTCAAGACTTCCTTTTTGAGCGGTTTTAAGGATGTTATATACACCAACTACAGCTCCAACGATGAACAAGCTACCACCAAGTGCACGTAGTGCATACATTGGCATAATTTGGACAACAGTTTCCAGGAAGTTTGGGTACTGTAAGAAACCTTCAGCTGTGAATTGCTTCCACATTAAACTCTGAGTGATTCCACCCCAGTACATTGGGATCACATAGAAGATTGCACCAAGCGTAGCGAACCAAAAATGGATGTTAGCTAGCTTTACAGAAAACAACTTGGTCTTATAAATCTTAGGAGTGATGTAGTACAGCATGGCAAAGGTCAAACCACCATTCCATAGAAGTGCACCATTGTGAACATGACCGATGATATAGTCAGAGTAATGGGCAATTGCGTTCACATTAGCGATGGAAAGCATAGGCCCTTCAAAGGTTACCATACCATACGCAGTAACACCAACTACCAGGAATTTAAGTACGGGGTCTTCGCGAACCTTATCCCATGCTCCACGAAGGGTTAACAAACCATTCAACATACCTCCCCACGAAGGAGCAATCAGCATTAAACTGAATACAGTTCCCAATGCCTGAGCCCAACCTGGAAGAGCGGTATATAGCAGGTGATGCGGCCCCGCCCAGATATAAATAAAGATCAACGACCAGAAGTGAACAATGGACAATCGATATGAGAAGATCGGACGATTTGCTGCCTTAGGAATGAAGTAATACATGATTCCCAGGAAGGGGGTAGTCAGGAAAAAGGCCACGGCATTGTGGCCATACCACCATTGAACGAGGGCATCCTGAACACCTGCATACAAAGAATAGCTCTTTAGCATAGTAGCAGGTACTTCAAAGGAGTTAACTACGTGGAGTACAGCTACTGTCACGAAAGTAGCGATATAGAACCAAATAGCTACATAGATATGCTTTTCACGGCGCTTCATGATCGTCATGATCATATTCACCCCAAATACCACCCAAATTAGTGTAATGGCGATATCAATAGGCCATTCCAGTTCCGCATATTCCTTACTGGTAGTTATCCCGAAAGGAAGGGTTAGTACTGCTGAAAGAATGATGATCTGCCATCCCCAAAAATGAATTTTACTTAGTAAGGGACTCCACATGGGAGTTTTACAAAGTCGGGGTAGTGAGTAGTAAACCCCGTAGAAGATGGCATTTCCAGCAAATGCAAAGATTACTGCATTTGTATGAAGTGGCCTTAATCGCCCATAAGACAGCTCAGGAATAAATCCAAGGAAGTCTGGGAAAATAAGCTTTAGGGCGACAATTAATCCTACAAGGAAGCCGATGATCCCGAAAATCATCGAGGCGAGCCCGAAATTGCGAACTATTTTATTGTCATAATGAAAAGTGTCCATTGATATGACCTAGTCAGTTTTATTAGTTAGTGTTTTATGTTCTTTTGATGGAGGTTCATCATTGAATAGCATTCTAATGGAGGGAGTTTGAGGGTCGTCGAATTGCCCCGTTTTAACCGCCCAGAAGAATGCTCCCAAAAAGGTGAGAGCGACGAGCAAGCTGAATATGATGAGTACTACTATTACGCCCATGACTTCAGCCCCATTTGCCTTGCTTTTACCCTTGTGGCAATAGTGGTAAATGCCATAATCGTAATTGAACTTAGTGGCATAAGAATAGCTGCTACTAAAGGTGATAAATGTCCCGTAATTGCAAACCCCAGCCCGGTTAGGTTGTATGCCAGGGAAAGGACAAAGCTTGCGATAATGATCTTGAAACAAACCTTTCCAAAATCAACAAATTCACTCAAATCTTTCAATGCACTTGCATCTACAATAGCATCGCAGGCTGGAGAAAAGGAGCTCTTATCGTCAGAGACAGCGATTCCAAAATTGCTAGCTGTTAACGCTCCTGCATCATTTAAACCATCACCAATCATAGTGATATGAGAATCATCGTTCTTTAATGACTGAACAAACTCAAGCTTCTGGATAGGGGATTGATTGAAGTTCATAGAACTCCAGTGTCCGAAATCTTCTAGTAGGGTGGACTTTTCGTACTCATTATCTCCGGATAATAAATGGAGAGGGTATTCTTCTGAATGCAGATCATTAAGTAATTCAGTTAGTCCATTTCTGATGCTATGATGGATTTGATAGAAGCCTTTGTATTCTCCATTGATAGCAATGTGAACCATGGATCCCTTTCTAGGTTCTTGTGCTCTTACTCCTTCCCAATTAGAAAGCTGTTCCTCAAGGAAGGATGCACTTCCTATCAATACAGGAGTACCTTCGATAGATGCGTCAATACCTTTACCCTGAATTTCATAGTAATAGGAAGGCTCAAGTGAAACCAGATTAGTGAGGTTTTTAGCTATAACCTGAGCTAATGGATGAGTGGACGGTTTTGTTGCAGAAGCAACAAGCTGAAGCTCTTTTTCTGAAAGTGGATCCCCTATAAATACAGCAGAAGATTTGCCTGTTTCTGTAATAGTGCCGGTTTTGTCAAATACAAAGACATCGGTATTAGATAGCTCCTCAACAACAGAGGTGTTCTTGAGGTAAAACCCATTTGCTGCAAGGATATTAACTGCTGAACCTAAAGTGAACGGGGTAGATAAAGCCAGGGCACACGGACAGGCGACAATAAGCACTGCTGTAAAAATGGTGAAGGCTTTTGAAGCATCAATGCTCAGCCACACCAATAACGATAAGGCTGCAATCCCTAAAACAGTAAAGGTAAAATATGGGCTGATACGATCAGCAAAAGAAGTTACGGAGCTTTCCTTTTTAGAAGATTGGAAAGACTCATTTTCCCAAAGCTGAGTAAGGTAGCTGTGCTCAACTTTTTTGGATACGATCAGTTCTATGGTTTGTCCAATTACTTTACCACCTGCAAAAACCTGCTGACCTTTTTCTAGTATTACTGGTTCAGATTCTCCAGTGATGAAACTGTAATCTACCTGTAGTTGCCCATCAACTATAATTGAATCAGCGGGGACGAGTTCGTTATTGCGAACAAGAATATGATCTCCAATTTCAATTCGATGAACGGGAATTGATTCTTCGATACCATCCTTAATCCTGAGTATCGAAATCGGAAGGTATGATTTATAATCCCGGTCAAAAGAGAGCTGATCAAAAGTCTTCTTCTGTACCACTTTTCCAATCAATAAAAAGAAGATAAACCCTGTGAATGAATCGAAATACCCAGCTCCGGTTCCACTAAGGATTTCATATAAACTTCTTCCAAATAAAGCGATCATCCCAATGGAAATAGGTACATCCAGGTTAATCCCTTTTTGAGCAAGTGCGGCCCACGCCGATTTTAGGTAATCAATGCCACTATAAAACAGTACAGGTACTGCGAGTGCGATATTTAGCGCTCCAAAAAAGTACCGAAACATCTCAGAAGAGCCGGACTGATCCATGTTAAGGTATTCCGGAAAGCTGAATAGCATGATATTTCCGAAGCAAAAACCCGCAACTCCAAGCTTTAGCCAAAGAGACCGCTCGATAGTGGCTGGTTTCTCTTCCTTGAGTTGCTCCAGTTTCAGGCTAGGTTCATAGCCAATAGTGGTAAGCAGTTCAACAACCTCTCGTAACGAGGTTTTCTCATCATTATATACAATGGTCACAGTACGCTTCAGAAAGTTTACGGTACCACGGAGAACGCCTTCATCAATGTTTTGTAGATTTTCTAGCAACCAAACACAGGAAGTACAATGGATGTTTGGGATGAAAAATGTGACAGAGACAATATGCTCTTTCCTGAAATCAACCAGCTTGTGCTGCACTTCCAGGTCGAGTAAATATTCAAATCGTTTGCGCTCAACTCCGGTTTTTATAGTTCTACCTGGTTGCTCATCCAGGGTATAATATGTGCAAAGGTTGTTTTCGTCCAGGATTTGGAAAACGGTTTTACAACCTTCACAGCAAAATGCTCTTTTCTCAAATAGAATCTTATTCTCCTCACACTGTTCACCACAATGGAAACACCGAGACTGTTCTATGAGAGGGGGGTGGCTCATGCGTCAGAACACTCCATTAGTAAAAGAGAGCCGTTCATTAAACCAGGCCTGACTCATTATGCCTTCAGCTTCGGCAAAACTAGTTTGTTGAAGCCATTCTTTGATCTCACCTCTTTTGGAAGACCAAAAGTTATGAAAAGGGCAGGGTTCAATATGTCCACATCCTTCAATGCCCATAAAGCAGGTAGAGAAAAAAGCTTCTCCATCAATAGCGGCAATCACATCATATACTGAAATATCTTCCAGATTCTTTGCAAGATAGACACCACCATTTAAGCCTCGCTGAGATTTGAGAATGCCGGGAGCTTTAAGCTTTGCAAGAATTTG
Source organism: Balneola sp. (assembly GCA_003712055.1). NCBI lineage: Bacteria > Pseudomonadati > Balneolota > Balneolia > Balneolales > Balneolaceae > Balneola > Balneola sp. The sequence continues at coordinate 401,242 of RHLJ01000002.1, forward strand.
AGAAAGGTAGGCAGCAGGGCAGTTAAGTGAACGTGATAATTCTGAGGCAGAGATCACATCGTTGGGATGCTTTGAAATAGCGATAATAGCAGAAATCGCGTATTGGGCACCTTGAGAAACTAGCTTCATTTGAAAGTATTTTAATTCTAATATTCATATTCGAATATCGATATTAGATTTTAAGAAGGTTTCAAATTAGATTCAATCTAAAGTTTAAAATTCTTGCTTTGTCATTCTGAGCGAAAGCGAAGAATCAGGGTTAAGATGAATTGTTTAATTTTGTGTTGATCCTTCGGCCGTAACCTCAGGATGACAAGCAAAAAATGTTGATTAGGTTAATTACTTGTGGAAAACATCCCCCTCATTTTTCCGCAAATCCTCGTATTTTCGTGCTCTTCAAAAAAGCTAACACTCAATCAAACGACTACATGGCGCAACCCAACATGCAGGAACCGGAAGTAAATCTGGAACTTGCTATCGACCACGGACTGAATGAAGAAGAATTTGAAATAATAAAGTCCCGGTTGGGGCGCGTACCTACCTTCACCGAACTGGGTGTGTATTCGGTAATGTGGAGCGAGCATTGCTCCTACAAAAACTCCATTGTTGAATTAAAGAAATTACCCAGAGACGGAGAGCATTTATTAGTAGAAGCAGGAGAAGAGAACGCCGGGCTGGTTGATATTGGAGATGGCTTGGGTTGTGCGTTTAAAATTGAAAGTCATAACCACCCATCAGCGGTTGAGCCTTACCAGGGTGCTGCTACTGGTGTTGGAGGGATACATCGCGATATTTTTACGATGGGTGCCCGGCCGATCGCAAGTTTGAATTCTCTTCGATTCGGGAGCATGGAAAATCCCAGAGTTCGCTATTTATTGGATGGAGTTGTTCGTGGAATTGGTGATTATGGCAACTCTTTTGGAATTCCGGTTATTGGGGGGGAAGTCTATTTTGATGAGAGTTATGAAGGCAATCCACTAGTAAATGCAATGAGCATCGGGATTGTAAAAGCAGGCGAGACTGCTTCAGCAATAGCCAAAGGAATTGGAAACCCGGTAATTATTGTAGGTGCAAGTACAGGTCGTGATGGTATTCATGGTGCTACGTTTGCTTCGGAAGAAATCAGCGAAGAAAGTGAAGCAAAGCGACCAAGCGTTCAGGTAGGTGATCCTTTTACTGAGAAGTTATTATTGGAAGCCAGTTTGGAAGCCCTGCAAACAGGAGCAGTTGTTGGTATGCAGGATATGGGAGCAGCTGGAATTGCCTGTTCTACCAGTGAAATGACTGCAAAAGGGGAGCAGGGAATGTTGGTGGATCTGGATAAAGTTCCGGCTCGAGAAGATGGTATGACCGCTTATGAATTGCTTCTTTCTGAAAGCCAGGAGCGAATGCTTATTGTAGCTGAAAAGGGCCGAGAGCAGGAAATCATCGATATTTATGAGAAATGGGATTTACACGGAGTGGTAATTGGTGAGGTAGTAGATACCGACCGAGTAACCTATATGAAGGAAGGGGAAGTTAAAGCTGATATCCCAGCGGAGCATCTTGTACTTGGAGGAGGGGCTCCTCAATATATTCGGGAAACGAAAAAGCCAGGGTACCTGGAAGAAACTCAAAGTTTCGATGCCGAAAGCCTGGATCATCCATCAAATCATGTTGATACGATCAAGAAATTATTGAACTCGCCCAACGTGGCTTCGAAGCGATGGGTTCACGAGCAATACGATACCACCGTTCGAACCAATACAGTTACCGCACCAGGAGCTTCTGATTCAGGGGTAATTCGAATTAAAGGGACTAACCGTGGACTCGTAGCAAAAACTGATTGCAATGGTCGTTATGTGTATTTGAATCCACGAAGGGGAGGACAGATTGCAGTAATCGAGTCTGCTCGTAATGTCGTATGTTCCGGAGGTCAGCCATTGGCAATAACTAACTGCCTGAATTTCGGAAATCCGTACAAACCGGAAGTGTACTGGACATTCAAGGAGGCTCTCGCAGGTATGGGAGATGCTTGCCGTGCTTTGAATACCCCGGTTACCGGAGGGAATGTGAGTTTCTATAACGAAAATCCAAAAGCAGCCATTTTCCCGTCTCCAATTATTGGTATGCTTGGGTTAATTGAAGATGTTGAGAATCATACGACCACTCCCGACTTCAAGGAAGAGGGAGATGTTATTCTATATATCGGTGCTGATCGAAAAGGATTGGGTGGTACTGAATATTTAAAGGTAGTTCACGGACTAACTAAAGGAGATGCTCCTGCCCTGGATATCGATTTTGAAGTAGTGCTTCAGAAATCACTTCTTGAAGCAATAAGAGCTGGTTTCATTACTGCTGCTCATGACATTTCTGATGGAGGACTTTCTATCTCATTAGCTGAAATGGCAATTCATGGAAAGCTTGGAGCAACGGTTGACACTGGCGCTCTTTCAGGCTCAGAACATGAGGTTCTATTCAGTGAAGCACAATCTGGGGTAGTGATTACAGTTTCAGAAGCTGACCTGGCAAAAGCGAAAGCACATTTCACTGAAGCCGGTGTACCGGTTTATGAACTTGGTAAAGTAGGAGGTACTACTCTTGATATCTCCGGAGTAGGTTCTCTATCCGTTTCCGTAATGAGCGAGATGTATGAGGGCGTTATTCCTTCGGCGATGGAGGTTTAAGAACAAACCCCTCTAAATGTCATCCCGGACTTGATCCGGGATCTGTAGTGAATGATTCGTTGATGAAAAGTAAGCTTTAGATCAAAGCCTACCCTTATAGATGCTGAATCAAGTTCAGCATGACAGTAATATTGTCCGGGATGACAGGAATAAGAGGAAGTGATCTAATAATACGCCTGCTTTTGTACCACAGAGGATGCCATCATTTTAGGGATATGAAAGCCTTTTGTTCTGAATTCAGAGGGGCCCAAACCGGTAAAGCTGGTGAAATCCTTGATCATATGGCTCTGATCGAAAAAGCCCAGCTCATAGCTTAATTCAGTAAGAGATTTTTTTGTAAACAGAATCTGGTTCATCAGATAGTTATACCGGATAATTTTTGAATACTGCTTCGGAGTAAGTCCAGTTTGATGCTTAAAATTCTTCTCCAGGGTCGATTTATGCACTCCGCTTTCCTCACAAAACTCTTCCACTCTCACATTCCCCTTACTCCGAATGGATTGATCAATAAAGTGATGGGTGAGCTTATCATCTTTAACACTACTGGATTGAGCTTTAAGCAGGTTTGTGATTTTCCCGATTAGCTCAATTTTAGAAGTTCCTTTCTGGATTTCATTCATGCATAAATCCGTCAAATCGGGCATTAAAACTTCCAGGGGATAGGCACTTTCATTTAGTTCATCCAGGCTATAACCGGTTAATTCGGTAATTGCACCGGGCTTGAATCGAACACAAACTCCAGAAGTGCCGGGTTTCTGATACACTTTTACCGCTTTTCGAAATGGGGTTACCAGCCTGCAATCTTCCACAAGATATTCCGAATTAACCTGTTCATCCTTTCTTAGATAGGTGCCATCAATCATAATCATGGCTTCGATATTTCCGTCTGGAATGATGATATCAAAATCATCTCGAATATCTTCCTCAGTGAGATAATTCGTCCAGAAGCACTCTACAAGATGCTGGATTTCTTTGGCAGGTTTGTACTCTTTGTAATCCATAAGAATTAATGTCCTAGAAAATAAAGATAATCGTCTTTTTTACAATTCATTCAGTGCTCCTCCTCGTGATCTTTTCATCATGAAACGATTAATCTTGATTTATCTGATGCTTGGTGCGGGCGCTTCGACGCTTGCCCAAGATACCGTAAAGGTTGCACCCGGTAGTGCTATTATTGATGGTTCATTTATAGAACCTTATACCAATAAATGGGAAGTATATGTTCAAACTCCTGATGGCCAGGAAAACCACATTCGCTATTGGACCGATTATGTACAAATTATAGATCAGGACGGAACGCCATTAATGCATCGAGTGCAGGATATTTATGGGTCAGATCGGAGTTTGCAAAGTACCTGGATAAATGTGGTAGAGCACAAAAGCCTAATTCCTAAAAGATTTACTGTTCAAGGCCCCACAGGAGCAATTGTATTCATCGATTTTAATAAGGAGAGAGTTATCTCAGGGTCTAATCAGAATGAAGCAGGGACTTTTTCTTCGGATACATTAGCGGCAGGCCAGTTGTACTATGACTGGAACCTGTATGGTATGCTGTTAGTGGGATTGCCTTTTGATGAAGGTACTACTTACGAATTACCTTATTGGAGCACACAAAACAATGCATCTACTTCTGTGTTTGCAACTATTGGTAAGCAAGAGGAAACGGAGACCTTATCAGGTGAAAAGATCAGTACAAATCCGGTGTCAACGAGTGACGGTTTCACCTTCTATTTGTCCAAGAAAGCCCCCTATGTAATCAAGTTGGTATGGGATTTACCGAATGGAAATAAAATGATCTGGAGAAAAATCTAAATAATAATGGGGTCATCTTTCTCTAAATAGCCCTAATAAGCCTGGCTCATTTAACAATGGGTTGGGCTTTTAATTTTTAAGCAATGTATATGAAAAAACTAGGATTACTTTTTTTTGCAATCGCTCTCTTTGGAACCACCACAATAGCTCAGCAATCTCTTTCTGAGTTATCTTCTGAGGAATACTTTGATTTCTGGGTAGGAGAATGGGACGTAAGTTGGGATGAAGGAGAAGGTAAAACTGGTAGGGGTACTAACACTATCGAGAAAATTCTGGATGGTAAGGTGATTCAGGAAAATTTCAGGATTTTGGAAGGTCAAAGTTCAGGATTCAAGGGCATAAGTCATTCCGTATATCAACCTCAGTTTGAACGGTGGAAACAATCTTGGGCTGATAATAATGGAGGCTATTATGATTTTGTAGGCAAGTTTGATGGAGACAAGAGAATATTCCAAACCATCGTTTTTGAACTCGAGGATGGAAGGAAGCTTAGCTATCGAATGATTTTTTACAATATAGAAGAAAACTCCCTGACCTGGGATTGGGAAGTTTCTTATGATGGAGGTGAAAACTGGAATCTCATGTGGAGAATAAACTACGAGCGAAAAAAATGAAATTGAATCCTGCACGAATCACCTTTCTACTTTTGATCCCCTTTTTAGCCGGAGCTCCTAATATTCAAGCCCAATCAGTATCAGGAGAAGAACTATTACATAAGAGTAAAAACTATCACGATCCTGACGGAAACTGGGGAAATCAGGTGTTAAAGCTCCATATCCAGGAGCCGCGACCTCAAACTCCTTTTCGATTTTCAGAACTCACTCTCGATTTACAAACAGGAGCGTTCAATCTTGGAAGAGAATATGAAGTTGGTTCGGTGGTGCGGATAATTACAGAATCCGGTGAAGCAAAGGTTTTGGTAAATGGAAGTGAAGACTTCTCGGAAGAAATCAAAGAAGAGCTGCGGTTAGATGCATCCAGGAACTCAGGATATCGCTCATTCTACAGGTTGATGCAGGGAATACCCATGTCACTTGATGACTCAACAATCAAAGAGTTTGGTGAGGTTCAGGAAGAGGTTTTTGCCGATGAAGCTGTTTTTGCAATTTCTATTGAATTAAACGAGCCTATGATTTCAGGTGAGTGGCTTTTTTATATAAGCAAAGAGGATTATTCGGTGGTAGCACTTCGTTTTCTACATCGTGACACAGAAAGGGAAGATGAGATGATTGTATATGATGGAATCTATGAATTTGAAAACATCAGAATACCCAGGTTCAGACACTGGTATGAAGCGGATTCCTGGAAGTATTCTGGGAGCGATATTATCGTGAAAGAAATAGATTAAGATTAACCTAGTCCGAAAATATTGTCTCGCTATTTATCACAAGATCAACTTTATGTGTCTCTGCATTTATTTTTTCATCAATAATGATAGGACAAGTATACGAAAAGATATTTCGACCCGAATGATATATGGTAGGTTTCTAGTTGGTATTCCGCTCCAAACTTTGTGAAGCTGAGATATTAACTCTGAACTGCTCATTAAGTGTTTGAACTTCAAACTCATCTGGTTTAAAACCCAAATATGATAAGTCGATTGGGATAGATATATCCAAGCTAAGTTCATCCCTCAAATTCTTAATTAAAGCAATCGAGTGAGGTCTGAAGAATCGAGACTCTCCTTGGAGAATTCCGTTTATACGTACTCCATATGTTCCCTCTTCATCCAGATAAGGGAAATTATTTAAGTAGTTCCCTTCTTTATCTGAAAAACCTCCAAAGTAAGCCACAAACACAGTATCTATACGACCCTTGCCTATTAAGGAGATTCCAGTCGAAATCTCTATTGGTTCAATTGGTATAAAAATAAATACTTTTCCACAATTAGTATCTATTGATAAGCCATTGGGTACACCAGCAGCTGTATTGTATTCACTATCAGAAAATTGATAATCAACCCTGGTGATGTCAAAGATAAAGTCAAAGCTTCGTTTACCATTAGCTGGATTACAATCTTGTGAAAAACTCTTAGTAGATATAAATGAACATATTATAAGTAATAAGGTTGAAGCTTTCATTATTCAGCTTTCCAGCCTTTAATCCCATCTTTGATAGCATCAGCCACTTTATCTACAGAAATACGTTCCTGGCTCATATCATCCCGATGACGGATAGTAACGGTATTATCCTCTAACCCGTCAAAATCGACTGTAATACAGAATGGAGTACCTGCTTCATCTAGTCGGCGATATCGTTTGCCGATAGAGCCTGCCTCATCATATTGTACAGAGAAGTCTTCTCTTAAATCAGCATCTATTTTGTGTGCAAGCTCCTGCAATTCTGGCTTCTTAATTAGTGGGAATACACCAACCTGAACAGGTGCTAATTCCGGATGCATTTTAAGTACGGTTCTTTTATCTCCATCTACTTCTTCTTCACGGTACGCATCGCAAAGAACCATCAACGTACACCGATCTAATCCGATAGAAGTCTCAATTACATAAGGTACATATCGTTTGTTCTGCTTCTGATCAAAGTAATCCAGCTTTTTCCCTGAGTACTCCTGATGCTGGGTCAAATCAAAATCAGAGCGATTGTGAATACCTTCTACTTCCTGCCAGCCAATGGGGAATTGATATTGAACATCAACAGCGGCAAGGGCATAGTGAGCCAATTTATCTGCTGGATGATCAGCAAAACGTAAATTTTCTTCGCGAATACCAATGCTCTTATGCCAGCCGATTCTCTTTTCTTTCCAGGCGTCATAGGCGTCGCCATCAGTACCAGGTTCTACAAAGTATTGCATCTCCATTTGCTCAAACTCACGCATACGAAATACAAACTGCCGGGCAACTACTTCATTTCGGAAAGCTTTACCTGTTTGAGCAATGCCGAAAGGAACCTGAACTCTGGTAGAATCCAGCACATTCTTATAATTCACAAAAATACCCTGGGCCGTCTCAGGGCGAAGGTAAACGGCATCATCTTCACTGGCAGTTGCTCCGAAAGCCGTTTTAAACATTAGGTTGAACTGACGTACTTCGGTCCAGTCGAAAGCTCCAGAATCCGGTGCCTTAATCTCATTTTCGATGATGATATCGTACAGATCTTCGGTAAGGCTTTTTCTGGTTCCGGAAGTATCTAATAATTCCTGAAGTTCAGCAGCTTTTTCGGTTTTTCCATCTTTCTCAAGCTTGAGAATATACTGCTCGATAATCATATCAGCTCGATATCGCTTCTTAGACTGCTTGTCGTCAATCATAGGATCGTTGAATCCAGCAACGTGTCCACTGGCTTCCCATACTTTAGGATGCATAAAGATTGCAGCATCCACACCAACAATATTATCATGGCGTTGGGTCATTTCTTTCCACCATGCATTGCGAATGTTTCTTTTGAGTTCTACCCCTAATGGACCGTAATCATATACAGCGCTAAGCCCACCATAGATTTCAGAGGATTGGAATATGAAACCTCTGGCTTTGGCCAGGGAAACGATTTTATCAAGACTGTCTAAATTCGACATGTAATATTCTGCTTCGTTGCGTGAGTTTTTCAGGGCGGAAAAGATAAGGATTTACTATCTCCTTTTTACTACCAAAGCAAGAAAGTTATTAAGTGTAAATATTAACCCGCATCAATTAAGAATTAAGAATTAAGAATGGTAATTTCCAGATTCAAAAATCACTCATTTTTAATTCTTAATTGTTCATGAACGTTGGAATACTGGGCGCAACGGGCGCTGTAGGTCAAAAATTTATTCGCTTATTACAGGGACATCCCTGGTTTACGATAACCGCTCTTGGAGCATCAGAACGTTCAGCAGGTAAGAAGTATAAAGAAGCGGCAAACTGGATTGAAGATGTACCTCTTTCTGAGTACATAGCATCGAAAACAGTTTCTACTTGTGATCCTTCCTTTTTTGATGGGGTAGACTTTGTCTTTTCTGGCTTAGACTCAAGTGTAGCTTTCGAGGTAGAAGGGGCATTTGCAAGAGCGGGTATTCCGGTAATCTCTAATGCGAAGAATTACAGGATGGATCCGAATGTGCCATTATTGGTACCAGAGGTAAATCCTGATCATATCGAGCTCATCAAAACCCAATCATTTACCGAGGATGGATCTGGATGGATTGTTACGAATCCAAATTGTGTAGCTGTTCCATTATCAATTGCGTTAAAGCCTATTTATGATGCTTTTGGCATCGATTCGATGATTGTGACTACGATGCAAGCCATTTCCGGTGCAGGCTATCCGGGTGTAGCAAGCCTGGATATTCTCGGAAATGTGGTGCCTTTCATTCCGGGAGAAGAGCCAAAAATAGCTCCGGAAACTCAGAAATTATTGGCTGAATATGGAGGTGGATCTTTAGTAGAGCCATCCTTTACTGTACAGGCAACCTGTACACGAGTACCTACTCTTAACGGACATATGGCAGCTGTTACACTGAAACTTTCCAATCCTCCAGCTTCTATTGATGAGGTTAGAGAAGCGGTATTGAATTTTAAAAATCCTATTTCAGGACTCGGACTTCCTTCAGCTCCCGAAGAAGTGATTAAACTCCATGATGAAGTGAAATACCCTCAACCTCGTTTGCATGCTGATCAGGAAGGTGGAATGCAATTACATATGGGGCGTTTAAGAGAAGCAGAAGTTTTTGACATCAGTTTTGTATGTATGGCACATAACACCATTCGTGGCGCGGCAGGGGGAGCAATTCTCAATGCTGAACTGCTGGTTAAGAAAGGGTTTTTGAAGTAAGAATAAAGAACATTGAATAAGGAACACCGAATTTCGAAGTTCTACATTCATCTGGTAAGTCATTGATCAATCATCAATTTTTCAATGTTCAATGTTCAATGTTCATAATTCCTTCAGCTTCCTCTCCGAAAGTGCTATCCTCAATTTCTGAGCAAAATCATGTGCGTAATTCCTATCGCTGCGAGAAATCTTGAGTGTAATTCTGCCCTGAGAGCTTCCCGGAAGAGGGTCAAGGAAAACCATTTTGGTAGTTTCGATAGATAGTCGACCTGAGAACAAGCCTTTCTTGAAATCGATATTCTTTAGGTATTCCACATTGATGGAAAACTTATTTAGTGTGCTAAGCATGTTACCGGCCGGGTCATACACCTTGAATTCAAATAAAAGCTCTTCTCCCTCGATACTTAAAACTCCTTTCACACGCTTATAGGGAGTCTGATGATCATTTTGCTGGAGTAAGCTGTATTCGTAAGCTACGCTCATTCATCATCTCCTGATAATTCCCTGAGCTTTCTCTCTGATAATTCAAGGTTGGCATTAGAAGAAAGAGAGGCTGCTATTTCTCTATGCTTTCTCTTAATCTTGAGGACTCGCTCGGTGAGGTGATTGCCAGGAAAATCCTGGAAGGTAACGGCGCGCTTAGCATGAATTATCAGCTTATTTGAGAATACTCCTTTTTTGAATTCAAGCATCGCTATTTCAGAAAGATCAATTTCCAATTCTCTCACATCCGATTTAAAAGTCTCTAAAATGGCGTCTGTTTTTTGAAATTCTAAATAGAATTTTCCCTTCTCCATGCGCAGAATTCCATCCAATTTCATAAATCCGCCGTTTAAATCATCCATGTAAAAAGGTAAGCTACGCATGCTAAGTCTATTAAATATTAGATTTGGTTTTTCAGTTTTGAATCAGAAAAAAAGTACAAAAAATCTGTAAGGACTTCCTGTTTAATCGGTCTGACTTATCAAGCATAGAGACGACAATCATTGCCTTTGAGAGTAAAATCTCAATGTCCTTCCAGGGGTAAGAGGTGGATAACCTTTTACCCTATTTTTTTGGTTAACAGTTTATTAAGACTTTAATACAAGGTTGATTAAGTGCGCTAGTGCAATTATTCTAGTTGCATGAAAGTATTGTTTGCCTCTCTGCTTTTATTATTTGCTCATCAGTTATATGCACAAAATTTTGAGGATGATTTCTCTGATGGAGATTTTACCTCAAATCCAGTCTGGTCGGGCGCAGATAGCAACTTTGTAATTTTTGAGCTGGATGGGAATAATGCGCTTCGATTAAATGACAATGAAGCATCTACTTCTTACCTCTCTACGGCCTCATCAAATGTAATAGGAGAATGGGAGTTCTTTGTTCGTATTGATGGGGGTGCTCCTTCGAATAGTAACAGAGCTGAAGTTTACTTGATGAGCGACATTGCCGATTTAGATGGAGCAGTAAATGGATATGCTTTAAGAATTGGTCAAACCGGTGATGATGTATTTACACTTGTGCGGTTTGATGCAGGATCTCAAAGCACCATTCTTCAAGATACTACCATATTCCAGGCCGGGGGTGAATATCGGGTAAAGGTATCCAGAGATGGAAGTGGAAGTTGGTCGATCGAAGTTGGGGAAGGGTATAATGGGGATTTGAAGAATTCGGGGAATACAGCGTTGGATAACACGCATACAAGTTCTTCCTTTTTTGGAGTATGGGTGAGCTATACGAGTACCCGTACCGACGATTTCTATTTCGATTTTAAAATTGATCCTCCTCCGGTAATTATCGATCCATTGATGATTAGCAGCTTTGAAGTACAGAACCAATTTGAGATTGATATCGCTTTTACCAGAGAGGTTGATGTTAATACAGTTCAGGTATCAGACTTTATATTAAATGGATCTACGTTTCCGAACACAGTCTCAGATCTTTCAAATGATACTATTCGAGTAGCGTTCAATTTACCAATACCCGGAGGCGAAAATGAGCTGTTTATTTCCGGGATTGAAAGTTTTAATAACGATACGGTGTTAACCGATACCACTCTCAACTTCTTTATTTTTGATGAATTTCTTACTGGAGATGTAATAATTAATGAGTTTTTAAAAGATCCACCTTCAGGATCCGGATTGTCGGAATACATAGAATTAAGAAATACATCCTCAAAATATTTAAACCTCAATGGTTGGCAGATTGGAGATAATTCTTCACTTGCTGAGATAAGTAGTGAAGACCTGATTCTACTCCCGGATAGTTTTCTAGTAATTACTTCTGATCCCGACGCCCTCACCGCTGAATTCGGGGAAGGAGTGTATGTAGATGTTTCTCTTCCTGCACTAAATAATACAACTGACCAGATCAGGGTATTTGATCCTGAGGGTAATAGTGTCGATTCTCTGGAATATACTCTGGATTGGGGCGGGGTAGATGTTGCCCTAGAGCGCCGGAGCCCAGATTTAGCTTCAACATTTCAGGCGAATTGGGGAGATTCTCCTAGTGCTATTGGAACTCCCGGCAGGCAAAATGATATTGAATTGGATACGGAACCTCCCGGGTTAGAATCCTGGGAGTTTCTAAATGACAGTACACTTCTGCTGGTTTTTACTGAAGAAATAAAAAGCGAACCTGCTGAAAATCCCGACAATTATTATGTTGCAATTCCTGTTGCAGCAGCATCTGAGCTACAAAATGGTGAGAACGATTTCTTAAGAGCTACCTTCTTTTCTCCTGATACTGTGCTGATTGATTTTTTTGACCCTCCTTACTCAGGAGGGCTTCCCAATAGTTTTGTAATCGAAAATCAGGAGGATGTTTTTGGAAACATTAGTTCAGTTCTTGTCTTTGAATACCAGCTTTTACCTACAGCAGAAGCACTTCCCGGAGATATCGCAATTAATGAGTTTATGTATGATCCCGCAGATGGGTATACAGAATTCATCGAAATAAATAGCCACACTGATAAGATCATCAACCTTAAGGGATGGACCTTAAGTGATAATTCCGGAAACCATCGAGTGATTACAGAAGAAGATTTTTTCATTACCAGTTACGGTACTTCTTTTTCTTTGGGACTTGTCTGGAACCAGCATACTATTCTTGTTCCTGGCGAAGAATTCACCGAATCAGCTCAGGAAACGATCATTATGGGAAGTAATTTTCCGATTTTGAACAACACCTCCGATGCCATAGTTATCAAAAATGCAGAGGGCATTACCATAGATTCATTAACCTATTTTTCAAGCTGGGGAGGAGATGAAGTTTCATTAGAGCGCAGATCAGTAGATTTTCCCGCGACTTTTAGAGAGAATTGGGGAGACAGTCCTTCCGAGAATCTGGCTACACCAGCACGAGAAAATGCAATCGGAGTAGATACATTGGGCCCTCAGTTAATAGCCGCTTCAACGCTCTCATCAACAGAGATACAACTTGTGTTTAATGAAGCTCCTGTTGAACCAACAGTATCGGATACATCCAATTTCAAAGTGAGCGGGCTCAATGAATTTGACCGATTAGAGGTTGCTGAGGATACAGTTACCCTTATTTTTTTACTTCCATTTGAAGATGGACAAACGATTTCAATCCGTGTACTTAATCAGAGTGATGTATTCGGTAATAATACACTTAGTCAAAATATAGAAGTAACCTATGTAGAAATTCAGTCTGCTCAGCCAGCTCAGGTAGTAATTAATGAAATCTTATATCGAAGAGCAGATGCTTTCTCTCCCGAGTTTGTAGAGTTATACAATAACAGTGATAATAATTTTGATCTTTCGGGATGGAAACTAATAGATGCCGGGAATAATGATGCAGAACTTCCTGATGGGACACTCATATTTGCAGGTGAATATCTTGTGTTAACAGATCAGGAGGACTTCGCGGCATCGGTTGTTAATGGCATCTATTTAAATGATTTTCCCTCCCTTAATGATAGCGGAGATGAAGTGATTATTAAGGATGCTGAAGGCGCAACCATGGATAGCTTATTTTATGAATCCGATTGGGGAGGAGATTCTCCAGGGGTATCCTTAGAAAGAAGGGATCCGGAAGCTGCTTCTAATGACCCATCCAATTGGGGCACCAGTACCGCCGAGGGAGGTTTTAGTGCAGGCACCGAAAGCGCGTTATTTGAAATAGATGTTACAGCTCCGGAGATTATTTTTGCTGTCCAGATTGATACCTTGGTGCGAGTTGTTTTTTCTGAGTTCGTAAGAATTGACGGCGAAACATCTTTTTTTGTGAATAGCCAGGAAACACTACCAGTTGATATAGGTGAGATACCGGAAAATGAGCTCTACCTGACCTGGTATCCTGCGTTTTTTGTAGACAATAACAAGAGAGCGTCTACAGGCCGTACAAATGTTAATGTAGAGATTCGAAACATAAGAGATGTAAAAGGGAATTTAGCCCAAACCATTACTTCTGTTCTTGCTTCGCCTATCTCACAAGGGTCAATTGTAATCAATGAAATAATGTTTGATCCACTAGCAGACTCTGATGATAATCTCCCGGATCAAACCGAGTATGTAGAGCTTTATAATCCTACCAACGAAGCCATTTCATTAGAAGGAATTACCATTCATGATGCTCCGGACGAAGATGATGGAATTAGGATCATTGAGCCTGTTTCATCAGAGTTCAAATGGATTCCTTCAGGAGGATATTTTCTCATTTACTCAGAAGACGCAGCAGAAACATTCACGGATAGCCGTATTGCGCAGTATTTCAGTTTGGAAGGCGAGTCAGATCAATTTACAATGAGAGTTGACCGTTCGAGTTTAAGTCTGGCTTCATCTGGAGATGCTATTTTCATAGCCGATAGCAGTGGTGCAACTATAGATTCAGTATTCTATGACGAAAGCTGGCATAACCCTAATGTATTTGATACCGACGGTATAGCCCTGGAACGGATCAATCCTCAGGGATCAAGTAATGATGAAAGTAATTGGAGTTCCAGTACCGATATAAGCGGTGGAACGCCTACCATGCAGAATACTATTTTCCAAGAGCCCGGAAGTCTACCACCTTCGTCCGGAATTTCATTTTCGCCCAACCCTTTCTCTCCGGACGATGATGGCTTTGAAGACAACTTATTTATCAATTATACACTGGATGCTCCTGATTATTTACTTAGAGTTCGAATATTCGATAGATATGGTCGTGAGGTAAGAGAACTGGCGGACGGAGTTCAGGCAGGATTTGAAGGTTCCCTTATTTGGGATGGTCTCACTGATGACCGACGCAAGAACAGGGTAGGAATCTATATAGTGCTTTTTGAAGCGTATAACAGCGCCAGCGGAAGGGATAGAACGTTTAAAGAGACCGTGGTTTTAGCCAGGATGTTTTAGTGCTCGCTATGCTCGCCAATTATCAATTGTTCAATGTTCAATTAAGAATTATCAATTAGGAATAAAGTGCTTGCCATTTCGAGTCGAGCGAGAAATCTAGGAATTAGGCTTTGTTTACGATTTTAGATTTCTCACATTCGTTCGAAATGACAAGATTACCTAATTGAACATTGAACATTGAACATTGAACATTGAACATTGAACATTGAACATTGAACATTGAACATTGAACAATTGATAATTGCCTAATTCTTAATTGAATAATTGATTCCCAGCCCAAAAAACCAATTCCTCTCTGGTGCAGGTTGGAAATAACGGCCTCCAAAGGGATTACTGTCAAAGCCGAGACTGTATTCCTCATCCAAAAGATTATCAACCCCAAAATGAGCATTTAGCATAATATTATCGGCTAGCTTTCCGGACCAATCCAGTTTTGTTTGTAGCACATTAAAAGATTCTGAATAGATGGTATTATCGTCTCTCAATGGTTGTTCATCCACAAAGCGATGTGTAACAGCGATTGAAAAGCCCTGGTCAAACTCAAAACTAATTCGATTAAAAAGTTCATGAGCAGGAACTCCGGTAAGTTCATTTCCAGAGAAATCACCATCTGAAGTATTGTATTCATCAAAAGTGAAATCGCTGAAGGTATAAGCTATAGAGAGTTCAGCCTGATTTAAGATAGAGACAGGGTTTTTGAGCAAGAGGTAATTGGCATTAAGCTCTAGCCCTTTTTGGTCAGTAGTACCGACATTAAGAAACACAGATGTTTCGGGACGATCGGGGCTTGGCTGGTTGGTGATGGCGTCCTGGAGTTTGTAATAAAAAACTACTGCATCAAAACCTAGTCGGCCTTTTAGCGCATTTCCCCTCGCTCCTACTTCATAATTGATGCCTCGTTCCGCTTCCAGGTCAAGGTTGATGCTTGCTTCGTTAGTCCGTACTTCATCAAAGGTAGGAGGAGAAAAACCGGTGCTAATACTACCGTGAATGGTTATTGAAGGAGAAACTTTTTTCGCAATAGCAATTCGAGGTACCAGTTCAGGATCAAAGGTTTTGCTAAAAAGACCGGTAGTGCTATCCGGAGTATTATCAACCAAACGATTTATCGAATACCTAAGCATGTTGATGCTGAATCCCGCTGTTACATACCAACTATTGTCTAAATCCAATTGAACATTTCCGAAGACTAATCCGGACTGTACTTTTAGCACATCGTCGAAGTTTAATGCACCGGGAGAGCCGGCTTCATTTTCAAAATTTCGGGCAGCATAGCTGGAAGCTTGTAATTCGGTACCCAGAGAAAATTTGGTATCCAGACCTGATAGGGAAGTATCGTACTCATATACAGAGCGAAGCCCGCCGCTTTTCCTACTATCCAATTTATAGTCAAGATTGAAAGGATTTTCGAAATCACTAAAAGTCCCGAATGCAGCTACTTCATTATATAGCTTCTCAGTTATTTGGTAAGTATGGGTAGCTCCGAAAAGTAAAGATTCATGTTTGATGCTGGCATTTTTTTCAACACTACCAAAAAGACCCCCACGTGCCTGGGTTGGATCTTCATCGAATTGTTCCTGGGTAAGTCCGCCAGGGATGCCATAATTTAAATCTGAATAAAACATGGAGATTTGAATCTCTCTGCCTTCCATGTATTCTGTTTTACCGGAAACCTCAAGAATCTCACGGTCAAAGAAAGATTGATCCCTGTACCCATCACTGGTATGATCAGAGAATTTGAAGGAGAGGTGACCATTATCTACGACGTCATCGTATGCAAGATCGTATCTGAAAGCTCCAAATGAGCCGACCGAAGCTTGTGCTGAAACCCGATCATTCAAAAATGGAGCGGTGCTATTAATTAATAAAGTTCCTCCATTCCCGGCACCATACATACTTCCAGATGGTCCTTTAATAATCTCCATTTCCTGCATATTTGAAGGGGAAAGCAAATTTATAAAGGTAGTGCCGGTTGGTTCGGTAAAAGGAATTCCATTCCAGTACACCTTTACATTTCGCACTCCAAAAGGAGATCGCAAAGAACTTCCTCTTATAGATATTCGATAACTTCCGTTCGCTCTTTCCCCCATTCGTACTCCTGCAATAGTATTCAACCCGAATACCAACGAAGAATTATCAAAACCGGAAATGAGTTCAGGCTTCAGGTAGCTGATACTACCCGGGGTTTCGAGAAGACTACGATTACTCTGATAAGCAACTACCGTGATTTGGTCGAGTTCTACAGATAATGTGTCTGTAGTTGCCTGTGCAAATGCAAAATGAGGGAAGAATATTATCCCAATGAAGAACAATAATTTTTTAAGCATGGAACAAACTACGAAGGCTTGAATTAAGTTTTGAGAAATGGATACATTCCTTTACAAGAAATCATTCAAAAAAATTAGTGAATTTACAGTCAACGGCACCTATTGGCATCTTTGATTCGGGGATTGGAGGACTAACTGTAGCTAAAGCAGTAATGGAAGCTTTACCCAACGAAGACATCATCTATTTTGGCGATACCGCACGAGTACCCTATGGAATAAAGTCAGAAGAAACAGTTCGACAGTATGCGCTTCAAATCACAGATTTTTTACTTCATAAAGGAGTAAAAATGATTTTGATTGCCTGTAATACGGTTTCAGCATCTGCTAAAAAGGAGATTTTAGAATTGGCAGGTTCTATTCCTGTTTTGGATGTAATCACTTCTGGTGCAGATGCTGCCGTTGAACAGGGAGGAGCTCAAAAAGTGGGTGTGATAGGTACATTGGCAACGGTTAACTCCGGCGCCTATATAGATGCTATCTCCGCTAAAAACGCATCAACTGAAGTGATTCAGCAAGCTTGTCCTTTGTTAGTTCCGCTAGCAGAAGAGGGCTGGACTGACAATAAAATTGCTGTTCAAACTCTTAACGAATATCTGAAAGTGTTCGACGGAAAGGGTATTGATGCATTAATTCTTGGGTGTACTCATTACCCTCTTTTTAAACGTGCAATACCTGAAGTGCTTGAAGATGAATCGATTTCAATCATTGATTCTGCAGATTCGATAGCAAAATCTGTGGAGTACTATTTGAAAAAGAATGACCTTTTAAACGAGTCAGGAGGGAAATTCGAGTGCTTTGTAAGTGACCGTCCTCAGCGATTTAGGGAACTGGCGGAGCGCTTTTTGGGGAGATACGTTTCGGAAACCACCATCGTTTCTCTCTAGATTTACTACTTTTGATTTCGATGTTAAAATCAGCACAGCTATCTTAATTCAAACCAAATCGACAAAACTCGTCTCTATGAAACGAATAAACAATACAGTGTGTGTAGTTGCACTGGCTCTTTTTATCACTGCCCAGGGATTTGCCCAAAGTGTAGGCATAGATCTTTATACAGAAATGGGACAGCGAGGATTTATCAACTACGAAGGGCAATTTGGAGTTAGATGGCTGCCCGGAGATATGGGATATATGGAAACTGAAAACACCGGCGATGGAATGGTTTTCTATAAAATAGACCCTAAGAACCAGGAAAAAACCCCCATCTTTGATGAGCGAACGGAGCAGGCTATTATTGAGCAGTTCAATGAAGCAACAGGTGGCAATACATCGGGTCTTCCATTTCAATCTTTTAGCTTCGTAATGGATAATGAAGCCATTTTCTTTACAAATGATGGCACTGATTTCCTTTTCCACCTGGATGACAAGAATCTTAAAAAGCTATTCAAGCCGGAGATAGAGCGTTTTAAATACGATGATGAGTTGATGAGAAGAATGGAAACCAGCCAGCTCTGGAATGGAACCTATTCTCACGATTACACCAAGTTCGCTTATGTGAAGGGTTATGATATTTATGTCGTAGATACCGAAACGAAAGAAGAGAAAAGACTTACGTACGGAAGCGAAGAGCAGATGAACGGCAAGCCTAGCTGGGTTTATCCCGAAGAATTTGGAGAAAGAGATGCTTATTGGTTCTCCCCAGATGATTCAAAAATTGCCTATCTGCAATACAACGAAACAGATGTTTTTCTTTACCCAATTATTCACGAATTAGATTTTGAAGCCGGCCTAGAGCAAATGCGCTACCCAAAAGCTGGAGAGGAAAACCCAACGGTTAAATTGTTCATCGTTGATATTGAAAACGGAGATATCGAAGAAATTCCTACCAATAGCGGCCCCGATACCTATATTGTACGTCCAATCTGGAGAAATGACGGTTCGGAACTTACGTTCAGAAGACTTAACAGAAAGCAAGATCATCTGGAATTACTGGCATATAGCCTGGATTCAAAAGACGTTCGAACCATCCTTGAAGAAACAGAAGAAACCTACATCAATCTGCACGATAATTTTATCCAGCTTGATGACAACAAAACCTTTTTATGGACTTCTGAACAAAGTGGCTATAATCATATTTATCACTATGACTTCAGTGGAGAACTGAAAACTCAACTTACTAAAGGTGACTGGCCGGTAGGTAGTATTGCAAATGTAGATCAGAAAAATAAGAAGGTGTACTTTTCGGCGTACCATAACATGGGATTGGATCGCTACTTCCATGTAGTCAATTTCAATGGAAAGGGGCTGAAGAACCTGAATGATACTCCTGGTCGCCATACTATTTCTATGAACGAAGCTGGCACCTATTACACCAATAGCTTCTCATCTTTCGACCAGGCTCCTACAGTTACCCTTCACGAAGCGAATGGAAAGGAAGTTCGCACCTTGATGGAATCAGATATTTCAAAGGTAGACGATAACAATCTTTCCAAGCCTGAACTTCTGACTATAAAATCTGCTGATGGAAACTATGACCTACCAGTACTTGTGTACAAGCCGGTAGATTTCGATCCGAATAAAAAATACCCGGTTGTACTTCCATTATATGGTGGACCTACCTATCAGGATGTTACCAATACTTATAAAAATGCTGATGGTTATCAGAGACTGGCGCAGCTCGGTTTTATTGTTGTAAGGGCAAATTACAGAGGCTCCGGAAATCGAGGCAAAGAGTTTGGCACGCTACATTATGGAGGTTTAGGTAGTATCGAGATTGATGACTATGCACACATAGTTCAAGAAATCACAAAAAGAGATTATGCTGATGGGAACAGGGTAGGAGTATATGGGCACTCTTATGGAGGTTATGCTACTTCATTACTCATGCTTCGCTTCCCTGAAATATTCCATGTAGGGATAGCTGGGGCACCTGTTACCGATTGGAGAAGTTATGATACCATTTATACTGAGCGCTATATGAATACCCCTCAAGCTAATCCAGAAGGCTATGATTACGGCTCGGCAATGAAATACGCCGACAACCTCAAAGGGAAGCTTTTATTAGTTCATGGTAACATCGACAATAATGTACACCCTGGGAACACGGTACAGCTTCAAAATGCGCTGATACTAGCGAATAAGAAATTTGATCTTATGATGTATCCCGGAAACAGACATGGCATCAGGGGAGCACATGGACAGCATTATGTGAAATTGAGACTCAATTATTTGATTGAAAACCTTCAGCCAGATATCACAGGTTCTGACGAAGTGAATGCGAACTTAAGTTGGTCTAACTAATCAACAATAAAAAAGCCCCTGAATTTGGGGCTTTTTTATTTTATCAAAGTCATCTTACGGGTTAAAACCCGATCACCTAACTGGAGTTGGTAATAATACACTCCACTTGAAAAGCCTGCTGCATTCCAGCTAATAGAATGGGTGCCTGCCGATTTAACTTCATTAACCAGCGTAGCCACCATTTGTCCCATTAAAGAATAGACGGATAACACAGCTTTTCCTGGTTTATCCAATTCAAAGCTAATGCTTGTTGTGGGGTTAAAAGGATTGGGGAAATTTTGAGCTAAACTGAATTCGGCGATTCTAGAAGGATCTTCAGTATTCACAAGGGCAACAATGGGGATAGGATCTGTTTCTGCAAAAACAGTATCCGTTTCAGCATCTTCAAGTCTTAAAACAAAGGAATCTCCCGGGGCTTCAGGAACCCAAAAACGATTATAAAAACCATCAGCGGCAGCGATGTCTTCTCCTACCAGTTCGAATTCCACTTCTGTTCCTAACCGGGCATACAGGTTAAGAGTTTCAACGGAAACACTAATCCAATAAATCGAAACTCTTTTCCCGGGATTAAACTCACCGCTTACCCAAATTTCATCAATGACAAGGCTTCGGTTTGGGCTGATTTTTAAGGAAGGCGATTGAACCCAAACCTCTTCATCATCTAAGTCTTGTAATCGAAAAACGATGGATTCTCCTCTAAGATCAGGTACAATAAAAGCGGAGTATACAGAGTCATCAGCTGTTAAATTACTTTCTAATACAGTGAACTCTTCCTCAGAAAGCAATCGGTAGGATAGCGAGAAATTATCAATGTTAAACAACTTCCAGGACAAGGAAACGGTATCGCCAGGTTCAAAATAGGGGCTAAAATTAGGGCTTCTAAAAAACCCGGTCTTAGTATCCTCAAGCGAAAAAGCCTCAGTAAGATGCTCCAGTCCGGCCAGCAAATACACGAAAGGAGAGTTCCAGTAAGTTGTCATCTCATTGGTAGAGTAACTGCAATAATGATCTAAATAAGAAAGAGCAGGATTTGTATAAGTGTAAGCAGAAGTTCCGCAATCCTGACTTTGGTTATTAGGGTTTGCACCTCCAGCTACCCATCCAGGTACAGGATCAACCACATTGTCGGCCTCAGATTGGCGATGATGAATATTCATTGGAGGATTTTCCCCGAACCCTGTTACAAAGCTTTGATCCAGAGGATTTCTTCCCATGATATAATCGAGCACATGTATAGTAGCATCATAATATTCTTCCTCTCCGGTTACTCTGTAAGCGAGCATTGTTACCAGGCCGATATTTCCTGCAAATCCATTACTTCCCCAGAAAAAATGACCAGATGCTGTTCCAAATGGAGAACGGTACGCGGAGGTATTACCCGAGTTAATATATGAGTCAGCGATGCTGGCTACTTTCTGTTTCATTGAAGTAGTATCGCTCAGTCCTACAGCAGTTAATTCCGTTCGATTAGCTACCAAAGAGAATAAGCCCATACCACGAACGCTATTCCAACCTACAACACCAGAGCTACTCCAGCCATTATCCATATAATAGCTATCATCTTTGGTTGTGATATATAATTCAGAGGCAGCCCAAAACTTCTCATCACCAAAACTCCCATCACCATAGGTGCCCGTACTGATCGCCGGGTTTGTCAAAGCCCCCTGATTATAGGATACGTTTGGATTATCCAATGCCCAATCCCAGGCATCTTCAGCAGCAGCCAGTGCAGAATCAGCAAAATCTGGCAAGAAAGGTTCATAAACTCGTGCTGCATGAGCCATAACAGCTGCAAAGTCGTAGGTAGCAGCCGTTCCTTTCATAACCACATATCGGTCGGCGGTTGGTACATTAGGCATAACTGTACCTTGAAAGGTTGGTGAAGTAAGTTTATGATAAACACCACCGTCTTCAGGGTCTTGCATAGTAAAAAGCCACCGTAACGCCCAAAGGTTTTCATCCAGGATATCGGGAATGTCATTTGTGCTTTCCGGAATATTTAATGATCGATCGTCGAAGAATTCAGGGAATTCCTCATAGGCAAACAGCATCTGGCTGATACTGGATGAAATAGGAACCACATACTTATTGAAGTCTCCGGCATCGTACCAACCTTTTGAGGACGAAATAATCGAGTTTGCCGGCCTTCCGGTGGAAGCTGCAGAATTATGAACAAGAACTTCGTCATCAGGGTGTCCTAAAGCCCGGGCCCATTCACCGGCATAAGCTTCTTCCAGTTCCATAGATGCCCGATTAAAATACATTGCTTTAATAATCCCATCGGTTAGCTCAGAAAAAACATTATTGCCAATAGTGAACGGATAGGATTCTTCTCCATCCACAATACCAAGTATATAGGTGCCCGGAACAAAGTATTCGCTAAAATCAGCGACTTTTACTGATTCATCACCGGGGCTGTAATAGTCATCATCCGAAAGTTCCCCCTCGTAAACAACCGCTCCAGATTCGGCATCCTTTAAATAGAAAGAGGATAAGTCTGTTTGTGGGGTAATCCCAAGTTTAGGAGCCTGAGGATAATAACCAAGCTGGTTTACTTTGGGTTTGGAGTTCTTTGTTTGAGCGAGAACTGCTGCGGTTGAGATTAAAGAGAAAAAAAGAATGAAAAGAGTTCTGGAAAACGTGGTAGTCATAGAGATTGATCAATTAATTTTAGTAAATATGAAACTAAAAAATGAAAGTTAAAAAAGATATGAATTCTCACGAGCCAACATCAGTGGGAGGAGGTCGGAGCCTGAACCAGAATTGGAGAATTCATAGTGTCAAAGAAGTCTTTAAGAATCAATTCTTTATTAAAGTTTTCCCAGATCAATACTTCTCTTGTATTGTCTGGTTGCTCAACCCATGTTTCATCAATCATTGTTGGGGCAGGGATCAGTTTTTGCTCTCCCCAGGCCTCATTTTTCAGAATAGCAACAGCCACCATATCGAATAATGCTCTGCCAGGTGGATCTCCGTACAGGTCAATATTCTCAAACAGGCTAATGGAATAGTCTCCGAAGTTAGTAAAAGTGTTTCCATGTCTGCCTTCTACAGGAGCAACAGTAGGCCCAAGTCCGGGCATTTTCTCAGCAATAATCTCTGGAGTAACTTTTACGGCGTCAGAGCCGCTTGGCTCGCCATATCTAACCATCACCATTTCAAAAGGTACATCCTGTTCCAGAACGTAATTCATAGAAGGAATATCATTTTCCAGGTTGTATTCTCCGGGATCAGGATAATTGGCTCCTAACCATACTATTCGAATATTCTTTTTTATGTCCGGAGCTTTCTCAAGAGCAAGTGCAATATTAGTAAGCTTGCCAACAGGAAGTAAAACGAGTGGTTCATCGGTAGCAGCTCTGGCTTCCTTTATAATAAACTCAACCGCTTCAGCTCCATCGTATTCTTCAGAGGATATGTAATCCTTGATGTCATTAAAATCTCCATTTGCTCCAGCAAGTAAAGGAATGTCTCCATCCAAGCTACTGAGTTTGAGAATTCGCTCTGCTTCTGCGTAATGCCCATCAATTTCTCCACCGTTATAGGTAGCATTTACGGTTACACCGCGAACATTAAAAACATCCCCGTTGAATAACAGGTAAGCGAGAGCATGTTGATCATCAAGCTCATTGTTAGCATCGGTATCGAAGATGACTGATATTTTTTTTGATGCCTCTTTATTAGTGTCAGGTGGTGTTTTTTGAGTACAACTCAAGGTTAATACCACAAAAAAAGTGATACAGATAGTTTTGGAGAATTGGTTTATGGAGTACATGAGTTCCAATGAGGTTAGATTAATCGTGAGTAAACAATGAGTGCCAATCCGGCTATAAAAAAGAAAAACATCATGCCTATAAGGCGGTTAACTCCCTGAGGGGCATCTTTAAATTCTTTCCAAACAAATACTCCCCATGCAGCAGCTACCATAGTAGCTCCTTGTCCCAGACCATAGGAAATTGCAAATCCAGCTTTATCGGCAGCAATGAGACTAAGCGACATTCCAATACACCATATCACCCCACCAAGTATTCCTATGAGATGAAGCTTCGTATCTCCCTTTTTGAAATAATCAGCATAAGATACTTTTTCACCTTTTACTGGCTTGAACATGAAAATAGAGTTCCAAAGGAAGTTGGAAACAAAAATTCCAATAGAGAAGATGAATACCGCTGAGTACGGAGTTAATAAACCTGCTTCGGGAGAAACGAAATCAGTAGACATCGATGCCGCTACGAATCGGTAAAAGAAGCCCATCAAAATCCCACCAACTATCGACAATATGATGCCTTTAGCTGGTGTTGAAGATCCCTGAGAGACCTTTTTTTTATAGGCTAATGCGTCTATACCAATTGCTGCTGCTACGAGGCCTACCCCTGAGAAAAGCAGTAAGGGATCACCTACTGGATCAGCGATATAATTAACCACCACTCCCAAAATAAGGGCAATTCCAATGCCGACCGGGAAGGCAACGGCCATACCCGCGATATCAATAGCCGCAACAATCAGTAGGTTCGCAATATTGAAAACGACTCCTCCGATAAATGCAGAAACAAGAGCATCAGGAGATCCTTGAGAAAGATCTGCGACAAAACTCCTTCCGGCATCCCCCATACTTCCCAGGGTGAATCCAAAGATCAGAGTTAATAGCACGATGCCGATAGCGTAGTCCCAGTAAAAAAGTTGGAAGGCCCAGGATTTAGAAGAAAGCTTTTGAGTATTGGCCCAGGATCCCCAGCAAAGCATGGTAATCACACATAAAAAAACAGAAAGGGCATAACTATCAGGAATAAACATAATCGATTTATTTGGTGGTTAGGAGGTCTGTCAATTCTTTTCTAAAAGGCACTGAAGCTTGTGCCCCTTTTCTTGTTACTGAAATTGCTGCTGCACGATTAGCGAATGCTACTGCCTCTTTAAGCTCCATGTTTTCGGATAAGGCTACTGCAAGAGCACCATTGAAAGTATCCCCGGCAGCAGTGGTATCAACGGCCGTAACTTTTTGTGTGGGAATGATCTGATCCATAGTACTGGTGAGTACATATGCTCCCTGGCTGCCCAGTGTGATAATCACATATTCTATTCCTTTATCTCTTAGTGCAGTAGCTGCTTTTCGAGCACTTTCAAGATCAGTAACGGTTATTCCAGTAAGAATTTCGGCTTCTGTTTCATTAGGAGTGATAATGGATATTCGTTGCAGGTCTTTATCATCAAGAGCCTGGGCAGGAGCAGGATTGAGAATGACTTTACAGTTTTCCTGCTCAGCAATTTCCAGGCAATAGGAAACGATGGGAAGCGGAATTTCGAGTTGAATGAGCATGAATTGTGCAGCCTGTATTGCAGGAGTAGCCTTGTCTATATCCGCAGTAGTTATTGAGGAGTTTGCACCTGAAGCCACTGCTATAGAGTTTTCTCCTTGGGCATCTACCAGGATAAGCGCTACCCCGGAAGGCGTTCCTGCTTGAATACTTACGTATTGGCTATCAATACCAGCTTCATTGAAATTGCTTAGAGATTCTTTCCCAAAAATGTCGCTGCCAATACTGGATACGAAACTAACATTACCTCCTAAACGAGCAGCAGCTACGGCCTGGTTTGCTCCTTTCCCTCCGGGGTTCATCTTAAATGTACCCCCAAGAATAGTTTCTCCAGGACGTGGAATACGATCTGAATAGATCACCATATCCGTATTACTACTTCCGACAACAACAATTTTATTAGGACTCATTTTCAGGCAGTAAAAATTAGAACAAACGTGTGAGCAATAAATTAAAAGGAGTTTTTAAGATAAATACAAATTAAAATTTTAGGTTTTGATTGATGAATATGTTGTTAACTTCTGCCATGAAATCAGACGGGATTACAATTAAGGAAATAGCCGCATTGCTCAATATTTCCAGCAGTACAGTATCAAGAGTGTTAGGAGGGAAGGCTAAAGAATTCAGGATAAGTAGCGAAACAGAAAAGCTGATCAAGAAAACGGCAGAGGCTCATAACTATCGTCCAAACCAGGTAGCCAGAAATTTGAGGCTCCAAAAATCGAATACGATCGGATTGGTGATCCCGGATATTTCCAATCCTTTTTTTTGCAACCTTGCGCTCAAGATCGAAACAGAGTTAAGGAGTAGGGGCAAACTTATTCTGCTTTGCGATACACATGATGACTCAGAAATTGAAAAGGATAGCCTGCAGCTTTTGGTTGACAGGCAGGTCGATGGCTTGTTGGTTGCTCCCGTAGGGTTAAAAGGCGAGCATTTTGAGAATCTCTCTAAACCACTGGTTATGATTGATCGATATTTCGAAACCTTGTCAATCCCTTATGTGTCGACGAATAACTATTCCAGTTCCTATGATGCGGTGAAACTTCTTCAGGGGAGAGGGCACAAAAAAATAAGTTGTATTCAAGGACTTGAGAACACCATATCAAACCGGCAGCGTGTGGAAGGATATTTGAAAGCTATGGCTGAGCATGATGCTACAAGATTCGAAGTTGAAGTAATAGGATCTGACTTTACCATTCAAAATGGATATGAATCTGCATTAGAAGTACTTGGCAGAAAAAAACGCCCTACGGCAATATTCTCACTGAGCAATCAGATTACTTTAGGGGTATTAAAGGCGACTAAGGAGTTAAAGTTAGAAGTACCAACAGATGTCTCAATCATATCCTTTGATGATCAACCCTACTTCGAGCTTACCCAACCTTCTATTAGCTCTATCCGTCAACCTGTTGAAGAAATAGGTAAAGAAGCCGTAAAGCTTCTGTTCGATCTCATTGAAGGCAAAGAAAGTACCAGCAAGCTTATTGAAGCTACTTATATAGAAAGAGAATCTATCTCAGCTCCTTCGTTGTAGAAGAATTAAAGCAGCTTACTTGCGATGTTTGCCAATTCTGAGCGCTCGCCTTTTTCCAGGTTTACATGTGCATAAATGGGATTATTATGCATTCTATCTACCAGGTATGAAAGTCCATTACTTTGAGAGTCCAGGTATGGAGTATCAATCTGGAAGATATCTCCTGTAAAGATGATTTTCGTCTTTTCTCCAGCCCTTGTAATGATGGTTTTTATCTCATGAGGAGTCAGGTTTTGAGCCTCATCAACAATAAAAATCACGTTCGATAAACTACGTCCTCTGATATAAGCCAGAGGAACGATGCGAAGCTTATCGGTTTGCACCATTTCATCAATCTTCTTGTACTGCTTACTGGTTTCCTTGAATTGGTTTTTAATAAAGCTCAGGTTATCCCAAAGCGGCTGCATATAAGGATCAATCTTTTGGCTGGCATCTCCTGGGAGATATCCAATATCCTTATTGCTAAGTGGTACAATTGGGCGTGCTAAATAAATTTGTTTGAAATGGCTTCGCTGCTCCAGGGCACTAGCTAATGCAAGCAATGTTTTTCCAGTTCCAGCTGAGCCTGTTACACTAGCCAACATAATACTTGGGTTCATAAGTGCATGAAGTGCAAAAGTCTGCTCCGCATTTTTTGGAGTTATACCATAGGCATTCATTACTTCGATGTTCTCAATATAACCGGACTTCTTATTGTATT
This sequence comes from Balneola sp., assembly GCA_003712055.1. Lineage (NCBI taxonomy): Bacteria > Pseudomonadati > Balneolota > Balneolia > Balneolales > Balneolaceae > Balneola > Balneola sp. The sequence continues at coordinate 428,942 of RHLJ01000002.1, forward strand.
TGCCCAAAGCAGAAGAGCCATGACTTTTCATGATATAGAAGTGGTTGCTTACTGGTGAAGCTTCCATTAATCCCTTGGGACGGATTTTGCCCTTTTCATAGAACTTGCTGATTACAGAAGGATCTTCCAGTTCAAGCTCAGTTTTACCTTTGTATAACTGGTCAATATTCTTGACTTGCACCGTCTCATAATCCTCTGCCTCGAGGTTAAGGGCTCGTGCTTTCAGTCTCAGGTTTATATCCTTTGAAACGAGGATTACTTTTTCCTTGGGATTTTCGGATTTCAGCCTGAGTGCGGCATTGATGATATCATGATCGTTTTTCTTAGAACCAAACATTTCGTTGGCATCTACATGATCTCCACCATTAGTAATTACTTTCAGATTGCCGTGGGAGCGCCCATTAAGTGGAATCCAATCAAGGAGCATGTTGTCATCAGAAATACTATCCAGATAACGGATAAATTCCCTTGCATGTAAGTTAGTTACTGAGTTCCCCTTTTTAAAAGTGTCTATCTCCTCAAGAACAGTGATAGGGATTGCTACGTCATTTTTTTCAAAATTTTTAACTGCTTCATTGTCATATAAAAGAACGGAAGTGTCGAGTACGAAAATCTTTTTCGTTTTCTTCTTCGGCATGGGCAAATGGTATTTAAATTCAACGTAAAACCGTAAGCCTTTGTAGATGATGTTAAAGAACGGCTATCAGAATTAATGAACATCTATATCTAGATGCAACGAATGTGGAAAAGTATTTAGATTTTTTTTTGAGAGACGAAAAAGGCAGTTTTTTGGGTGAGTTATCAACTTAATTATTCACATGCCATAAGCCGATGCTAAGTGCAACTGCCGCATTAAGGCTCTCAACAGCGTTTTGATCACCTGAAGCTGGGATTAGTGCTCGAGTTCTTTTAGGTGATATGAGGGACTTACTAATACCATTTGCTTCGTTGCCAACCACTAAAATTATTTTATCACTTGATGGGATTTCAATGATTGGAATAGAGCCGGGATTTCCATCTAGTAAAACTACCTTCCATCCCGATTCTTCCAGTTGCTGAAAGGATTCATCAAGTTCGAGAGAAAGGTAGGGGATAGCCCCGGTAGCACCTACGGTACTTCGTACAACTTTAGGATTGAACATATCCACCGTGCCTTTCCCACTTAGGAATGCGACAGCATTAAACCAGGAGGCGGTTCGGATTATAGTTCCAAGGTTACCTGGGTCTTGAATAGCATCCACAGCGACAACTACTCCTTTCTGCTTCTTTAGTTCTTCAATTGTTATAGGGTTAGGAATATGGAAGATGCCTAATACTCCTTGAGGGTTTTCAGTATTGGAAACTTCATCAAATAAAGCACTGTCCAGGAAAAAAGCTTCAGAGAAATCTGTAGTAACATGTTCCTCCAAGAAAATAGAATGGAGTTTTACTTTTTTTGATTCAAGTACTTGCTTTAAGGCACGTTCACCCTCAACAATAAATAGTTTTTCCTGCTCCCGGTATTTACGGGAACGCAGTTTTCTCAATAGGGTAAGTTGTTTGTTAGAAGCTTTTTTCAAAAGTGTACTTTTCTGACGGATCAAAGGTAATTCAAATTTCAATCTTCGGCATTTACTAATTCTGAATTGTCTATCTTTGCCCCACAAATTTACCCAAAAAATAAAGAATGGATTTTCTAAAGAAATTAGGAATAGAAGGAGTAAACGCGGGAACCAGTACGGGCCAGAAATATCTGGAAAGTAAAGAAATGATAAGCAGCTATACCCCTGTGGATGGAAAGAAAATTGCTAATGTTTCGGTTACAACTAAAGAACAATATGATGAGGTAGTAGCTACTGCAGAAGAAGCGTTCAAAGTTTGGAGAGAAGTGCCTGCTCCTCAGCGTGGTGAGATTGTCCGACAAATTGGAGAAAAACTCCGTGAGTTTAAAGAACCCCTGGGAAAACTTGTTACTTATGAGATGGGTAAAATAAACCAGGAGGGACTTGGTGAAGTACAGGAAATGATTGATATCTGCGATTTTGCAGTAGGTTTGAGCAGGCAGCTTTATGGCCTTACTATGCATAGTGAGCGCCCTAATCATAGAATGTATGAGCAATGGCATCCGCTTGGTGTTGTAGGGATTATTTCCGCTTTCAACTTTCCGGTAGCGGTTTGGAGCTGGAATGCAATGATAGCAGCAGTATGCGGAGATGTGATGATCTGGAAGGGCTCAGAAAAAACCCCGTTATGTGGAGTTGCCATTCAAAATATTGTATCTAAAGTTTTGAAAGAGAATAATCTGCCTGAAGGGATTTTTAATCTCGTTACCGGCGATCGTGAAGTAGGAGAATGGATGACAAAAGATGAACGTGTTCCTCTTGTCTCAGCTACTGGTTCTATTAGGATGGGTAAAGAAGTTGCAAAAACAGTAGGAGGAAGGCTTGGGAGATCTATTCTTGAGCTCGGTGGTAACAATGCCATTATTATTTCGGAGCATGCAGATATTGAAATGGCAATCAGAGCTACGGTATTTGGAGCTGTGGGAACCTGTGGGCAACGTTGTACAAGTACCAGGCGGTTGATTATTCATGAGAATGTGTATGACCAGGTAAAAGAACGTTTACTCGCAATCTATGATAACATCACAATTGGAAACCCTCTTGACCCTGAAACACTGGTTGGCCCACTTATTGACGAAATTGCTATCGAGAATATGCAAAAGGCGCTCAAGCAGATTAAAAAGCAAGGTGGCGAGGTTATTTATGGTGGTGAAGTTCTGGAAAGGGAAGGATATTTCGTTCGCCCGGCCATTGCTGAAGTAAAAAATGAATACAAGATTGTGCAGGAAGAAACTTTTGCTCCAATCCTATATCTAATTAAGTATAGCACCATGGAGGAAGCAATTAGTTATCACAATGGAGTAAAACAAGGACTAAGCTCGGCGATGTTTACACTCAATATGAGAGAAGCTGAAGGGTTTTTAAGTGCCAGAGGGTCTGATTGCGGTATTGCTAATGTTAATATTGGAACAAGTGGGGCAGAAATTGGTGGCGCTTTTGGTGGAGAAAAGGAAACCGGAGGAGGAAGAGAATCTGGTTCTGATGCCTGGAAGGCTTATATGCGCCGACAAACGAATACTATAAACTGGAGCGAAGAGCTTCCGTTAGCTCAGGGCATCTCTTTTGATGTGTAGTCATCATAAAAGAACCCAATGTCCTTCATAACCATAAACAATGTGCATCATTGGTTGGAACCTTCCGATCTTGGCATCGAAATTTTTTAAAAGTATTATTTAATAAAAACAGGTGATAGAAATGGCTAACACAGTTGAATTTAATGACAGCAATTTCGAACAAGAAGTATTGAACTCAGACCAACCTGTATTGGTTGATTTTTGGGCTGAATGGTGTGGTCCATGTAGAATGATTGGACCAGTTGTTGAAGAAATGGCTGGCGAATACGCTGGTAAAGCAAAAATTGGAAAAGTAAATGTTGATCATAACCCTGAAGTTTCTGTGAAGTACGGAATCAGAAGTATTCCTGCTCTACTAATTTTTAAGGATGGACAGGTTGTAGATCAGATTATTGGTGCAGTTCCTAAAACTCACCTTACCAAGCAATTAGATGCTCAATTGAACTAAGAGCATTACGACCTCATATGCTTTAAAGGCCGGTTAGTAAACTGATCGGCCTTTTTTATTTAAGCCAGATTGAATTTGAGTACCAGCTTAGTCCCGTTATCCTGGTACGCCACCTCTTCTGCATACTCATTCATAAGAAATACTCCCCGGCCACTGGTATTCAGCAAATTCTCTTCTGCAAGTGGGTCAGCAATATCATCGGGATTGAAGCCAGGTCCCTCGTCTTTTGAAGTAATGGTCAAACTTTTACCATCGCTTTGTGCGGTAAGGATAACTTTTTTGGTGGGGTCGAGTTGGTTACCGTGTACCACTCCGTTAGTAGCTGCTTCTGATACCGTGAGCATCAGTTTAGCATAAAGCTCGTCATCAAAACCCAGCTTTTCCTGTAACTCATTAAGAAATCCTTCCAGTTTATCTAGCTCCTCATATTCTGATTTGAGGATTAACTCTATCTTTACTTGCATAAGAGATAACGTCATAATTTTAACCGCGGCATACTAAAATATTTGTATTCTAGATACAAGTACTATCGACTTAGAAATGGCTAACAAAGATAATACTATCTTAACATGTAATGGGTACACTTACTTGAATAAAATTTCAGCACAAAATAGTTAATGACTAATTCATCAGATTCACGCAACGGAAGCTTCATAGAAAGCCTGATACCTACCAGCTTTTTTCACATCATCAAACAAGAAAGAATCTTTATCGGGCTTATTGGTCTCTTCTTTTTTGCTGCAGGTGTCACCTTCCCCTATGCCGAAATTGCAATGTGGGTGGGATTTATTTTTGCTGGCTATTCTGCCATTGCTAACGACAGTATCCAAACTATCGGCACCTTTCTGGCTTCGAACCAGGATAAGAAGTGGTGGGTGTTATGGATTTACATCGGCGGGATTTTTCTTGCTACGGTAACAGTGAGCTGGGTTATTTTCGATGGTGATGTAAGCTACCAGCGTCTTACTTCAAAAGGATTTAGCGAAAGTCCAACCAGCTTTACCTTCTTACAGGTAGCTGCTCCTGTATTCCTTCTCATATTGACCAGAATGAGAATGCCGGTTTCTACCACATTCTTATTGTTGAGTTGTTTTGCTGCTTCTGCCGAAGACATCACTTCTGTACTGGGAAAGAGCTTAAGCGGATATTTTCTCGCTTTTGCCGCAGGTTTGATTGTTTGGTTATTGGTTACCAAAACCTTTGAAAAGAAATTTGCAACAACTGAAGCAGCAAAGATATGGCTTCCTATTCAGTGGATTACCTCGGGTAGTTTATGGGCAGTTTGGGTTATGCAAGATGCCGCGAATGTGGCTGTATATTTACCTAGGTCATTAAGCTTTGGACAATTTCTTGGCTTTGCTCTGTTTATTTTCTTTGGCCTTGGTTTGTTATTCTATTTGAGAGGGGACAAGATTCAGCAGATTGTAACCGAAAAGTCCAGGGTTACCGATATTCGTTCAGCGACCATTATTGATTTTATTTATGCAATCCTGCTTACTTATAAACTTACAGTAAGTACGGTTCCTATGAGTACAACCTGGGTATTTCTGGGGCTTCTGGCAGGTCGTGAAATCGGGATGAGTATAACGGGTGATAAAAAGATAACTGGTCAGCCAATAGGAAAGGTGCTAAAAATGATATTCAAAGATTTATCCTATGCCTTATTTGGACTGTTGGTATCCATCTTGTTGGCCGTATCGATAAACGCTGATGTTAGGGAAGAGTTATTAAACTACCTCGGCTATTGAAATTGAGATCAAAAAGCTTCATACTAAGGCGTGCTCGTTTATTACGAGCACGCCTTTTTTATTATTCCTGTCCTGCATTCTCTTCGAAAGAAAGTCATCTACATATAACCCAACTATTCGAAAACCAGATGCACTATGAATGCTAACGTATTAGTTTTAAATCAGGACTACCAGCCATTGAGTATTTGCTCGGTGCAACGGTCCATGAAACTCCTTTTTCTGGAAAAGGCTGAGCTACTTCATGACGATCCGGAAAAAGAATTGAGAACTCCGAGAGACGCGTACCAATATCCTTCTGTAATTCGCTTGAGAAGCTACATTCGTATTCCATATACCAAAGTAGTTTTATCGAGAAGGAATGTGATGAGAAGGGATAACTTTGAGTGCCAATATTGCGGAAGTAGATCGAATCTGACCATCGATCATGTAATTCCTAAAAGCCGAGGTGGAGGAGACACCTGGGAAAATCTTGCTACAGCTTGTGAAAGGTGTAATGTAAAGAAAGGAAACAAAACTCCCAGAGAAGCAGAAATGCCTCTCCGATCAAAACCCTATCGTCCGATTCCAATTACTTTTTTCAGGGATTATAATGGCTTTGTTCAAGAGCCCTGGAAGCCGTATTTGTATATGACCTAATTGAATACTAGCGGTAGGTACCCCTCGTGCATATAGGTTGTAAATACCGTAAGCATTGAAAGACCTGTGGTTATATCTGGGTTCACACTTTGCTGAGCATACTTTCGGGCGAGTAAGGATTGCCCACATACATAAATACTTACCCCGGCTTCTTTTAATGTGCTAATCAAGTCGATGTTCGGGTTATTCAGCTCATAGCGCTGTTGATAGGTTTCATTATCCAGAACAACATCAGTTGCACCACCATGGATCACCACTGCCACACTCAGGTTTTCTGGTGTTACCCCGCCCAATCCATGTAGGTTCATCATTCTGGCAACATTATTCAATCCAGGATTAATACTCTCTTTATCTCTCTGGAGTGTTTTTAAATCGACCACGATGTCGTATGAAACATCCAACTTTGGGTGTACTGCTCCTTCGATTTCATAAATGCCGCCGAATCCTTTGATGATAGGAAAGCGTGCTTCTTGTGCAAATAAGGTGCTGGTAAAAATGAGAACGAAGAGTAATGGACTGAGTAATTTCATAAAAAGGGTTTTTTGAGTATTGTATTTCAAAGTCGATTCAACATATACAATGAAAAAGTATCTATCTCTAATTCTTATTGGAATACTATCAGTCCCAAATGTAGCAGCTCAATCAAAAATCATTTTTGACACCGATTTCGGTGGCGATGCTGACGATCTGGGAGCATTAGCAATGATCCATAATCTACAAAGCCATGGGGAGACAGAGTTACTGGCTGTGATGTGCTGGAGTACCGAAGAATATGCGGTTTCAGGAATTGATGCCGTTAATACTTTTTATGGCAGACCACATATTCCAATCGGAGTTAGAAAGGATGGAAAATTTCACGAACCCTGGAATCATTCAAAACCAATCACAGAGGTACTGCCATTCAATGAAAGTTATGATTCCGCTACTGAAGCAGTCGCCCTTTATAGAAAGCTACTTTCTGACGCGGATGAAAATAGTATCACTATAATCACAGTGGGTCCACTGGCTAATATCAAAAACCTGTTGGAATCAGAGCCAGATTCAAATTCTCCGTTAAGCGGAAAAGAATTGATAAATCAAAAGGTGTCTGAGTTTGTGATTATGGGAGGACAGTATCCCGAAGGAGAGTGGGAATGGAATTTCAATGGCAATATGGAAGGGGTAACCAGATTTGTAATAGAAAATTTGAAAGAAGTACCCGTTACATTTTTGGGGTACGAAGTCGGTTTAGTAATAAAAACCGGAGAAGTTTTTAATGAACTTGAGACATCTCATCCCCTGTACATCGGATATAAACACTTTAGTGAGTTTGCTCCCTGGATAAAAGAGAATTATAAGGGCAGAATTCTGGACAACTCAAGCTATGACCAAACAGCAATACTATATGCTGTTAGAAACGGACTCGGCGACTATTGGGATCGAGTTGACAATGGATTCAACAAAGCAGACGATGAAGGAGGAAATATTTGGGTAGAAGGAGAGAAAACCAATCACTCCTACTTAACCCTTCTCAAAGACCCGGAGGAAATGGCCACTATTATTGAAAGTTTGATGCTCGGTAATTTAGAATAAGTTTTGTAAGAACTGCCTTTTTTGAACATCTTCCACGCTTTAATCAAAAGGCCAATATGTTCAAGTATCTCACTCCATCTCTCTTCCTATTTTTATTCACCATCTTTATCTCGGGTTGCTCTGCAAATCAACCTGTTGAGTATCAATTATGGGACAAAGTAACACTGGATTTTGAAGGCCCTGAACTATCCGAAAGCGAGGAGACATTCACAGAATATCGTCTTGATGTGCATTTCATCAATCACAGAACGGGATCTTCCTATTACGTGCCAGGCTATTTTGCAGCTGACGGAGATGCAGCAGAAACAAGCGCTACTTCAGGTAACATATGGAGAGTAAATTTCAGCCCTGATGAAACCGGGGAGTGGTTATATGTAGCGAGTTTCAGGAAAGGGGAAGGCGCTGCTATTTCCTTAGACCCCGGAGTTGGAGAAAGTGCAGGCTTTTTTGATGGGGAATCAGGTTCATTCATGGTAACTGAGCGAACATCATCTGAGATTACAAGGGATTTCAAAACCAAAGGAAGGCTGGAATATGTAGGAGAGCATTATTTACAGTTCGCGGGTTCGAAGCAGTTTTTTATAAAAGGAGGAGCTGGAAGCCCGGAAAACTTTTTAGCCTATGAGGATTTCGATGGTACCAAAGACAAAGGAGGTACGCATTTTCCGGCGCTTGGAGAGAATCAATTACATGCATTTAAGCCTCATGCAATTAACTGGGAAGAAGGAGATCCAAGCTGGCAGGATGGAAAGGGAACAGAAATTATTGGAGCCTTAAACTATATCGCAGATCAGGGGTTAAATGCTGCCTACCTTCTTCTAATGAATGTTCATGGTGATGGGGATGATATATGGCCATGGGTAGAGCCCGAAGAAGTGTATGTGTACGATGTTAGCAAACTGGCTCAGTGGGAAATCGTTTTTGACCACATGGATGAACTGGGGATTGTTCGGGACTTCATGTTATCCGAAACAGAGAACGAAAGCTTTTTGGAAGTATTTGAAGGAGTGGGAAGTAATTTTGCTGATTCCAGGAAGCTCTTTTATAGAGAGATGATTGCCCGATTTGGTCATAATCTTGGTGTAAGCTGGAATATTGGAGAAGAGAATGGCTGGAGTGATGGAGAGCCGACTGAGTTATATAAGATTGGAAATACCGATGAACAGCGAATACTGTTTGCAAACTACATCAAAGAAGTAGATCCCTACGATCATCACCTGGTCGTACACACTTTTCCAGAGCACCATTTAAATCTGATATTTACTCCGTTACTTGGAACTGATGGATACGATGGGATGTCGATTCAAACACACCATACCTATGCCGATACAACATTGAGATACAGGCAAAGATCAATTGATGCCGGTAAGAAATGGGTGTTAGCCATCGATGAACCTATGGGCTGGGAATATGGGCTTCGTCCGGATATTGATGATCCTGAACACGATGAAGCGAGGATAGAAGTCTTATGGGAACCTCTGTTAGCAGGTGGAGCAGGAGTAGACTGGTATTTCGGATGGCAAAATAACGCACCAACCAGCGATCTTTCTAACGAAGACTGGCGATCGCGTGAGAATATGTGGATACAGACTAAAATCGCTCTGGATTTCTTCAATGAACATGTACCCTTCCAACAAATGGAACCAGCCAATGAACTGGTTACCGGAGAAGGTGTTTCCGCATTTGCGAAAGAAGGAGAAGTGTACCTGGTATATATGAGAAGTCCGACTACAACTTCTCTTGACCTTGAAGGCATTGATGGCGATTTCTCCGTTTTATGGTTTAATCCACAAGAAGGAGGAGGTTTGCAGCAAGGTTCTGTAAATGAAGTGAGCGGAGGAAGCAAGGTCTCTCTAGGTAACTCTCCGCAAGGCAGAGAAAAAGATTGGGCGGTGTTGGTTAAGGTCAAATAGCTTTAATTAAGAACTAACATTATACTTGTCCCTGATATTATAGAGAAGTTTAGTTCGAAATTTCTGTATCGGTAAAACACTTGGTTAACTCTGGTAATTCTTCAAACTCGAACCTCCCATAGGCAAAGCAGATATGAGGACAACCTCCTCCTACATTTTTCCCTTTACCATTCAAAATACAATCTACCATACATTTATCGCCTTCTAGCCCACGTTCATAATAAGCCCTAATAGCACAAACTTCTATGTCTGATAATTCTACTGTAGCCGAGTCTAATAAACTATTGAATTCCTGCTGCTTTGATTGATCATTGCAAAAAGTGAAAGAATAAAATAGAAGAGGCACTAATACTAAGTATTTGAATACTTCCATTTACAGAAGGTTTACGGTTTACCAGATAAATAAGGTGAATTAATAAGCTAGAAACAAGATTTGAGACGAAGGAATAAGAAACTATCCGGGAGATTACAATTAACAATCAGCCAAGCTCTCCCTTCTTAAAAAAAAGCTGTATCTTTGTCTGTTTCTTTACAGGGAGATTTTAAGACCAAATGAGTACTAAAGGACGTGTATTAGTAGCAATGAGCGGCGGAGTAGATTCTTCGGTTGCCGCTGTTATGCTTAGAGAACAAGGTTACGAGGTAATTGGTATTACCATGAAGACATGGGACTACCATCGAAGCGGTGGAAGCACAGGCAAAGAAACCGGTTGTTGTACGGTAGAGAGTATGAACGACGCCCGTCATATTGCAGTCAATCATGGCTTCAAGCATTTTATTGTGGATATCCGGGAAGAATTTGGCGATTGGGTGATTGATCGTTTTGTGGATGATTACCTGGGTGGGAGAACCCCAAATCCATGTGTGCTATGTAACACTCACATTAAATGGGCGGCTCTGCTTAAACGTGCTGATAACTTAGGTTGCGATTTTATCTCTACCGGGCATTATGCAAAGGTAAGAGAAGAAAATGGACGCCATGTGATTTCCCGTGGACTGGATCCTAAGAAAGATCAGTCCTATGCATTATGGGGAGTAGCTCAAGAACACCTGGCACGGACTATTTTTCCTCTAGGAGGATACTCTAAAACTGAAATCAGGCAAATTGCTGAAGATCATGGACTACTAAATGTAGCTAACAAGCCTGATTCTTATGAAATATGCTTTGTTCCTGATGATGACTATCGCCGTTTTCTTAAAGATCGAGTTGATGGTCTGGAGGAAAAGATGAAAGGCGGAAAGTTTGTAGATAAGGACGGAAATATATTAGGCGAACATGAAGGCTATCCGTTCTACACCATAGGGCAACGACGCGGTTTGAATTTACCTATGGGCAAACCTGTATATGTGACCGATATCAATCCTTTAACTAACACCATCACCATCGGTGAAAAAGAGGATTTGGTAAGTACCACCTTACTAGCCAAAGAGATTAATTTGATTAAATATAATCGAATTCCGGAAGACGAGATGGAAATCACCGGCGCTATCAGGTATAATGATGATGGTGCAATTGGAACCATTACTCAAACCGGAGAAGATGAAATTAAGGTACACTTCCCAGCTGGACGAGAAGCAATAACTCCGGGCCAGGCCGTTGTATGCTACGAAGGAGATGATGTGGTTGCTGGTGGGTGGATTAAAAAAGTGAATGTAGGATTAGATGATCTTATAACTGCCTGATTCACGTAACAACCGTATCATTCTAACGTTTACAATGTGCGTTTTTAACTAAATCAATGTCAATGAATATCAGAAAGCTACAAACAGGGATATCTATCATCATGCTAAGTTTGATTTCAACTGCCGCATTTGCACAGTTTCAAGGTCAAATTACTATGAAAACTTATGGAGAAAATAATGGAGTACCAGAAGTAAATGAGCTCAACTTATATGCTACCTCTGATAGAATTATTGTTCAGGGACAAGAATCGGTAAGTATGATGGATGGGCTAAATGCAAGTGGCCTCCTTATCCGAAATGATGAGAAAGATTTTATAGTGCTTATGGGAGAGAACAAAGCACTTCAATTCACAAAAGAAGAACTGGAAGGTTTTTTCCAAATGGCTGGAATGATTTCTAGGGGAGAGAGTAGTGATGCGGATATTGATTCCAATACCAATTTCCGATATACAAATCGAGAAAAGAAAATCCTTGGATATGACTGTAGTGAACTTCTAATTGAAAGTGAAGACAGCGATGGCTCTGTATCAATTTGGCTTACCAAGGGAATTGACATAAACTGGGGAATGCTAACTCAGCCCTGGAATAATGCCCCTGAAAACATGAGAAATACTTTAACAAGGCTTACCCAGGAGTTTAAGTCACAAAATTTCCCGCTTCTTATTGAAGTAACCGACAAGGGAGAAAAGAGCACAGTTTTTGAAGTAACGAATGTAAATCGTTCAAGCATCGCAAAAGCCATGGTTGAAGTACCTGCAGGAGTGAACCTAATTGGCTTACAAGAATTGATTTTCAGTATGATGATGGGCAATTAAATTGCCCATCTATTTAAGATGCTAACTGCTCTTTCAGTATTTCTAATTCTAAAGTAGGGGTATCACATGAATAGTCTTTACAGACATAGACTGTAGACGCTTTTTCTATGGACTTAAGGTGAGTTAAATAAGGGGCGCTTTCGTAGACTGAGTTATCTTCATCCAATGGCCGAAAGAGTAATACTTTTGATGGCAGAAAAAGCTCACGAAGATACTGAGCAAATAATTCCTGGTCTCCGGAACCCTCAGTAATCACAATTTCTCTGGGTTCATGATATAAAAATTGAAGTGCCATCATACTGGCTGTACTACTCGATCCTGCGCGAATCAGATCTGTAGAAAAACATTTTCCTAATTCCTGGGCTTTTTCATCCAAAGAAGTATCACCGGTAAAACGTGCCAAGCGAACCAGATTCAAAAGGGAAACGGAATTAGAAGATGGAATGGCTCCGTCATAAATCTGTTTTTGCCTTCCAAGAGGTTGATCTTTGTCATCAATACTGAAGAATAAACCTCCTGCTTTTTCATCCCAAAACTCATTGAGGAAGTGAGTATTAAGTTCAATTGCTTTGTTTAAGTAATCACTATTAAAGGTGGATTCATATAATTCAAGAGAGGCCCATATCAGAAAAGCATAGTCATCAGCAAAAGCATTTATTTCTGCTTCTCTGTCTTTGTATCGATGAAGTAAATCATTTCCTTCAAATAGGTTTCGATTTATAAACTGGTAAGCTTTTTCAGCCTTCTGAATCAACTCATCATCACCAAAAGCAGCACCGGCTTTTGCAAGAGCAATAATCATGAGGGCATTCCAGTCGGTCAGTATTTTATCATCAAGTAATGGTCGAATTCTTTTCTCCCTCTCCTTATAAACCAATTCTCGAATAGACTTCCAGTCCTTTTGTTTTTCACTAGCAATGTCTGCTTTAAGGTGAGGAATATTCTTTCCGTTCTTCTGTTTGGTAGCTTCATCTTCAAAATTTCCTTCCTCCAGAATCTGAAATTCTTTACTGAAAAAAGAGAATTGGTCTTTGGATAGCAGGCCTTGCAATTCATTAGTATCCCATAAATAAAACTTGCCTTCCTCTCCTTCGCTGTCAGCGTCTTCTGCAGAAAAGAAAGCACCCTCAGTATTAGTTAGATTACTTTCTACATATTCAGCGATTTCACACACAGTTTTTTTGAACAAAGGATTTTTAGTAACCTGCCATGTCTCTGTATAGGCAATCATAAGAAGTGCCTGATCATAGAGCATTTTTTCGAAATGAGGGAGCAACCATTCCCTGTCGGTAGAATAGCGATGAAAGCCATGGCCTATATGATCCCATATCCCTCCAAAACGCATTGCAGTAAGTGTTTTTGATACCGCATTCAAAAAACGTTCTTCTTTCGTATGGTGCCATTGCCGCAATAGGAACATCAGGTTGTGGGGGGTAAGAAATTTTGGAGCAGATCCAAATCCAGCGAATTCCTCATCGAAATTTGTAATCAATTGTTCGGCAGCGAAGTCAATGGCTTCAGTACCGGGAAACTCACCAGCTTGAAATTCTTGCGCATTTTTAAACCCGTGTTTGATGCTTTCCACAGCTTGGCTAATTTTATCAGGTTCATGGATCCACATGCCCTGGATTCCCCGAATTAGCTGTCTCAATCCTATTCGTCCATACCTTGCTTCTTTTGGTATATAGGTTGCTGCAAAAAAGGGCTCCTTATCTGGTGTTAGGAAAAGGGAAAGTGGCCAACCACCATGTCCGTTTAGCATTTGGCATACCGTCATATAGGTACTGTCGATATCCGGTCTTTCCTCACGATCTACTTTTACATTTATAAATGCCTGGTTAAGTTGATCAGCTATTTCCTCATCTTCGAAGCTTTCGTGCTCCATTACATGGCACCAATGGCAGGTGGCATAACCAATGGATAGAAAAACAGGTTTATTTTCTTTTTTTGCTTTTGCAAAAGCCTCATCTCCCCAGGGGTACCAATCTACCGGGTTGTTTTGATGCTGTAATAAGTATGGGCTTTTTTCTTTGGAGAGTCGGTTCAAGTTTACCCTAATTCTTTTTATTTAACCATGACCAGATTTGTCGGTCAAGTGAACAGAACTGAATTGTAAAGGTAGGGATATTAAACCACCAAACGAAGAGGTGGGCGTTCTAACCGGAGCTGTTTTACTTTAAACTCTTTCTTGTCAAAACCTTTAAGTTCAATTTGGTTTTGTTTAATAAATAACGCCTTTCCTCTCTTTTCGAGGTATAGTTTTACATCGGGATGATTGTAGAAATCTTCAGACAAAATCACTTCTTTTTCTTTGGCAGCATCTACAAGACGGGCAGCAATATTAACTGTAGTGCCAAAGTAATCGGTTCTTCCATTTAGATTTACAGCGGTACAATCTCCAAAGTGCACTCCTGCTTTCAATTTAAACGAGTCTCCAAGTGAGGTACTACCAGAGAAGATATGTTGTATACGTTCTATCGCTTTAAGTGCAGATACAGGCTCACGGAAAACAGCCATTACTGAATCCCCAATAGTCTTTACGATACCACCTCGCTCCTCAGCTACAATAGACTGTATAATTTTAAAGTGGTTCATTACCCGTCCAATTGCCATTTCATCTCCGGCTTGCTGATAAAATTCAGTCGAATTCATTATGTCTGTAAAGAGCATGGTTACGCCGGATGCTTTTACACTGGTACCCTCTTTTAATGCTTCTCTTGAAAACAGGGAGCGGAAATCGAGAGCAGAACTAACTTCGCTGGCATAGGTCGCTTCTTCTTTCCAGTCTTTCTTTTCCAGAACGCAAACTATCTTCTTTGAAGAATTATTAATTAAAGTCAGGTTAGGACTTGGGGCAATGGTAACCTCCTCATCAGTAAAATTCTTGTCAGTCATAATCAAAGAAATGGTGTCAAGCCCGTCTTCTCTAACATGAATAGTAATTGAGCCTTTATGAGTATGGCTTTTAAAAATATAGGTACCTTCCTCTAGTTCGATATTCAGATAGGCTGCTTCACCAATTTCCAAAAAATGTTGAGAAACCTTATGTGGTGTTGCTTGAGGTTCCCCAAAACTGAATCTTCGATCTGATGTTTTTCGGATTAAAGGATGAGGAGTAAATACCAGAAGTGTATTTGAGTTGAAATCCATTTCATAATCCAGATCACACTCATCACAATGAAGCTGTGCCCTGATTTCGGCTAGTTTTTGAAAAGAATTACGGGGCGCTTTACAGTTTGGGCAGCATACATCCCAGGAAAAATCCAGCAATCCCAGGTTAGCAGCATGAAGAAATACATTAAGCACAGAGTATTTCTTCTCTCCCCAGTATTCTGCAAGCATAAAGGGATTCATTCGTACCAGTGCTTCATCGTCTGCTTTTTTGATGTACTCAATCAGATGATCAATGATCCTTTTTCGTCTTGTTTCTTTAATGAGCTCAGATTTTATAGCCCGTATTTTTGATTCAGCACCTCTGATTAATGGCTTTGTATTACTTCGTTCATAAGGGAGTATTTGCTCGTATGCACAAGCATCAAATTCTTTTAGAATGAGCTGGTAGCGACGTTTTAAGATTCGTTCGATCAGGAATTTGAGGATGTTGAACAATCCTTCCTTTTGCGGTGTAGCCCAAATTCTTGTTCGAACTTCAGTGCCTTGTTCGTTAGGAATAAGATCCACCAGGTATTTGAGCGATTTTATTATTCCCAGTTTGTAGTGCCTGCTTGTACCAAAACGAAAAGGTTTTTCCCAAATATAGGGTTCCTGTTCCCATTGCAGGTAAGAACTAAGCCTGGCATTAGTTACTCCAAGAAATCCTTTTGGCGCGGTACGAGAAAGTGAAATTGTTTTTAAGGAGGGGAATCTCATCAACCTGAACACAGAATTGACATCCGATAAATAAGGCCATAGTTCTTCAGGGCTTGCTTTAAGCTGGGTACTCCACAGTAGCTGGTATGGTTGTCCTTCTTTTGTCAAATGTTCAAGAACGCACTAGGCTCGGTTTTTTTGTTTATCCAATCCCGTATCTTTCGGTGCTTTTTAAGAGTTATGCTCTAAAAGCTTGTTACAAAATTTTAATAAAACAACAAAATGGCAATAGAAAGAACATTAACTATTCTTAAACCCGATTGTGTTCGCAAAGGGCTTATAGGAGAGGTAACAAAAAGAATCCAGGATGCTGGTTTCACCATTTTAGCAATGAAGATGACCCGACTTACCATGGATACTGCGGGTGGTTTTTATGCTGTTCACAAAGAAAGACCTTTTTACGGCGAGTTGTGCGAATTTATGAGTAGCGGCGCGTGCGTACCAATGATTCTTGAGAAAGAAAATGCAGTAGCTGATTTCAGGACATTGATCGGTGCTACTAACCCGGCAGAAGCTGATCAAGGAACCATCAGAGCTGATTTCGCTGATAGCGTTGGAGAAAATATTATACACGGTTCAGACTCGGTAGAAAATGGGAAAATAGAAGGAGTCTATTTTTTTGCTGAATCTGACGTAGTTGCAAATATCAGCTGATCCATTCGGTATCAACCTTTAAAAAACCCTGACAAAAGCTGTTAGGGTTTTTTTGTTTGATTCAGGATTGAATATAATCCACTATGAAATACATCACCGTCTTAATAACTCTTCTTCTTTTTGCAGATTGTGAAGCTCAAACTCAGAGTACGGAAAAAAAGGTAAAAATTGGAGCAGAGGTGCTAATTGAAAAGCACCTTGATAAGCTTGATGGAAAAAGGGTAGGGCTGGTGATGAATCCTACAGCCAGGATTGAAGAGACTCACATGTTGGATACATTGATCTCGTTGGGGATAAATGTAACAGCTCTATTCGCTCCGGAACATGGATTTAGAGGAGAAGCTGGAGCAGGGGAGCGCATCGAAGATGGAGTTGATGCTGCTACGGGACTTCCCGTTCATTCTTTATATGGCAATACAAAAAAGCCGTCTGCAGAGATGTTACAAAATGTAGATCTCCTGATTTTTGATATGCAGGATGTTGGAGCAAGATTCTACACCTATAACAGTACTATGAAACATATACTAGAAGCTGGTGCAGAGTTTGATAAAGAAGTTTGGATCTTAGATCGGCCAAATCCAGCTGGAGGTGATTATGTTTCAGGTTGGGTATTAGAAGAAGAGCATAAGTCCTTCGTGGGATCCTATCCTATTCCCGTAGCTCATGGACTCACCTTAGGCGAGTTGGCACTAATGGCTAAAGGTGAAGGGTGGTTAGAAATAAATGGCTACTCTCCTAATGTAAAAGTCATAGAAATGGAAGGATGGAACAGGGTAATGAAATGGAGCGAAACAGGATTGAACTGGTTTCCTCCATCTCCAAATTTACCTTCTTTTGAACACGCTTATTTATATCTCGGTACTTGTTTGTTCGAAGGAACAACTCTCTCAGAGGGCAGAGGTACCCCTAATCCCTTTTTGACTATCGGATCCCCAAAGACATTCATAAATCTGTCCGAGCTAAGAGCCGTTTCAGAAAAATATTCAGTAATAATTGATACAGTTTCCATTGTACCCAGATCTATTCCTGGTAAGGCACGTTACCCTAAATATGAAGACGAGAAAATATTTGGGGTGAAGATTAATGCTACTCCCGACACTCAAGACCCAGTAAGATTTGGCGTAGAACTTGTCAATCTTCTTATGGAAAAAACAGAAGACGCTGAGTATTCTGACTTTATATACTTACTTGCCGGTACAAAAAAGATTATTGACGAAAATGGAGAAATAAATTGGGGGGAGGAGTTCGAGGAATTTCTCATAAAAAGAAAGCAATACTTAATCTATCGCTAACTTTTTTCTTTTCCATTCATAGCTGATTAAAGCAGCAGTAACGGAAGCATTAAGAGATTCAACGCTTCGTTCCATAGGTAACATGGCTAGCTGGTCGCATTTGGCGATTAGTTCTCTATCAATACCCTTTCCCTCATTGCCAATTAAAAATGCAATTGGCTTTTCGAAATCAGATTCCCATATCGTTTCTTTCGCAGACATATCCAAACCAAGAATCGAAAACCCAGCCAATTTTAGATCCTTGAATCCTTGTTTGGTGTCATGTACTCTAATGATTGAAATCTTTGTTGCTGTACCGGCAGATGTTTTAAAAACAGTTGCGTTTACAGGTGCCTGGTTTTGAGTTGGAACCAGAACAGCCGAGATGCCAGCAGCTACAGCCGATCGCAATATAGCGCCTAGGTTATGAGGGTCTTCAATTCCGTCAAGCAAAATAACAGCTGGATTTGAGGCTAAATCGAGGGTTTCAATCCATTCAAAAAAGTTTAAGTATTTAATTAAACTTACCTGTGCAACAAAGCCCTGATGATTAACTCTTCCAACTAGGCTGTGAATTTTTTGATCAGGAACTTTTACAATAGGTACCCGGTTGATTAAAGCAGCTTCGTTTAAATTTTTGTAGGAACTCGCGTTAATTGAGTTCTTTATGAAAATTTTATCGATCTCCTGTGCCTTGTCAAGCAGTGCTTCTTCTACTGGCTTTCGCCCATAGATGAAAAAGTTATCTTGATTTCGCATTAATATTTTTTAATGAAAAGGGCTTTTATTATTATAAAAGCTGTTGTGGTTAGTAAAAAGTAAGGACATGTACGAGGAACCAAAAGAAAAAAATTCTTTAGTTCAAGAGAATTCGATCAGAGTAGATAAACCTACCCGGAACCCTGGTAGTTTTTCTGTTTTTTTGGATAGAGTCCATTCGGTTAATGGTCTTCATATGTTATCTGCAGTATTACAGATTTTTTTAGGTTTGGGCGTGGTAGCGCTTTCATTTCTCGGTAGTATTCAACCTAACTGGATTGCTTCAATAATGACAGTGGTAGGAAGCATAACAACAATAGTAGGATTCTATTTTGTTTACTATGTGCTCACTAATACAGATTCATTTGATTCATTGCTGAATAAAGCAATAAAGCGGGTCATCAGTTCACAGAACTAAAGGGTTATTAGAATATTTACGGAACATTAGATAGTGCTGTAGTTTTATAGCATTACAATCAACTATGTTAATGGTGTGGTAATAGGAAAATTATTTTCTTTAAAGAAAATAATTTCGAGTATGATCAAAGTCGTTTTAATAATACTTCTAGTTGTATTCTCCAGTCAATTAATGGCACAAGACGCAAATTTGCCGATTATTCCTACTTCAAATGGAGATAATTTCGTTGTAATCGCACATCGGGGCGCAAGCTCTTATGCTCCTGAGAATACCCACTCAGCCTTTAAATTGGCTATTGAGATGGAAGCTGAGATGATTGAGCTTGATGTTTCGATAAGTAGGGATGGCATTCCTGTAGTAGTACATGACAAAACGGTTGATCGTACAACCAGTGAATCTGGAGAAGTAGGTTCCTTTACACTTGATGAGCTAAAAAAGATGGAAGTAGGCTCCTGGTTCGATAAGAAATTTGGTGGAGAACCATTTCCCACTCTTGAAGAAGTATTGGCATACACGAAAGGTAGAATTGCAGTCAACATAGAAATAAAAACAGAGGCAGTATCTGATCAGGCAGAAGGAGGCGTTGTTGATAAAAGTATTCGGTTGGTAAGAGAGGCAGGTATTGAAAACGAGGTAATATTTTCAAGTTTTGATTACAGAGTTATGGAGCATCTTGAAGCATTAGCTCCTGAAATTCCGAAAGCAATTCTCTATGAGAAGAGTCAATCCGGAGATTTGACTCCATCTGAATTAGTTGAAAAATATAACGTAGATGCATTTAATTGTAGTCACAGGCAACTAAGTGAAGAATGGGTTCAGGATCTGCAATCCAATAAAATTCCGTTTTTCATATATACAGTAAATGATGAAGAATTAATGCGTACGGTTATTAAGAAAGGTGCCGCGGGCATTTTTTCTGATAAACCTGATGTGCTCAAACAAGTTGTGGAAAACTTGTGAGTAAATAACTAGTTCTTTGATTGAACAAAGAGGGGGAGTGTGCTATATTTTCCATCCATCAACTTCACTCTCTTCTAAATGTCTACCAAATACATTTTCGTTACCGGTGGGGTAACATCTTCCTTGGGGAAAGGAATTATTTGTGCTTCTCTAGGTCGTTTGCTTGTAGCCAGAGGTCTCAAGGTTACCGTTCAAAAACTTGATCCCTATATCAATGTGGATCCCGGAACCATGAACCCCTATGAGCATGGTGAAGTTTATGTAACTGATGATGGCGCCGAAACAGATTTAGATCTGGGTCACTATGAAAGGTTTTTGGACATCAAAACCTCTCAAACTAATAATGTTACTACAGGCAGGATTTATTATGACGTAATCACCAAAGAACGTCAGGGAGCATATCTGGGGAAAACAGTCCAGGTGATTCCGCACATCACCGATGAGATACAATCACATGTACTCAAGCTTGGCCAATCGGGAGAATACGATGTAGTAATCGTTGAGATAGGCGGAACAGTGGGTGATATTGAAAGTCTTCCATACATCGAGGCAGTCCGTCAACTCAGATATAATGTAGGCAGGGCAAATACATTATCAATACACTTAACTCTTGTTCCCTATTTAGCAGCGGCAGGTGAATTAAAAACTAAGCCTACTCAGCACTCTGTCAAAACTCTTTCTGAAAGTGGATTGCAACCTGATATTCTTGTGTGTAGATGTGAACATTCGCTAGACGAATCTATCAGAGGAAAAGTGGCCAGGTTCTGTAATGTTGAGATCGAAGATGTAATCGAATCCATTGATGCCCGAAGTATTTATGAAGTTCCGCTTCTGATGCAGAATCAGAAATTGGATGAACGGGTAATTGAAAAACTTAAGTTGGATACTAAGGAACCAAATCTGGACAATTGGATTGGTTTTGTTGAAGCTGTTTGCAATCCATCAGGTGATATTGAAATAGCTCTGGTTGGAAAGTATGTAGAGCACCATGATTCTTATAAATCAATTGTTGAAGCGTTTATACATGCAGGAGCAGTTAACGATTGTAAGGTCAAAATAAGATGGGTACAATCTGATAATCTTACATCAGAAAATGTAGCTGCACAATTGGATGGAGTGGCTGGAGTATTAGTTGCTCCTGGATTTGGAGGAAGAGGAATCGAAGGGAAGCTTTCTGCCGTAAACTATGCCCGGGTAAATGAGATTCCTTTCTTTGGAATTTGCCTTGGAATGCAATGCGCAGTTATCGAATATGCCCGGAATGTATGTGGCTGGAAGGACGCTAACAGCACAGAGTTTAATGAGGATTCCGAATACCCTATCATCGATATCATGCCTGACCAAAAGGATATCGAAAACATGGGTGGAACAATGAGGTTAGGTAAATATGCGTGTAAGCTCGAAAAAGGAAGTAATGCACATAAAGCATATGGTTCTGATATGGTTTATGAGCGTCATCGTCATCGCTATGAGGTGAATAATAACCTCAGGTACAAACTTACTGAGAATGGGATGCTTCTTACAGGCATGAACCCGGAGCGTGATTTAGTAGAAATCGTTGAGATTAAGGAGCACCCATGGTTTGTAGGTGTACAGTTCCATCCTGAATTAAGAAGTACTGTGAATAATCCTCAGGCTTTATTTGTCGATTTTGTGAAAGCTAGTTTAAAACATGCAAAGGCCAATAACCTGTTCACTCCAAAAAAGGAAAATAAAGTACCAGTGGGTAAGTGAGTAGCGAGGTCTACTCAAATAAGTTAAGAATTCGTGCCTGTGGTGTACTAATAGATCAGGATAGAATTCTCCTGGTTCAATTATATTCTCCTGTTTCCGTAAAGAATATATGGACCACCCCCGGAGGTGGTGTTGATTTTGGGGAATCTTTAAAAGCAGCCGTTAAAAGAGAGTTTTTCGAAGAAACAGGCTTAAAGGTTAATGTCAAAAAACTACTATTAATAAATGAGTTGATTGATGGTTTGTACCATGCTTTGGAATTCTTTTTTGAAGTGGCCAAAGAGGAGGGTCAGCTAAAATTAGGTCAGGACCCAGAGCATCCGGACGAAGAGCAGCTACTAAAAGATCTTCGCTTTTTTACAAGAGATGAATTGGAATCGAATGAGGACATAAAACCAGAAATACTGCGGAAGGTCTTTAATGCTAAAGAAGGAGGGCAGGTAATTAGGGTGAGTTTTAAGGAAAGGAATGGGTAAAATCGTTTGAAAAAAAATTATCTATATTCTTCGACTCAAAAGCTACCCTAATACATTAACATGAAGCGACTACCCATTCTTTTCTTATCTATAGTTCTAATCTCTTGCTCTTCTCAATCTCCAAAAACAATTATTACAAATGTAAATGGATATACACTTGAAGGTGATTCACTTGTCACATTCCAAACATTGGTAATAGCTGATGGTAAAGTGGTTGCCAAAGGAGAGCGCTCACTTGCTGATCAATATCAGGGTACTATAATTGATGGGAACGGGAAGACCTTGCTTCCTGGATTAGTAGATGCACATGGTCATGTAATGGGATTAGGATTCCAGGAACTGCAAGTAAATTTATCAGGAATTACTTCTTTAGATCAGACTTTAGAGACTATCAAAGATTATGCTGATTCGAATCCTGAACTTGAATGGATACAGGGAAGGGGGTGGAATCAAACTCTTTGGCCTGAGAATAGATTTCCTACTGCTGAAGATTTAGATCAGGTAGTTTCTGATCGACCTGTTTGGCTAAGTAGAGTAGATGGGCATGCCGGATGGGGTAATACAATGGCTATGAGGTTAGCCGGAATTAGTAAAGATACTCCTGATCCGCAAGGGGGAAAGATCATAAGAGACTCTCAGGGTAATGCAACAGGTGTGTTTATTGACGCTGCTGAGGGTTACATCAACTCAATTATACCACCTACAACTGATAAAGAACGTGAACTGGCCTTAGAAAAAGCGTTAGATCAAATGGCTAGCGTAGGTATTACCTCAGTGCATGAGGCGGGAACCAATGTAACTTCATGGAATCTGTATAAGCAGTTTGCTGATGATGGACGGTTAAAGACCAGAATCTATGGGATGATCTCGGGAGCAGGGCCAATATTTGATACCCTTTCAGTGAATGGTCCAATTAACTCATATGCTGATGATATGTTAGCACTAAGAAGTGTGAAACTATATTCCGATGGGGCGCTGGGTAGTAGAGGGGCTGCTTTAATCGAACCCTATTCTGATGACCCTGGTAACAAAGGACTGCTATTTGTAAGTCAGGACGAAATGAATCAAATGGTATCCAAAGTAATAGGAAAGGGTTTTCAGGCAGGAATTCATGCTATTGGTGATATGGGGAACAGGCAGGTTCTTGATGCTATAGAGTACGCACTGGGTGAACATGGCGATCAGGGTTTAAGAAATAGGATAGAACATGCGCAAATTGTAGCCATTGATGATATTCCCAGATTCAAAGAGCTGAATGTTATTGCTTCTATGCAACCTACTCACGCTACCAGTGATAAAAATATGGCAGAAGATCGTGTTGGTCCTGATCGCATCAAAGGGGGATATGCATGGCAATCTTTTCTTCAACAGGGAACCATAGTAGCAGCTGGTTCAGATTTTCCTGTTGAGCATTCCAATCCGTTTTATGGATTATACTCAGCGGTAACCAGGATGGATCATGAAGGAACCCCCGATGGAGGATGGTATCCCGGAGAATCTCTATCAAGGGAGGAAGCACTTCGCGCGTTTACAATCGATGCAGCTTATGCAGGGCACCAAGAAAATGAGTTAGGTACTCTTGAAAATGGGAAATGGGCTGATTTCATTATTATTGATCAGGATTACTTTACCGTTCCGGAAAGTGAAATTTGGAAAATAGAAGTACTTGAAACCTGGGTGGCCGGTAAAAAAGTATTTTAGAGCACAGATTTTTCTGCAACACATTAAGCCTTGGATAAAAAAATTATTCAAGACTTTTTAGTTTGAAGTTGGGGAACACATTAGGTACATTTTATATGTATAATATATGTGTAAATTAATTCATGAGTAAACTCCAAAAACCAAAGAGAGGGAGAGGTGCTTCAGATAATCCTATAAACAGATTTGAAGGGCATTACGTCGATTATGAACTGGATGAAGAAACAGGAGAGAAGCCTTCTCAAAAAACACAACTCTTTAAAGATGATACTAAAAACATAATCTCATTTAATAAAAGTCCGGATATCCCATTCGATGCAGGACTGAATCCCTACAGGGGGTGCGAACATGGGTGCATTTATTGCTATGCTCGCCCTTATCATGAATATCTGGGATTTTCGGTAGGCTTGGATTTCGAGACAAAGATTATTGTGAAGTATGATGCGCCTGAATTGCTGGAGAAAACACTTAGATCTCCGAAGTGGGATCCACAAGTTATTGCAATGAGTGGAATCACAGATGTTTACCAGCCCATTGAGCGCAAGCTGGAAATCACCAGGGGGTGTCTGAAAGTGTTAGCAAAGTATCGAAACCCAGTTGGTATCATTACTAAAAATTTTTTAGTCACAAGAGATATTGATCACCTGAAAGAACTGGCAGAGTACAACTGTGTTCGAGTTACAATTTCCGTCACCTCTCTTAATAAAAAACTGACCGAAATTATGGAACCCAGAACATCCCGCCCTACCAGAAGGTTGAAAGCTATTGAGATATTGGCAGAAGCAGGTATTCCTGTAGGAGTGAACGTAGCGCCGATTATTCCGGGTCTTACTGATCATGAGTGTGCAGATATACTCAAAGCCGCTTCAGATGCCGGTGCAAAACACGCAGGTTATACCATCGTACGGTTGCCTTATAAGGTAAAGGATATCTTTGTAGATTGGTTGGAACAACATTTTCCTGATCGAAAAGAAAAAATCAAAAATCGATTATATGATATGAGAGGAGGGAAGTTATACAAAGCCGAATGGGGCAAACGTATGAGAGGAGATGGTAACTATTCGACTCAAATCAAAAAGCTATTTGCCATACAAACCAGGAAATTGGGTTTGAATAATGAGAGATTACCAATGACAACAGAGCATTTTGTCAAAAGTCATGGTGATCAACTTGGTTTATTTTAGTTTTCTGTATTTACAAATATTTAACAAACCCGAAGAAACAAATTGAGATTAGCGTCGTCTTATGGGTGTAGCTTCCCGATACCCCTGTTTGAGAGTAGCTTTTTTAACATAGATGACCACTATATTTATTTTCTTTCAGGGTATCGGGTTTTTTTATGCCCATCATTAAAGCTCTAAAAGCTAAGCAATATTTAATTACTACTTTATTTTTACACTTTCGGAATGACGTAATTTTAATTGTTCAATATCATAAATAATAAAAGACCAAAGTTATGCCAGATAAAAAAGCCTCAGCCGTTTGGAACGGCGATCTCAAAGCAGGATCCGGAACCATCTCATCAGAAAGTGGAGTACTTAATAATGATGCCTATTCATTTGTTTCCAGATTTGAAAGTGGAGAAGGAACCAATCCTGAAGAGCTAATCGGAGCAGCTCACGCAGGATGTTATTCTATGGCCCTTTCAAACGAATTACACAAAGCTGGTCATGAATCAAATAGTGTTGATACCAAAGCAACAGTTACTCTGGAGTTTGTTGATGGTGCCCCAACAATAACTACTGTAAAGTTAGTATGCGTAGCGGATGTACCAAGATTAACAGAAGAGGAATTTCAGCCAATTGCAGCAGCAACTAAAGACGCTTGCCCTGTTTCAAGAGTATTGAATGCAACCATTGAGTTGGAAGCCAGTTTGGCTTAAGCGAAATTGTAACTTCTGAAAAAGCTCCTTTTGGAGCTTTTTTTATGCATTTTGAAGCTTAAGATCTTTAGCCAATTCTTTATCCTTACTGGTACGCCAAATAAACTGGTCAAGAAAGTAATGATGGAAAGCTAATCCCATAAATATCCCTTGAAGCAGCTTGTCTGTTCCAAAGTCTGCAAAAAGCATAACATTACTGGTAACAGCGATAGGAATACAGCCAGGATGAACTTCAAAAGTACAGCCTAGTATTCGGAATATTACTCCAACCAAAATGGCAAACAACGCATAGCGTGGGAGTGATTTGGATAACCAGGCTGACACCCCAAACTTACTTTTGTCAACGGCGTTCTTATACCTGTTTTTGTGGTGAAACCAAACTATTGCATGATATTGCAGGTCATGAAAAATGGTAACGAAAGCCCCGAATGCGAAAATTCCAGCCTCAACAACAGCATCAGAAAAACAGATGAAAAGATGAAGGGGTACAACGGCTAGCAAGAATAAGGCTTTAGGCAAGTTTACCTGAAATCCATTTCGAGCCAAATAGAATTGACGAGCAATATAGGTGAGAGCTAATACACTAATTATTCCCAGGGTAAGCCAGGAAATAAATTGCTCTCCGGAAATTCCAATAGCTGATTCGACTATCGATACTATAGGAGCTACCAGACCACTTGCTTCGGGGTAGCGTACTACGAATACAAAGAATGGTAGCATAAGCCCGCCGTAAAGGAGACTTGAATCGATGTAGTAATCTAATTTTTGAGTTTCCTGGTGCTTCTTCTTGTATAAAGCCAAGAATCCATAATGTTGCCTTACCACATGCCAATAAGCCCATAATCCAAAAAAGGAAGTTAGTAACAGCCAGGGAACTGAATAGCTTTCGGAACCGCTTGAGTACATCAAAAAGCAAAAGAGGAGAATAACCGGACCTACAATAAACCAGGTCAGGCTTCCAAGCAGTAGTTTCTTCCGCTGCTTAAATTCTTGTTTATCGAGGTAGGTGCGGCTGTAGGTTCCAAAAAAGTGAGGGGTATCAATAAAGGCTACCCAGAAGAACCATATAGTGATCATGTCCCATCCAAGCCCGGAGTACATGAACATGAGTAAGTAACCCCCTAGTGCTCCACCTATAAACCAAATAAGGTCTGTTCTCTTGTTGATAATCCAATTTGCCTGAAAAACGGATTGATTGGGGTTTAATGCTATGCTAGACATCCTCAATGATAGTTTTATTATTCCCTAAGGTATCACAAAAACGAAAGTTGCCCAACACCAATAATTGATCATGTTTCAAATACTTCTAATTCTCGTTTCCATATGCTTTTTGTATCTTTAAATTTCTGTTAACATCACAAAACGTAGACAGACTCAATGAGCGACAAACCACGCGAGTATTGTGGAATATTTGGGGTATTCGATCACCCCGACGCAGCCTTGCTAACCTATTACGGTCTGCACTCTCTTCAGCACAGAGGCCAGGAATCAGCAGGTATAGTAACCTCCCACTACGACAAAGATAAACAACGTCCTATCATGCCTATGTACAAGGATTTTGGCCTTGTGCTTAGCGTTTTTGATAAGCCAAAGATTATTAACAAGATTTTGAAAGGGCGCTCGGCGATTGGACATAACAGGTATTCCACCTCGGGTTCTTCAAAGAACCCTGCAAACATTCAGCCGTTTAGAGTGCATTACCGGAGTGGCAACATTGCCATAGGGCACAATGGAAATCTCTCCAATGCAAAACAGATTCGTAGCCGCTTCAGAGATGAGGGAATCATTTTTCAGAGTACTTCTGATACAGAATTGATACTACACTTGATTGCTCAAAGTGAGTATGAGGATCAAATGGATCAAATAATGGACGCTCTTCAGCAAATTGAAGGCGCATACTGTTTAGTAATGCTTACCGACGATAAGTTGATTGCCGTTCGCGACCCTAATGGATTCAGGCCGCTCGCGCTTGGAAAAATTGACGGTAAATTCTGTGTAGCAAGTGAGACCTGTGCATTTGATATTAATAAAGCAGAATACATTCGAGATGTACAGCCTGGAGAGGTTATAGTAATAGACCGGGAAGCTACAGAAACAGGAGAGCCAAAATCCTATTTCATCGAGCCGGAGATAGGTACAACTACAAGTCAATGTATTTTCGAGTACGTGTATTTTTCAAGACCAGACAGTATGGTTTTTGGGGAAATGGTAGATAAAATCAGAAGAAACCTTGGTAAGGTATTAGCGCAGGAACACCCCATTAACGAAGTGGTAAAGAACAGCCCTTCGGGAAAGAAGCCGATTGTCATCTCCGTTCCTGATTCCAGTAATACTGCGGCACTTGGCTATGCCAGTGAAAATCAAAAGCTAGGGTTTGATTGTAAATATGATATTGGCTTAATCCGGAATCATTATGTGGGTAGAACTTTTATTTCTCCTGGGCAGAAATCCAGAGAGCAAAAAGTGCGCACAAAGTTTAACCCTGTTCGAGGTGTAATTGAAGGCAGAAGCGTTATTATCGTAGATGATTCTATTGTAAGGGGTACTACTTCGCAATTACTCGTAGATATGATAAGGTCTTGTAATCCGGCAGAGATACATTTTATTGTGAGTTCTCCGCCCATAATAAGCCCATGTTATTACGGAATGGATTTTCCTAATCCCGAAGAGCTTATCGCCAACCGTTTTGATCGTGATATTGAGAAAATGGCTAAGGAAATAGGGGTAGATAGTTTAAGATACTTATCAGCAAAAGGGCTGGTTAATGCTGTGAAGTCGGCAAATCCTCTGAGCCATGATTACTGTACGGCTTGCTTCACATCAAAATACCCTGTGCCTGTTAACTTTGGAGTTGAAAAGGAAGAGAACGAGCTGGTTTAATGTTTAATGGCCCCGCCACTTTTGTTACCAGTGCCCCCAGGCTGAAAGATTGTCCTCCTGAATCTCTTCCAGAGATATGCTTTGCAGGCAGATCTAATGTGGGAAAATCTTCGCTCATTAATGCACTTGTTAATCGAAAGAACCTGGCAAGAACCTCTAATGTGCCCGGGAAGACCCAGCAAATGAATTATTATAATCTTTCCGGGACTTGCTTCTTTGTAGATTTGCCTGGTTATGGGTATGCGAAAGTACCTAAAAAAGAACGTGAACGCTGGGGAAGCAATATCAGAGAATACCTGCTTAACCGGAAAACCCTTGATCTTATACTGCATGTAATTGATAGCAGACACTCTCCAAGTAAACTCGACGAAGATTTTTTTTATTGGATGGGATCTAATGAAATGCCCTTTTGTGTATTACTTTCCAAATCGGATAAGATTTCGAATAACAAAGTTGGAAAGTCAAAAGCAGAGGTTAGAAAGATTTTGTCTGAAATGAATATTGAAGTTCCAATTATCGCCTACTCTTCTGATAGCAAAAAAGGAATTGAAGAGATACAGGAGTTAATTATGGAATTTGTAGAACCGAATTGAACACATCACTCACACTCATCATCAAAAACACTCATGTCATTTAAAGTTTTATTACTCGATAATGTTGACCCGATTTGTAAGGAAGTATTCAGTCAACGAGGAATCCAGGCCGATCAACCAGGTAAGCTTAGCCAGGAAGAACTTTTCTCTACCATTACAAATTATGACGGGCTGGTAGTACGAAGTGCTACAACAGTTACCCCTGATTTATTAGAGAAAGCTCCAAATCTGAAAGTGATTGGCCGAGCAGGAGTAGGTGTAGACAACATCGATATACCAGCTTCAACTTCAAAAGGGGTATTGGTAATGAATACTCCTGATGGAAATACAATTTCTACAGCAGAGCATACTTGTGGAATGTTGATTGCTCTATCCAGAAACATCCCCAAAGCCGTTGCAACAGTAAAAGGCGGCGGATGGGATCGAAAAGCTTATATGGGAACAGAAGTTCATGGTAAGATTCTGGGAATAGTAGGGCTGGGAAAAATTGGATCTGAGGTAGCAAAGCGGATGAAGGCTTTTGGTATGGATGTTCAGGCTTTTGATCCCTTTTCCACGGAAGAACATGCGCAGTCGATAGGTGTTAGTCTGGTAGAATTAGATCAATTACTAGCTACTTCAGACTATTTGTCAGTTCATACTCCACTTACTGAGAAAACAAAAGGAATGATTTCTCTAAAGAATGCGGATAAGCTCAAAAAAGGGATTCGTCTTGTCAATTGTGCTCGCGGAGGTATTTATGAAGAAGCTGACCTACCTCAATTACTTGATGAAGGAGTTGTTGGTGGTGCTGCACTGGATGTATACAGTAGTGAACCTCCAATAGAAGATTTATACAGAGTCCTTGAACATCCAAACATTATTTGTACTCCACATCTCGGAGCTTCGACAGAAGAGGCACAGGAAAAAGTAGCAGAGCAAATTGCGTCTCAAATGGCAGATGCTCTTGAGAATAAAAACTATAAAGGTAGCCTTAACGGAAAGTCAATTTCTCTGCTTACAAACAAAGAAGTTCAACCATATCTCAAACTTGCAGAAAAGCTAGGAAGGATGATTGTTCAGCTTTCTCCGGATCATGCCAATAACTTTGAATTTGAGTACGCTGGCGAATCTTCTAAATATGCAGAAGTACTTACCGATGGTATTCTAACAGGCATGCTATCCGAGTACGTAAGTGAAGCGGTTAATCTAATTAACGCTCGTGTTTATGCTGATGAAAGAGGGTTTAATATAAAAGAAGTGATCAGCAACAGGGCTAAAACCTATAGCGATATAGTTACTATTCGATTGCCAGAAGGAGCGGCATATACCAGCATTTCAGCGGCGGTATTTGGCGACTCTGATTATAGAATTGTAGAGATTGATAACTATGGTATTGAGCTTAGGCTGGAAGGTGATATCATTTTGTACCAAAATGAAGATAAGCCAGGGATGCTTGCTTCTGTGAGCGGCACTTTAGCAGGTCAGAACATCAACATTGCAGCATTAAGTCTTGGACGATCCGGAAAAGGATCTAATGCTATTACCGCAGTATCAGTTGATAAAAAGCTTGATGATTCAGAACAGGCAGTGATTTCGCAACTGGATGGAATCAAGAACATCCGCTATATCTCATTGACCTAAGTTCAATTTCCAAAATCTCCTTTATCAAATCTGTTAATAAGCCTTTCTTCGTTTAATCGAGTAAAGCCTTTCAGATTTGATGAAGTGAGGGAAGCAATCGTCATTTCCCTTTTTCCCAAGGCTCCGGGAGCTTTAGCAATATACCATCCGGCTTTAGCCAGAGCTGCTCTGGCTTTTGAAGCAGCTCCATAAGTACTGAGGATACAATCCTTTTTACAGAATAAAGCAATTTTTTCAAAAGTGGGTATACTCCATAGTTCAGGATTTACCTCCGGAGAGAAAGCATCATGAAATACAAAATCTGCAGCCTCGGATACCTCTTCCAGTGATTCGAATAAGCCATAAAAGACATCTAACCGTACATTAGTACCCAGAACGTTTTTAAAGGTGTTAGTCCCATTTTCAAGAGAATGGAAAACGTGGGTCAAAAAGGGAAGTAATTGATCATTATTCAGAAACTCCTGAAAGTTTAACTTTTTAGCGAATTCACCTGAAATTGGAAAAGCTTCTACTGTAGAAAAATGAATGGTTCGAGTACTATTTGCTGACAGGTATTTATCTAGTAAAAGAAGAAAATTTAGCCCCGTTCCAAATCCAATCTCAAGAATTGAAAGAGGAGTGTCGTTTTTTGCTAATATCCTATCAGTTAAACCGGGTATATCAAAAAAGATATGCTGGCTTTCCGAGACAGCACCATTGGGATTATGGTAATACTGTTGAAAGTTTTCTGAATAAAGTGTGGAAGAACCGTCTTTAGAAAAGTGGTGCTTTATTGCATTAGTTGTCATTACCAGCTAAGGTAACTTTACCATACTTAGAAAAGCCAATAATTTCAGCTCCACCATCATTTATGGTGCCTTTTGCTTTGGTCTTAGAAACTTCTCCATTAACAATGAAGCCTTTTAATTCTACTGCGCTACTTGCTTCGAGCATTACAGAAGCCTGCGAACTTTTGGGCATCCAAACTAGGACATTACCTGCTGAGGTTTCCAAAGTGGCATCATTAGTGATAGGCCGATTATAGATAAGCTGGACATTACCTCCATTAGTTGAAGCCATTATTTCTCCGGCTACTTCTTTTACATCTATATTACCACCGTCCGTTTTCAGTGTAGCATCTCCTGAGCAGTTCTTTAATACAAGGTGTCCACCTGAAGTTTTTAAAGTCACATCGCCATCTGCTTCAATTACTGAAATATGTCCTCCACCTGAAACAGCAATCACCTCGCCTTTAAGCTTATTCAGCTTGATGTGACCTCCGCCTGTTTCATACGTTTGGTCTGCATGAATATTAGTAGCTTCAATATGACCACCACCCGAGTTTACTACCAGAGGGATTGTTTCGGGAATATAAAGAGTAGCCTGAATCTGGATATTTTCAATAGGTTCTCCATCAAGATATTCCATCGAAAAAATGGCTTCTCTGTCATTTACTTTGGCAATACCCTGAATATGTGAATTTAGCTCTTCAATGGATTTAATTTTTCCTGATGCCTGAATAGTAAATTTTGCAGTCTCTTCACTTGATCCAACAATTTTAACAGAACCTTGTGGTAGAGAAATAGCTGTGGAAGTGATATTAGAAACGTCAAGTTCATTTACATAGGTATAAATGCCTGGAGAAGTATTACTCCATACACCTTTAGAAGCTTCATCATATGAGGTATTTATAACAATTATTTTATCATCCTGATCAAAGCTTATCTCGATTTTTGAATCAGATAATTCTTTGAGAGCAACGTCAACTTCAGTTAAAAACTCATCCCTTACTTCGTTAGGAATTAGGTGCGCCAATGTTTTTAGCTTTTCAAGGTCCTCAAGCTCTGATATTTTTTCTAGCTCAGCCAAAGCAGAGAGTTCGGAAAGGTTCTCTAAATCAATTACATGTACCGGACTTGGTTTATCAGGAGGGGTAGGTGCAGTTGGAGCGGGGGCCGCGTCAGTATGATCATCGTAATCGTTGCCTGAAGGTTTGCCTGACAAATAAATAGCAATCGCTATAAATAAGAAGCCGGCTAGAACTATTTCCCAAGATAATTTCTTCATTCTCTAATTAATTTCGTGCACTGGTGCACGTACGCACCTATACATACTAAGTTACACAATAGTATATTAAGCCGTATTATCTCAAAAAAAATCTAACAACCCTTTCAATGTCTCTTAGAAATCGAATAATTGAGCTTTCAAGAACATATAAAGATGAAATGATAGCCACCAGAAGGCATCTGCATCAATATCCTGAAGTAAGCTTTAAAGAATTTGAAACAACAAAATATATCAAGCAAAAGCTTGGAGACCTGGGAATACCTTTTGAAAGCCCACTTGAAACGGGGTGTGTGGGAATACTTGAGGGAGGAAAAAAATCAAATCGAGTGATAGCTCTTCGAGCTGATATCGACGCCCTACCAATGGAAGAAGAGGGGAAGTACAAAAGTGAATTCTTCTCAAAAAAACCTGGTGCTGCGCATTGTTGCGGACATGATGCACATACAGCAAATCTATTGGGAGCGGCAAAGATTTTGTCGGAGCTTAAGGATGAAATTGAAGGGACAGTATTACTCGTATTTCAACCTGGAGAAGAGAAGTTACCTGGTGGGGGAAAGCTATTATGCGATACAGGCTTTCTTCAGGACAAAAAAGTATCCGCCATTTTTGGGCTTCACACTTCTCCTTCACATAAACCTGGTACCATTGCAGTTAAATCCGGCCCACTTATGGGGAGCCCAGATGAATTTGAAGCAGAAATTTTTGGAAAGGGAGGGCATGCTGCCAGACCTCATGAGGCTGTTGACCCGATTGTTATTACTTCACAATTCATAACTACAGCTCAAACTATTGTAAGTCGGAGTGTTGATCCAACCGAACCTGCAGTTGTTACCATTGGTCGAATTGAAGGAGGAACAGCCCATAATGTGATTCCAGAAAGCGTAAAGATATGGGGCACTGTCCGAACACTAAATAAAGAAACCGCTGATTTGATAGCGAATCGGCTGGAGACTTTATTAAAAGGGATTACAGAGGGAGCCGGAGGAAGTTATGAGTTTAGTTTTAACCGCGGTTATCCGGCTGTAATAAATACTGAACCGGAAACGGAACAGGTGGTTTCAACTATGGCGTCTCTTTTTGGGGATGAATCTGTAATACATATGGAACGTCCCATCATGGCAGGTGAGGATTTTTCTTTTTATCAGCAACATTTCCCAGGAGCCTTCTTTTTTGTTGGAAGCGGAAGTGAGGAATCTGAATCGACCTATGTATGGCACCATCCAAAATATAATGTAGACGATAGATTTTTTGATACAGCCTGCCCGTTGATGGTATCACTGGCATTAGCCACTTCTTAATCCAAGATGAGACAATCTGCTAGACAGTCGCTTTGGGAAGATGCACTTTATGATCAAAAGTACGATTTAGCTGTTATCGGAGGTGGCTTAACAGGATTATCTACTGCTTATTTCTTCAAAAAAAAGCACCCAAGAGCAAAAGTTTTAGTTATTGATCGGGGCTTCTTCCCAATTGGAGCAAGTACCAGGAATGCAGGATTCGCTTGTATTGGAACTATAGGTGAGTTTATATCTGACCTGGAAATAGATACAGAAGATCAGCTCAAGAGGCGGATCAGTGATAGATATTCTGGGTTAAAACTGCTAAGAGAAGTAATAGGTGATGAGCACCTTGAATATCAGCACACAGGAGGGTATGAGCTTTTCACCGATTCTGATGATTTTGCTACTGTTTGTTCAAAAATTGAATTATTTAATAATTGGATGAAGGAACTGGTAGGCAGCGAAGCTCTTTTCAAGAAAACGGAATACCGAGGATACCCAGCCATCTTCAACCCAATCGAAGGGATGTTACATCCTGGCAAAATGATCCAGGCACTTATTGAAATGAATTCACAGTTGGGGGTGCAATTCAGGTGGAATACCGATGTGGAAGAATTGGATCATGCCAATGGCTTAATTCATGCTGAACAGGGAGTTTCTATACATTCTGAGTTATTGATTCTCACTTCAAATGCATTTACCCAAAAAATATTACCGGATACCTCGATTAAGCCGGGAAGAGGTTTTGTATTTGTTACTTCAAAAATCGAGGACTTGAAGTGGAAGGGTACGTTTCATTACGATAAAGGCTATGTGTATTTCAGAAACCTTGGGAATGATCGGCTATTAATTGGTGGTGGTAGAAATGCAGACTATCAAACAGAAGAAACCGATGAGTTTGGAGTTAATGAATCTATCAAAGAGTATATGACTGATTTTACCAATAATATAATTAAGCCTCCTAAGGGGTGGCAGATTGAGAGAGAGTGGTCGGGGATAATGGGATTTACTGAAACCAAATCTCCGATATTGGAATTCGTATCTGATAACTGTGTAATAGCAGCTGGCTTAAGCGGCATGGGAGTAGCAATGGGCATGAAGCTGGGAGAGTCTGCCGCTAATATATTCGACTACTGATCGGTATACTCCCGGTATAATTCGAGAAGTTCACTAATCATCATAGCCGTAGCACCCCAAAGCGGTACCCGGTGAATATCCCAAAAAGGAACGATATAAGGGGTATCTCTAAGTTGCCATTCTTCTCTTTTTCTGTTTTTTGTGGATGCTAATTCCGAAAGCGAAACAGTAAATACCTCATCTACCTCATTGGGATTCAAACGAAAATCTTGAGCCTGGTCAATAAAACCCACCACAGGTGTTACCATATTATTCGAATGGTTTACATATAAGGGAGTCAGATTTCCTACAACCGATACCTCATTTTCTGAAATCCCGATTTCTTCTCTGGATTCCCTTAAAGCTGTTTGTTCAAAGGTTTCATTTCCTTCTTTACCACCTCCAGGAAAGCTTAATTGGCCTCCATGCTTAATTCCGGATGTTCGTAAGGTAAGAATCAATTCAAGTTCGCCAGTCCATGATGTAATGGGTACCAACACACTGCTATTGCGATAATTTCCATTTTCTACATTATTGGATTTAAAAGAGGGGTTTTTGAGATGAGCTGGGTACGGTCTCATTAAATTCTGTGCTGTTTCACCTGGTAGAATTTGTTCAAATCTTTTTTTGAGAAATACCTCGAAATCTGTCATTAAATGTATCTAGGGGTTGGTTCAAAAGAAGCTTAACTTTGCGCTTCTATAATTAATATAAGTTTCAAAAAATTCGTTCTTAAAGCTTAATGAAAACTTACAATGTATATGGCATTGGAAATGCCCTGGTTGATCTGGAATTTAAAATCTCGGATGAGTTCATCAAAAAACATGGTATCGAAAAAGGAATGATGACCCTGGTTGATGAAGAGAAACAGAATCAGCTTATCAATGCAATTAACATGGAAGGTGTGGGGAGGATGTCTGGAGGATCAGCAGCTAACACAGTTTATGCTATTAGCCAATTTGGAGGAAAATCTTTCTACTCATGTAAAGTGGCTAATGATAAGTTTGGAGATTTCTTTTTGGACGAAATGGGAGAAGCAGGGATAAAAACAAATTTAGATCAAAAAGAGAGGGAAGAGGGTACCACAGGTAAATGCCTTGTAATGATTAGCGAAGATGCTGAACGAACAATGAACACCTTTCTTGGAATAACAACAAACCTCTCTGTTTCAGACGTTGATGAGTTGTCACTTAAAGATTCCGAGTATTTATATATGGAAGGGTATCTTGTGGCATCTCCTACTGCTTTTGAAGCAATGAAATTAACCAAAAGAATTGCAGAAGAGAATGGAGTTAAAACTTCTATAACCCTCTCTGACCCAACCATTGTAGAGTTTTTTAAGGATAAATTTTATGAAGTAATTGGTGCTTCAGTTGATCTTCTTTTTTGTAATGAGGAAGAAGCCATTATGTTTACTGAAACGCAGGATGTAATGGAAGCTCGTGAGGAGTTAAAAAAATCCGCAAAGCGTTTTGTGATTACCCAGGGTAAGAATGGAGCTATGATTTTTGATGGAGACACTTTCATAGATATTGAACCCTATGAAGTAAACGCAATCAATGCGAATGGAGCCGGAGATATGTTTGCAGGAGCTTTTTTGTACGGTATTACTAATGGATTGGGTTATGCCGATTCGGGTAAACTGGCAAGTCTTGCATCTTCAAAAGTAGTATCTCAATTTGGCCCAAGGTTAAAATGGCATGAAGTTCAGGAAATTTTGAAGGCTTCGAGATGAGTGGGATTGAAATACTTGGCTGGACGGGGTTTGGTATCCTGATTATGGCTTGGATACCCCAAACAATAGATACAATCAAGGCAGGGAAAACAGATTTAAATATTGCTTTTATCTTGATGTATGTAGTTTCAAGTTTACTCCTAACAATCTATTCCATTCTCGAAAATGATCACGTATTTATTGCTCTTAATGGTCTTTTAACAATTGGGAGTGGTATTAATCTGTACTACAAACTCTTTCCACGGCAAAAAAATGAATAAACTTGTACTGGCATCGAGGAATAAAGATAAAATAGAGGAAATGAAAAGCCTGCTTTCAAAATTAGGCATAGAAGTACTCTCAGCTTTAGATTTTCCACATCTTCAGGATGTAGATGAAGACCAGCCAAGTTTGGAAGGAAATGCCTTAAAAAAAGCACGCTATGTTTTTCAGGAAACAGGATTTCCAGCACTTTCTGATGATACAGGACTTGAAGTGAATGCATTAGATGGAGCACCGGGAGTATACTCTGCCCGATATTCAGGTGAAGACGCAAGTTATCAGGATAATGTAGATAAACTGCTTAGAGAAATGTCGCCGATGGAAAATCGAACAGCTCAATTTCGTACCGTAGTAGCACTGGTTGATGGAGAAAAAGAATACACTTTTGAAGGGGTTTGTAAAGGTAAAATCCTTACTCAGGAGAAAGGGAACAAAGGTTTTGGATATGATCCTGTTTTTAAGCCTGATGGGTTTGAGAACAGCTTTGCTGAAATGGAAGCTGTTTTGAAGAACGAAATTAGTCACCGTTGGCGCGCCATCCAGAAATTTATAAACTACTTATCCGAATTTGACAACTGATGCAGTTTGGACTGATAGATTATATTGTTCTTGTTTTATATCTGGTTGGAGTAGCCTTTTTTGGATTCAAAGCATCAGGAAAACAAAAATCTGCTAAAGACTATTTTCTAGCGGGGGACGGTGTTCCCTGGTGGGCAGCACTTTTTTCTGTTGTTGCTACTGAAACAAGCACCCTTACTTTTATAAGCATTCCTGCTGTAGCCTATGGAGGAAATCTCACCTTTTTGCAAATTACGCTGGGTTATTTAATAGGTCGGATTATAGTAGCGTTCTACTTCTTGCCTAAATACTATGAAGGAGAACTATATACCGCGTATCAGTTTCTGGAAAGACGTTTCGGTGCTAAAATGCGCAATGCTACGAGTGCCACTTTTATGTTTACCCGATTACTTGCCGATGGAGTAAGGTTGTTTGCAACAGCTATTCCACTTGCAATAATATTGAGGTTTGGAGGAGCTTTTACCCAAATGGGTGATTTAGAACTTTATGTCTTGTCCATTCTGATAATTTCTGTTATTACTCTGTTTTATACTTTTTTTGGAGGAATTAAAGCGGTGGTTTGGATGGACGTGGTACAGATGATAGTGTATTTAGGTGGTGCAGGGCTGGCACTCTTTTTACTATTAAATCAGCTTCCTGATGGGTGGAAAACAGTAACCGATATGGCCAGACCTGATCATAAGCTTCAAATATTCAGATCAGGTTTCGATCTATCATTTAAGGAGTTCATTGCTCAACCCTATACCTTTTTTACTGCACTAGTTGGTGGAGCTGTCTTTTCACTAGCTTCCCATGGTACAGATCAACTATTAGTACAACGATTACTTGCTACCGGAGATCTGAAATCGGGTCAAAAAGCTCTGGTGTGGAGTGGAGTAGTTGTAATGCTACAGTTTGCCCTATTTCTCGTGATCGGCTTACTGCTATTTGCTTTCTATAATGGAGTAAATCCTGATGTACTAGGTTTGGCTACCAATGACGAAATTTTTGCGAAATTCATTGTTGAACATTTACCACCAGGTATTTCAGGATTAATTGTAGCGGCACTTTTTGCTGCCGCTATGAGTAGTCTTAGTTCCTCACTTAATTCTCTAGCCTCAGCTACTACCTTTGATTTCTACAAACCATATTTCAGCAAGGAGAACAATGCTGAAAAAGATTTGATGATCTCAAGGAGGATTACACTTGTTTGGGGAGTCATACTTACAGTTTCGGCGCTTATCTTTGCTTATCTGCAATTGCAAGAAGGTGAACGACCTACAGTAGTTGAACTTGGCTTGGGGATAGCTTCCTATACATATGGTGGGCTTTTGGGTGCTTTCTTGTTGGGTATGTTTTTTACCAAGCCTACTACTAAAGATGCATTAATTGGCTTTTTTGCAGGATTAATTTCTCTGCTCTTTTTAGTTAATGGCCCGGTTCAACAGATACTACCGGGTGAAGGTCTGATAATTGCCTGGCCACTTTACACACTAGTAGGAAGCTTGATTGTAATAGGAGTGGCGTTAGTTAGCGAAAAAATAAGAAGCGGGTTGTCTTAGTCGAGGATAGTTCCTTGGCCGTCTTCCTTGTTTATAGTCCTGATAAACTCTTTTAAACCTTCCAGGCTTTTCATATCAACATGGTAGGCTATAAAGTTATAGAGTTCTTCTAATGGTTCCTGAAGCTCTTTGTCAGTAGTTGCAGTATCCAGATTGATCATAACTTCACTAGACTCAAAATCTTTTCTGATCAAACTGAACATGTAATGATTATCCGAAGAGCCATCAATTCTCTTTAGCGTAAGAATCAGGTCTTCCAGATCCTTATTTACCGTTTTATATACAAATGAGTTTAGACTGTTTCTCTTCCAAATGATATTCTCTGTGATCGTAGCCTCTTGAATTTCGAATAGAGCAGCGGTGTAGTCGTTTATTGCCTTCATAGGAATATGGTTGATTTCAATTGTCCTTTACCTGACGGATTGTTGCTTATGTCTTTTCTATCACTTAACTACCAGACCGACCGATTAATGTTAGGAATAATTGTTAAAAATGTCTAACAAAGATTTAATAGTAAGTTTTTACAACTCTTTTGCTCGGAAAGACTTTGAGAATATGGGAATTGTCTATGATGATAGAGCCACATTCGATGACCCTGCGTTCAGTCTTAAAGGAAGAGAAATCGCAGCCATGTGGCATATGCTTTGTGAGAGAGGCAGAGACCTCGAAATAACTTTTGAAGCAGTTAAAGAAGAAGGAGGATATGTATATGCTCATTGGGAAGCTATTTATTCTTTTTCACTTACAAAGCGAAAAGTTCATAATAAAATTGATGCCAGGTTTCGATTTGAAGACCAAAAAGTGATCGAACATATAGATACATTCAACTTCTGGCGTTGGTCTTCGCAAGCGTTAGGTACACCTGGAATAGTATTAGGCTGGTCTCCATTTTTGAAGAACAGAGTTAGGAAACAGGCAGCGGATTCCTTAACTACTTTTATTTCAAAGAATCCCAAATACCAGGCCGATTAAAAAGCTTTCACTCACTTTTTATGCGTCAAAAATTACTCAGTGACGGAGCAAAAGAGCTCAGTTATGAAATCCGGGAAATTGTAAAGAAAGCAAAGCTCTTACAGGAAAAGGGGCAAGAGATTTTTTGGGAGAATATTGGTGATCCGATACAAAAAAACGCA
This sequence comes from Balneola sp., assembly GCA_003712055.1. Classification (NCBI taxonomy): domain Bacteria; kingdom Pseudomonadati; phylum Balneolota; class Balneolia; order Balneolales; family Balneolaceae; genus Balneola; species Balneola sp. The sequence goes on from RHLJ01000002.1 coordinate 469,441, forward strand.
CAAATTCCTCATTGGATCAAAGAAATTGTGACAGAGTTATCCCGTGATGACAAAACCTATGGATATTGTGATTCTAAGGGAGAACTTGAAACCCGTGAATTTTTGGCTCAGCGTACCAATGCATTAGATGGTGTTCAAATAACATCTGAGGATATTTTATTCTTCAATGGGCTTGGTGATGCTATAGCAACATTATATCATTACCTGGAACCCACTACGCGGGTAATTGGGCCTTCTCCGGCGTATTCGACTCATTCATCTGCTGAGGCTGCTCACGCCAATAACCAGCCATTAACCTATAGGCTGGATCCTGAGAACCATTGGTATCCGGATATGGATGATCTGCGAAATAAGGTGAAATATAATCCCAATATCGTAGCCATTTTGATTATCAATCCGGACAACCCAACCGGAATGGTTTATCCAAAGGAGATCCTGGACGAAATTGTGTTACTGGCAAAAGAATACAACCTATTTCTTATATCGGATGAGATCTATAATCAGATCACTTATAACGGAGCACGAGCTTATGCACTTTCTGAGGTGATTAAAGATGTTCCGGGAATAGCTATGAAAGGCATTTCTAAAGAATTACCATGGCCCGGTGCTCGCTGTGGTTGGATTGAGTGTTATAATAGAAATTCAGATCCGGAATTCGATCGGCTTTGTAAAACGCTGGATGACGCCAAAATGATAGAAGTTTGTTCCACAACTCTTCCTCAACTCGCCATTCCCAGGATTTTAGGAGATCCCAGATATCAGGAATACAGGGAGGAATTGAATACAAAAATTGGGAATAGAAGCAGCTTTATCTCCGAAACACTTCAGGAAGTACCAGAGCTTACATTCAACCCAACTTATGGAGCTTTTTACAATACTATCGTTTTTAAGGAGGGTGCATTAAATGAGAAACAATCTCTACCGATTGAGCACCCCGCCATCAAAGAGCTGGTAGAGGATTGGGTGGATGGAGTTTCTCTGGATACACGATTTGTGTACTATTTGCTTGGAGCTACGGGGATATGTGTAGTTCCCATTTCTTCCTTTTGTTCAGATTTGCTTGGTTTCCGTATCACGCTGCTTGAAGAGGACGAAGAGTTACTGAAGGAGATATTTACAACATTGAAAGATTCGATAAGATTGTATCTTGACTCATAGTTTATTAAAGTCGTCCTGAGGGTACTACCGAAGGATCTTGCCGTATACCCGCCAGGATTCTTCGCTTTCGCTCAGAATGACATATTATTTTAATTTTCATATGCCTAATGGAACCCACAACGCCATACATGACCCTCGGAATGAACAAGTTCTCATTTCCATCAATGGGGAGTTATTTCCTAGACAGGAAGCGAAGATCTCAGTTTTTGACAGTGGCTATTTAGTAGGGGATGGGGTCTGGGAAGGTTTGAGATTGCATCATGGAAGCCTAGTCTTCTGGGACGAACATATGGATCGTCTCTGGCAGGGAGCCAAAGCAATTGGCATGGATTTGGGGATAAGCCGGAAAGAGCTCAAAACAATGGTTCAAAACGTACTGGATGCTAACCAAATGGATGATGGTGTCCACGTTCGGATCATGGTAACACGTGGTATTAAAAAGACCCCAAGTCAGGATCCAAGGCTAACTATATCAGGGCCTAATGTGGTAATAATAGCAGAGCATAAACAAGCTGACCCTGAAACCAGAAATAAAGGAATTACCCTCTTCACAAGTACCATCCGGCGCGGTTCTCCGGATTATTTAGATCCAAGACTGAACTGTCATAGTAAGCTTCATGAGGTGCAGGCATTAATTCAGGCATTGGAAGCGGGAGCTGATGAGGCCTTGATGTTGGATATCCATGGATTTGTAAGCACCTGCAATGCTACCAACTTTTTCATGGTGAAAGATGGGGAGGTATGGACATCCACCGGGCAGTATTGCATGAATGGTATTACGCGTGGAAAGGTAATAGAGGTTTGCGAAGAAAATAACATTCCATGCCTCCAGAAGAATTTCTCGTTATATGATGTGTATGGAGCTGATGAAGCCTTTGTAACAGGTAGTTTTGGCGGACTTACACCAGTAACTAAGATTGATGGACGTGTTATTTTGGATTCAGTTCCCGGAACTATTACAGGGCTACTTCAGAAATTGTACCAGGGCAAGATTGAATCCGCTACAAAAAATTAAAAATGTAGAATTAAAGATTAAAAATTGGGAACTAGCTAGTAACCAATTTTTAATCTTTAATTTTTAATTCTTAATCCCACGAAGTGGCAAAACGAATCTGCATCTGGAGCGGGCCACGTAATATATCCACAGCGTTGATGTACTCCTTCGCACAACGAAGCGATACAACAGTTGTTGATGAACCCTTATATGCCCACTATCTCACCTCAACAAATGCCCATGAATACCATCCGGGAGCAGAAGAGGTGATAGCTAACCAGGAAAATGACGGGCAAAAAGTGATCGAGGAAATCATTTTTGGAGACTATGACACTCCAGTTGTCTTTTTTAAGCACATGACCCACCATCTTGTTGATCTGGATTGGGGCTTTATGAAGGATACGATCAACATCATTCTTACCCGCGATCCTAATGATATGCTTCGGTCCATTGTGCACCAAATTCCGAATCCAACGATGAGAGACGTAGGCTATGCGGCTCATTTGGAACTCATGGAATACTTGAAAGGAATTGGCCAACAGCCTATAGTGATCGATTCCAAAGAAGTGTTGATGAACCCTCGCCAAAAACTCACAGAGATTTGTAATCACCTCGATATTCCTTTTGAAGAGACTATGCTAAACTGGGAAGCCGGTGCCCGACCCGAAGATGGCATTTGGGCGAAGCACTGGTATCACAATGTGCATAAATCTACCAGTTTTCAGCTTTATAAAGCTAAAACGGGGCCTTTTCCGGAGGAATTGAGGGGTTTGCTGAATGAGAGTGAGGGGTGTTATTCTAAATTGTTAAGCCTGTAATCAACATCTAAGTCATGCTGAACTTGATTCAGCATCTGTGGGGGATGGAAGCTTTGTTAGGTAAATAAATTTTTCTGAAAGCTCGGGCTCCACAGATCCCGGATCAAGTCCGGGGTGACTTCAAAATAAACTGGGACGATAAAAACGTCGGTCAACCGTCGTTAGTCGTCAATCCTACCGAATAATCGTCTCGGATCTTTTCGGGCCAGTAGAGATAATGGTGAACTTCACCCCTAAATACTCTTCCACAAAATTGATGTAGGATTTGGCGGTATCAGGGAGTTCTTCCCATTTAGTCATTCCAGAGATGTCTTTATCCCAGCCCAGAAGGGTGGTGTACACTGGCTCCACATTTTCTACTTCATCTAAACAAAGAGGGAAAACAGTGGTTTCTTCTCCATCAACTTTGTAACTAGTACAGACTTTAATTTCCTCAAAACCATCCATCACATCCATCTTGGTCAGGGTAAGCTCATTCATCCCGTTAATACGGACAGCATATTTTAGCGCCACCAAATCCAGCCAGCCGCAACGACGTGGACGACCTGTGGTAGCACCAAATTCATGGCCTTTTTTGCGGAGTTCTTCCCCGGTTTCATCTTCTAGTTCAGTAGGGAAGGGGCCATTACCTACACGAGTGCAGTAAGCTTTGGTGATACCCATCACATGTGTAATGGCGGTTGGTGGAACTCCGGTTCCTGTACAGGCTCCCCCGGAAGTAGGAGAAGAAGAGGTAACAAATGGGTAAGTCCCGTGATCTACATCTAACAAACATCCTTGTGCACCTTCTAATAAAATCTGTTCACCCGATTCAATAGCTTCATGAAGCATATTGGAGGTATTGCAAATAAAGGGGGTAAGGGTGTTAATGGCTGGCTCAAGTTCCGACATCAAATTATCGGCGTTGAGTACAGGCTCTTTATAGAGGTTTTCAAGAGCATAATTAATATCCAGGATATTCTGCTCAATCTTTTTCCGGAGTACCGTTTTATCTAGTAGATCAATCATTCTGATACCAATGCGAGCAACTTTGCTCACATAGGCTGGGCCAATTCCGCGTCCGGTAGTTCCAATGGCATCTTTAGCCCGGCGTTTTTCTTTGAGCTGATCCAGGATTTTGTGGTAGGGAAGGATCACGTGTGCAGTCTGGCTAATAAAGAATCGATTGTCTAAGGAAAAGCCCATGGCTTTTACTCCTTCGATTTCTTTGACCAGGGCGATAGGATCGATAACAACTCCATTCCCGATGATGCAGTTGGCATCCCCATTAAAAATACCGGATGGTACCAAGTGGAGGACTACTTCCTTGTCATCAAACTTAAGGGTGTGACCAGCATTTGCACCACCTTGAAAACGAGCAACATAATCTGCTTTATCACTTAACAGGTCAACAATCTTTCCTTTTCCTTCATCGCCCCATTGGGCGCCAATTACAACACGAGTGGCCATTTAGTCAAAAATTATACAATAAAAAAGGGGTGTAGTTCTCTACACCCCTGTAAAGTTTATGTGTTTGATCGGTTAGTCTTCATTGAACGAGTTTACAGCCTCTTCTACAGAGTTGTAGTGTTTGAAGACAGTGATCAACTTAGTAACTACGAGCAAGCTTTGGATTTTATCGGTCGCATTTGCGATACGCAGATCACCACCTGATTTTCTCATAGTGGTTAATGCTCCGATTAACATTCCAAGGCCAGAAGAATTCATGAATTTAACCTTGCTCAGATCAACCACAATGTTGGTTTTACCAGCGTCGATAAGCTCATGAAGTTTTTCGTTGAGGCTAACCGCGTCGGGTCCACCCATTACGTTACCTTTAAATTCGATAACAACACTGCCGTAGCGTTCTGATGTTTTAAAGCTCATAAGTTCCTCTTTAAATTCTTATTTAGTTTTACGGGTACGTTTATCGAGTTCCAGTACCAACGGACTCGCTACAAATAAAGAGCTGTACGTACCAAGAACTACACCTATGATAAGGGCAAAAGATAATCCTTTCAACACCTCACCGCCGAAAATAAACAGCACGAGCACCACAAACAAGGTGGTTACCGAAGTAATAACAGTTCGGCTGAGCGTGTCGTTAAGACTCTTATTGATCATCGGAAGGTATTCCATTCCTTTATGCACAATGCTGTTTTCCCTGATTCGGTCAAATACTACCACGGTATCATTGAGCGAATAACCTACAATAGTCAGGAATGCAGCAATAATATTCTGATCGATAAGCAGACTAAATGAAACGAACTCATTAAGTACGGTAAAAATACCCAGAGTAATCGTTACATCATGCACCAGAGCAGCTACTGCTCCAGCTGAGAATGTCCAGTTCCGGAAACGGAACAAGATGTATATAAAGATGATTGCTATCGCATAAATCACCGATTGCAACGCACCGGATCTTAAGTCGTCGCCAAACCGGGGACTGATATAATTCCCAGATTCAGATTCATAAGTGATTCCAGGCAGTTCCGCCTCAAAGACATCCTCAATAAGCACCTTAACTTCTTCTTTAGTATTTGCATTATCAGTACGAATAAGTACTTCCACATCGCTACCAAAGAGTTTGATTTCAGGAGCTGAACCTAGAGGTTCAGTAAGTAGACTTCTAAGTTCTACTGTGTTTACTGGTTCGGAGAATTTGTATACAAATTCACTTCCGCCTTTGAAGTCGATACCATATTGCAGGCCTTTACTTACTATGGCTGTGATAGAAGCTATCATTAAAATTCCCGAAACTATGTAGGCCGTTTTACGATTGCCCACAAAATTAAAGGTTGGTGTTTCAAACCATCTCATAATGTATTCCTATTAAATAAATCGTTTTAATTTCTTTTGGATTAACCAAAGCTCACAGCTTCAGCTTTATTTCTGGATAAATAGTCGATGACTACTCGTGTGATTACAATGGCACTGAACAGGGAACAACAAATACCTGCGAGCAGTGTTACTGCGAAACCTTTAATCGGGCCAACACCAAAGCTGTATAGAATTATTGCAACAAAACCTGTTGTAACATTCGCGTCTATAATGGCGCTCATTGCGTTTGAATAACCAGAAGAGATTGCCGCTTTGATGGTTTTACCTGAGCGTTGTTCTTCCCGAATCCGGTCAAAAATCAGTACGTTGGCATCTACGGCCATACCAATGGTTAGTACGATACCAGCCATGCCTGGCAAGGTTAATACCGCTCCAAAGCTTGCGAGTACACCTAAAATGAATACAATATTAAGTGTAAGCGCTATATCAGCTACTGCGCCGCCTTTTCTGTAATAAACAATCATGAAAATGGCTACGATACTTAACCCGATGATAATAGAACTCAATCCGGCTTCGATTGAAGCTTCACCTAATGTTGCTCCTACAGTACGGCTACCAATAATTTCAAGTGGGGCTGGTAATGCACCCGACATTAAAATATTTACTAAATCTTCCGCTTCTTCTACACTTTCAAGTCCTGTAATTGATGAACGACCACCAGTAATTTTACCAATTACATTTGGGTACGAAACCACGTAGTTATCAAGTACGATAGCTACCGGTTTTCCGATATTAGCTCCGGTAACACGACCCCAAACACGCGCTCCTTCTGAGTTCATGCCCATTGCTACTTCCGGGATATTGGTAGTAGGATCGAACTGGATACTAGCTTCTTCAATTACTTCACCAGTAAGTTCAGCAGTGGTATTTACTCCAAAAAGAGCGTATTGCTCAAGCCCATCTGTAAATGAAACCGGATTTGATCCCCAAAGAACAGTGGTGTTTCTTGGCATCATTTGCTGCACTTCCGGATCTTTTAACAGAGCCATTACCGCGGCTGTATCTTCTGCGGAAGCATACCCGAAGATATAAGGGCTTTGCTGTTGTAGGAACCCTAAAAGATCAACTAACTGGTTGGTAGCAATCGGTTGGGAAAGACTGTCAGATGAACTATCGGGTACAACATCATAATATTGAATTGCTCTTGTTCTGAAATTTGAGAAGTCCTGTGCATCTGCTCCGGTTCTGAATTCAAGTCGTGCGGTTCCTTTTAAAAGGTCAAATACACGCTGTTCATCAGATACACCTGGAAGCTCGGCAATGATTCTAGTGGTACCTTGCTTAACAATTGAAGGTTCGCTTACACCGAATCTGTCTACACGAGTACGTACAATTTCGATTGCTCTGTCTAAAGCAGCATCACGCTGATTTTTCAGATAAACAACTACCTCTTCGTTTGTTGATCGACGGGTGATATTGTCAACATCGCTTCGATAGTATCGGCTTAGGCGTGCATTTTCGTCTCTAGACTCAAACTCAACGACCATTTCGTCAATGAAATCAGTGTCGTTTGCTTCGGCATTTTGCCGGGCCGTATTTATTACGTCGACTAGAAGTGCATCCCTATCTTCACCTGCTAATTCAGAGATAAGCTGAGGAGTACCTACCTCAAGGGTTACGTGCATACCGCCTTGTAAATCAAGACCAAGAGACAGTATTTGATCGCGAATATTAGAAAGCCTTTCAGCATTTTCTCGTTCATATGTTTCTGCTTCGGGAGCAGGCATTTCTGCAATTTGCTTTTGCTCAAGGTTCCATATAACTGTAGGAGAAAGTTCATACAGGAAATAAGCGAGGAACCCAACAATCAATAAGATTTTAAATCCGTTACCTTGCATAATTTTTTCAATTAGATAATTAAGAATGTTTCAATTAAGAATGGGTTAGAGGCGGTTGCCTTAACCTGAATAGTTTAAAAAGTAGGGGTGGTTAGCTTGGCTTATTGAACATTGAACATTGAACATTGAACATTGAACATTGAACAATTGAGCCATTGAACATTTTCTAAGGAGCGCCTATAGCTGTTCCGCTTTTAAGAGGGGTGAGGATATGTGATTTCGAGATTGATAATTCTGAGTATTCAAAATCAACAGGTCGGTCGAAATCAACGTGAGTAAGATTCTTTTGGACAGCTTTTGAAAAAAAGTTGCCATCTGTTGGTAATACAGAATGTGGCTTAATGTTTTGAACAAAAACTGCTTTACCCATTTCATTACCAGAAGTTTGGTAATGCTCCCATGCAGTAATGATTAGGTGATAAGCGTCTTCTGAAGAACTTTCACCATCCTTAGAAATCGGGAGTTTAAACTCATCATAGTTAGAAGCAACTAATTCAGACGCTTCTTTTATAACATCTTCAAGTTCGGCTTTTTTACTGGATAGTTTTTCAATCTCATCAGCAAGAGAACCATTGTCCTGTTTGAGGTGAGAGCCGAGCCAGTTTGCAAAAGCACTGTGGTCGGTTTCGCTATCAGCTGGCTTTATATAGTGCAGGGTAATACCCAGTACCATTAAGGCAAAGCCAAAAAGATGAGTTTTATATGATCTAAAGAATTTCATCAGACTTTAAAGATAGCTAAGTAGCGTCCCAATTATCAACGACTACGGTAAAAATGATTTTTGTTCCAAATCACAGAGCTTTTTCGTGTTTATTAAGCCTGTCGAATTCCTGTTTGAGGAATTTTCCGGTTTCGGATGTTTTATGGTCTGCCAGTTTCTTTGGGGTACCCTGTGCAATGATTTTTCCTCCTCCACGGCCACCTTCCGGCCCCAGATCTATAATCCAGTCAGCCGCTTTAATTAAATCCAGGTTATGCTCAATTACCATTACAGTATTCCCCTTATCAACCAGTTGCTGTATCACATCTATCAGCATGCGAACATCCTGGAAATGAAGGCCTGTTGTTGGCTCATCCATTACATAAAGAGTATCTCCGGTTCCAATCTTGGAGAGCTCTCGGGCAAGTTTTATACGTTGCGCTTCTCCTCCTGAAAGAGTGGTACTTGACTGCCCCAGGGTTAAATAGCCAAGCCCTACCGAATTTAGTGTAGAAAGGATCCTGGAGATGGCAGGCTGTGCATCAAAAAACTCAGCAGCCTCACCAATAGGCATATTCAATACATCAGAGATATTTTTCTTTTTATAATAAATCTCCAGTGTTTCCCGGTTGTATCGCTTTCCGTTACAGGTTTCGCAAGTCACATAAACATCCGGTAGAAAATTCATTTCAATCTTGCGAACACCATCTCCCTGACAAGTCTCACAACGTCCTCCTTTTACGTTAAAGGAGAATCGCCCTTGATCATAACCTCTGATCTTAGCCTCAGGAAGTTCAGAAAACAGTCTTCTTATATGGTCAAATACTTTGGTATAAGTTCCAGGATTTGATCGTGGAGTCCTTCCGATAGGGCTTTGATCAATAGAAATAATTTTATCGATGTTATCTAGGCCTTCTACCGTGTCATAAGGAAGAGGAACACTTTTCGATTTATAGAAGTGATTAGAAAGAATAGGAACAAGTGTTTGATTGATCAAAGAACTCTTACCACTTCCACTCACTCCAGTAACCGAAATAAATTTGCCTAGCGGGAAAGAGATATCAACGTTATTAAGGTTGTGCCCCCTGGCATTCTTTATAGTAATCTTCTTTCCATTACCCTTTCGATATTGCTCCGGCAGTTCAATAATTTCTTCATCCCTTAGAAAACGAGCGGTCATGGAATCATGCTCTAGTTTATCCGGTGTTCCTGATGAAACGATACTTCCCCCATGTACTCCGGCTCCTGGTCCAAGATCGACTACAAAATCAGCATGCTCAATGGTCTCACGATCGTGCTCCACTACAATAACACTATTACCTAAATCCCTTAGTGTTTCCAGTGACTTTATAAGCTTGATATTATCTCTTTGATGTAGCCCGATACTAGGTTCATCAAGTATATAGAGCACACCAACCAATTGAGTACCTATCTGTGTAGCAAGACGAATACGCTGGGCTTCACCACCACTAAGCGTTTGAGCTTCGCGGTCGAGGTTCAGGTAGTTTAGTCCGACATTTAAAAGAAAATCGAGACGGTCTCGAATTTCTTTTAAAACCTGGTTTCCGATTAATTGTTGACGTTCAGTTAAATTGATGGAGTAGAGTACATTACGTAATCCCTGGATATCCAGCTTTACCAGATCATGGATATTATGTCCATCTATTTTATAAGATAACGCCTCCTGATTAAGTCTGCCTCCGTTGCATTTAGGGCAAACCACCTTGCTCATAAATGCTTTCGCTTTTTCTCTTTGTTTAGGAGACTTACTATTCTCGTATTGCTCTATGATAATACGTCGAAGTCCTTCGAACTTGTGCTGGTAAGTAACCGAGCTGTCTTTGAAATCATAGCTCACCCCGAATTTCTTATCCCCGCTTCCTTTCATGAGCATCTTCCGAGCTTCATCTGAATACTTTTTGAGAGGGGTATCAAAATCAAGGCCAAAGCTTTCTAATACAGCTTTGAGTTGTTTGAATGCAAAAATATCTCGTGGAGGCCCCAGGTAACGGATCCCGCCTTGCGTTACTGTTTGCGACTCATTAGGAACTAAAAGGTCCCAGCTTACATCGTAGGTATAGCCAAGTCCATCACATTCATTGCAGGCTCCATAGGGAGAGTTGAACGAGAACAAGTTTGGAGCCGGATCTTCATAAGCTAAGCCACTTTGTAAATCGAAGAGTTTTTGAGAAAAGAGACGGTCTTTGTAAGAGCTATCCTCTTGCTGTACTGAAAGAACCACATTTCCGTCAGCCATTTCTAAAGCTAACCGAATGCTATCAGCGATTCGCTTTTCACTTTTGGGAGAGATCACAAAGCGATCTATTACAACCTCAATATTGTGGGTTTTATATCGGTCAACCTGAAGCCCTTTTGTAAGTTCTGTAAACTCACCATCAATCCGGGCACTTACAAAACCTTGTTTTATAGTCTGTTCAAAAAGCTCCCGATAATGTCCTTTTCTTCCTCTTACTACAGGGGCGAGGCAATATGCTTTGGTTCCTTTAGGCATGGCCATAACCGCAGCTACAACCTGATCAGCTGTTTGCTTCTCCATCTTATTACCACTTATGTAGGAATAGGGAGTTCCAACGCGCGCATATAAGAGTCGAAGAAAATCATAAATCTCGGTAACCGTACCTACTGTAGAGCGGGGATTTCTATTCGTAGTTTTTTGATCAATAGAAATTACCGGAGAAAGACCATCGATAAAATCTACGGCCGGGCGTTCCATCATTCCCAAAAACTGTCGGGCATAAGCTGAAAGAGACTCAAGGAATCGGCGTTGCCCTTCCGCATAGATGGTATCGAAGGCGAGGGAAGACTTTCCGGAACCAGACAGTCCGGTGATTACAACCAGTTGGTCTCTTGGAATATTAATGTCAAAATTCTTGAGGTTATGCTCGCGCGCGCCTTTTACTACAATGTATTCCTGCAATGTGAATTCCCTAGGAGATTAAACCAATCAATTTAATGAACAGTGCACAAAAAACCTGCATTCCTTTGTTCAAAAAAATTAGGCCGGAGTACCTTTGGAAAGGAAATTATAATCTCTGATAAACAACCTATTTGGGATAAGTCCTTCGCTATCTTCTGATAGCTCAGGTTTAATACGGTTTAGGAAATACATAGGTACCTTACCAATATTCTTTGCTTCAATCTCTCCTCTAGGTTCACACTCAAAAAAGTCTTTAATCCTTTCATAAGTATCTTGAGAAATATTGATACTCTCATTTTCAGAGTTTTGCTCCATTCTGGAAGCGAGGTTTACCGCGGCTCCCCAAACATCATATGCAAATCTTCTTTTCCCAATTACCCCGACCACTGACTGTCCGGTATTAATTCCAATCCGAAGAGGGAAATAGGGGATGGAATCGGGTAATGAGTTTCTAAGATTTGATACAAAAAATCTCATTTTTAAAGCAGCAAGTGCTGTATCAATGGGGTGAGTATTATTTCTCTCAGGGATTCCCCCGGCTGCCATATAACTGTCGCCAATAGTTTTAATCTTGATCAGATTATGTTGTGATATGAAGTCGTCAAACTTATCGAAGTAAAAGCTCAGGCTTTCAATCAGCTTTTCAGGAGAAAGATCGGGTACAATACGGCTGAAATCCTCAAAGTCAGTAAACATAAATGTAGCATCTTCATACCTTTCAGGAGCTACTGTTCCATATGCAAGTAAGCTATCCGCAATTTTCTTGGGAAATATGTTTTGAAGAAGATCTTCATGCTCCTTTTTAGTGAGCTCAAGTTCCTGGTTGGCGGCATTTAAACCCGATTGCATTTTTTCGAGTCTGTTGTTTTGACCCAATGTGTTTTTATAAGTGGATACAAGCAGGCTCACAAGATGAGAGAAATCAGCTTTAACGTGATATTGATTCCCTTCAATAGTCACCGGTACTGTTTCTTTAGTTTGAGAAACAGCGATAGGGTTGCTTAAGAGTTCACTTATTTTCGAGAATAAAGTGTCATCATCATAGGGCTTTGTGAGATAGTTATCTGCGCCGGCTTCAATGCCCTTCATTAAGCTTGTGGCTTCAATTCTGGATGTTACCAGGATTACCGGGATACTCTGCAATTTTGGATTCGTTTTGATGGAACTGCAAAGCTCATATCCATCCATCAGAGGCATTTCTACATCCGAAATAACAATGTCAGGATACTCGGTTTCTACGATTTCTAAGGCGTCCTTACCATTCTGAGCGGTAATTACATCGTATCCCTTTTGTATTAGTTTGTGTCGAATAATGGTTACCAAAGCTGGGTAATCATCAACAACTAGTATCCTGGGTTTTGTTTGTAACATTTACATCTCAATTAAGACAAAGAATATAGAAGATTCATAGAAATTTAAGCACTTAGTTTTTTTTAATGGCTTTCCCAAAAAAAGCGTAGCTTTGCAGGTTCAAAATCACTCACAGTATGGCAGAAACGTTAGAGAAAAACTGGACACCCGTAAGCTGGCTTGATAAGCCAATAAAACAACTTCCTGAATATCCGGATGGGAATTCATTAAAAGAAAACTTTGATACGCTTAAGAGCTTACCACCATTGGTAACTTCGTGGGAAATTGATGCATTGAAAAATAAACTGGCCCAAGTTTCTGCGGGGAAATCTTTTTTACTTCATGCCGGAGATTGCGCAGAAAGTTTCAATCATACTACTTCGCCTAAGATTGTAAATACGGTGAAGGTTTTACTACAGACCAGCTTTATTTTGATTCATGAAATGGGAGTTCCTGTAGTAAGGCTGGGGAGAATAGCAGGTCAATACGCAAAACCTCGTTCGCAAAGCTTCGAAGAGGTAAATGGTAAAACAATCCATAATTACAGAGGAGATTTAATTAACGGTTATGAACCCAATGTAGAAGCAAGGGTTCCAAACCCAGCTCGTTTAGTAGAGGGATACCATAAAGCTGCATTAACACTGAATTTTGTACGGGCTCTTGCTGACGAGGGCTTTGCTGATCTTCACCATCCTGAACAGTGGGAACTGGATTTCATGAAGAATAATGAGTACTACAAAGAATATGAGGCGATGGTGGAGTCGATCACCAAGGCAGTGAAGTTTGTTGACGCAATTGCACCGGATCGCTTCTCTTCGTTCCAGAAAGTAGATATCTACACTTCTCATGAAGCACTGAATTTATATTATGACTCTGCTCAGACTCGTAAAGTGCCTCGTAAGACTGACTTTTATAATTTGAGCTCACATTTAGTATGGCTGGGTAATCGAACCAGAGATTTAGATGGTGCTCATGTAGAGTATTTAAAAGGAATATCTAATCCGATTGGAATAAAAGTAGGTCCTCCTTATACCATTGATGACACCCTTAAGTTGATCGAGACGCTTAATCCAACTCATGAGGCTGGTAAGATTGTTCTAATCACCCGGTTTGGAAAATCATTAATTGAGGAAGAATTACCTAAGCTTATCCAGGCAGTTCGCAGAGAGGGATTCCCTGTGGTATGGAGTTCAGACCCAATGCATGGAAATACTTTTTCATCTTCCAATAACTACAAAACCCGAAATTTTGATCATATCCTTGATGAGATAAAGTCAGCCTTTGCTATTCACAGATCAGAAGGTAGTTATTTAGGTAGTGTTCATCTTGAACTTACTGGTGATAATGTAACTGAATGTGTAGGCGGCGCTAAAGGATTAGATGAAGCCGAGCTTGATAATAACTATGAAACCTTCTGTGACCCAAGGTTGAATTACGAGCAATCTTTGGAGATGGCATTTCTGGTTGCCAAAGAGTGGAAGCAGAGTTATTTGTAATTCCTAAGCATTTATCTGTCATAATTTCCAGCCCCTGACGATGAGGCAAAGCCTCGCTGTCAACATTTCTACCACCAAAAAATAGTACTGAAATTTCTTCATTTCAGTTTTGCCGTCGTGTCATACGAACCTGTTTAAGAGCCATTGGCATATCCATTGCAAAATTCTCTGCGAATTCGAACTTAAAATTAAACATTCAAAAGAGGTTAATTATGGCACTTATTAAATATACCAGACCAACTTCAGATTTATTTTCAAGAAACTTCAACGATATCGTTGATGAGTTCTTCAATCAAAAAACTTCTAATTACAGAAGAGATAATTTTATGCCTAGCGTAGATGTTTCCGAAACGGAAACTCTTTTCGAGGTTTCAGTTGTATTACCTGGACTCAAAAAAGAAGACATCTCCGTAGACCTTGAAAAAGGCAAGCTAACAATCAGTGGAGAGCGCAAATTTGAGAATAAAGATGAAGGTAAAAACTTCCATAGAGTAGAAACACAATACGGAAAGTTTAGTCGTTCTTTCTACCTCCCCGATTCTATTGATGAGAGTAGTATTTCTGCAAAATATGACGCAGGAATTCTTTCAATTACTATTAACAAGAGCGAAGAAGAAGCGAAGAAGCAAATCGAGATTGGATAACAATCCGATTTTAGGTTAAAAAAACCGAAGCCCGTGGAAAGGCTTCGGTTATTTTTATGGTTACAAATTGTAAAGCGGTACAATTTTTAACCGGGAAGGCGTTGTAGCTCAAAATTAGAACTATCATCAAAGTTGACATTATGAACACAGGTGTAAGAAATATTTTCGGAGTAGCAGCAGCTATAATTGTTTTATTAGGGTTGAATGCATTTACAGGTAACAATCGGGTTAGTCTACCTGATTACGATACCGAAGTAACCAAATCAGAGAACAGGCCAGTTGCAACCCTTATGGATTTGAACGAAGCTATTGTTGACATAGCAGAAAAAACGAATCCTGCAGTAGTAACTATCACTACAGAGAAAACCCAACAAGTACGCTATAGCGATCCATTTTCCATGTTTTTTAGAAACCCAAACAGTCAGGATGGGCAAACACGGGAATACGTTCGAAGAGGATTAGGTTCAGGAGTTATTGTTTCTGAGGAAGGCTATATACTGACCAACAATCATGTAATTGCTGATACCGATGAAATCAAAATTCAGCTTTTTAACGGTGACGAGGTTTCAGCAGAACTGATCGGAGCAGATCCTGCAACAGACATTGCTGTACTAAGAATAGATGTTGATAATCTTCCGGTAGTAACATTGGGAGATAGTGATGATGCAAGAGTAGGTTCTTTCGTTCTTGCAATTGGGAGTCCATTGAGCGAGGATTTGGCGCATACCGTATCGTTTGGAATTGTAAGCGCGAGAGGTAGATCATTAAATAATCTCACGGTATATGGAGACTATATTCAAACCGATGCTGCGATAAATCCTGGTAATTCAGGGGGTGCCCTTATCGATATGAATGGGGAACTGGTAGGAATTAATACGGCTATTGCTTCAAGGTCAGGTGGAAATGATGGAATTGGATTCGCAATTCCGGTAAACCTTGCCAAAAGAATTATGGACGATCTTATTGATGATGGATCGGTTTCCCGAGGCTATCTGGGAATTTTACCTGCTGACGTTGACCAGGTTATGGCAGAGGCTCTTGGGCTTGAAAATGTAAGAGGTATCCTCGTAGCTAGTGTTGAGGAGGATACTCCTGCAGACATTGCTGGACTTCAGGAAGAAGACATCATAATTGCTGTAAATGGTGATTTATTGAACTCAGGAGATGCAAATGCATTCCGAACCTTGATCGCAAGTTTTAAACCTGGTAAAAAAGTTGATCTTACTGTAATTAGAGATGGAAGCGAGAAGAAAATTACTGTAACTTTAGGCACGCGACCAGGAGAAGAGACAACTTCTAATACGTCAGGTAGCGAGGACATTGATGAAAAACTGGGTTTCAAAGTATCAGGGATTTCTCCTGAGATAAGAAGACAACTAAATTTATCGAATGATAAGGAAGGAGTTGTTGTTACAGAGATCAGAGAATCTAGTAATGCGTTTGAACGAGGACTGGAAAGAGGAGATGTAATCTCAGCAGTAAAGAGAAAAAAGGTTAGTACCGCTGAGCAGTTCTACAAAGAGATTGAGAAAAGCGTTAACAAAGGTGATGAAGCAGTTTTACTTACTGTTGAACGCAACAATCAGAAACAATTTATCGCATTTAGACTCTAAGTAATCAAAGATTTTATTGTACCCCGAAAAAGCCAAGGCCCAGGTCATGATATGATCTGGGCTTTTTTGATTTTCTATATTCGTCCTAGGCTAAATCTCCACTTTTTATCGTCATCCCGCATCCCGATGCTGGATCTGTAAGGGGTTACTCTAATAATAAATATCTCATGATCAACGATTTTACCTTTTCAGATCCCGGATCAAGTCCGGGATGACCAGTAGAAGGAGCTAGAAATCAAATCAGAACAAAATCTTTGTCCCGGAACAAGGGGCTCAAATCTTCAGGAGGAGGAAAGTGTTTATCTCGGAAATCATTGAAGAACCCGAGCGTTTCATTACTCATTAATTGGATGATGTCGTCCATAGCTTTTCCTGAGATCATCATTGGAGTACGATCAAATACCATCATAGTACCAACGCATTGTGTGCTAATCTGATATTGAGCACATTCTTCAATGGAAGTACCTTTAATTACACACCGGGAAAGCCACTTATCAACATCAAATTCCTGGTTCTTTTTTAATTCTTCATGAGCAGAAAAATCCAGGTTCGATTGAAAATAATCCATCATTTTTTGTTCTGATTCTTCGGAGTATTCTTTCATTTGAGTCTGCATGCATTCCATACAGATAGCAAATTCCCACACCAGATCTCTTGTATTTAATCCAGGATAATTTGTAAACGCTTTCTCGATAATATATTCCTCATTATCCAACAGGTATTTCTCGCAAACCAGGCAATGCTCAATGGGTTTACCTGTTTCAGAGGAGTAAAAAAGTTCCGGGAGTTCAGAAAGTGTTGGAGCCATCTTTACAATTTATAGCTTTCTAAAACTAGTACAAGTTTCTATCAAAATAATATCGAACTGATACGTTGAACCCAAAAAAATGGTTTTGAGTAGTTGATTCCAGCAAATCAGGAGATCGTGTTATTACAAATCTTCTGTTGTAATTAAATGATATTCCAGCCGAAATAGAGACTCTGTTCTCGATAAAAAAAGAAAGGCTACTCTGAGTAGTATTTGCGAAGTAAGTTTCCTCTAATTCTGGATCATCTTTTATATCTGAAGTTTGATAATACGTATTGTTAAATGTATTAATGATCATTTGATCGGCTATATTCCAAAGCCAACCAATCGAACTAGTTCCATTAAAATTCCAATTAACCGGGTCGGTTCTTTCGAGTGGAAGTGAAATAAATGTTGTTATAACTGCACTAATTTGATGCTCCAGACTCAAATTTTTGTACGCCCTTGCATTAACTCGAAAGCCGGCTTCTCTATCAACTATTATATCTCTTAATTGGAGAACTCTATTTTCATCCTCGGTTCTTCTCAACAGGTTTTCATATCTATAAAACCCTGCTAGTTCTATTTCAGCTCCTTCGAAACGCTGCCCTAGATTTTCATTAAAAACATCGTTTAAAAAGAATAATTCATAAGCATTAAGCTGGTCGAGCTTATTATTTGAAGCTTCATTAATGTCTTGCCAGAAATATTTTAAAGGGCGGTCATATCGTTGTAGGTAGCCATTGTATTTGGTGAATAATTCAGCAACTTCTATTATTTCATCGCTTGAAAAAGAGTTATTGCCCAGGTCTTTATAACGCTCGTTTAATCTAAGTGAGCGTAGTATCGGAGAAATATTTCGTACTCTGCCAAAACCTATTCCAAAAGAAGGATATGCATTAATTCTTCGGTTTATAGTTACATCCTTTTCTTCAAAAGAATCCTGTTGTTCATCTCTTTTACTTCTTATGATCCGAAAGTCTGTATTTAAGGAAGTAGAAATAAAAAAATTCTCACCTATATACTCCTTTAGGTCAAAATATACTGATGGTTGAATACCTAAATTTCTGAGTTTTATTTTCTCATGATCTTCACCGAAGAAGAAATCTTGTTTATCCTCAGTGTTTGTTACTTGTGTGAATACAGAAAAAGAGGTGTTTAATTGGTAAACTCGTTGTTCGCTTTCTCTAAAAAGAGTTAAATGGGGAGTAAGATTAATATTAAAATTAGAAACACTATTTGCGAATTCACTATCAGATCCAGAGGAAAAGGGATCAGGAATCTCATTAGTTGTATTTGTATTTCTCCAATCATACCTCAAATGCCCCGTGGAAAGATAGAAGTTTTTGTATCCCCATTCAGGTAATCGGTAATAAATAAGTTTTTGAAAGTCTGCTTTATTTTGGAAGCCTACACTTTCTTGGGATAAACCTATTGTGGGTACCAGGAAGCAAATCATTAAGAAAGAAGTTTTCATTGATGAAGAAGATTTTTAGAAAAGGTTTGAAGAAAATCTAAGTACCAGCTAAGAATGAGTAGTAATCCTGCAATTCCGTCAGAAGCTCAATCCGGGCATGATTTTAGACATTAATAGTGGAAAAAAGAAGTAAAGATCGAACACTATGAATTTAAATAAATTCACTCTCAAAGCTCAGGAGACCATCCAAAAGGCGTTGGAACTAGCCCAGTCTTCAAACAACCAGGCATTGGAACCAGCTCACGTTTTAAAAGCATTTCTGATAGATGCAGATAATATCGTAATCACATTGATTAACAAGCTAGGAGCCAGCTTAAAAGTAGTAGAAGTAAGTACAGATGCTTCCCTTCAAAAGCTTCCAAAAGTACAGGGTGCTTCTGTATCTGGTCAATATCTTTCTCCATTAGCCAAAGAAGCATTTGATTTAGCACAAAAAGAGTCGACGGCACTAGGCGATGAGTATATCAGTTCTGAACATGTGTTATTAGGTTTGGTCCAGACCAAAGGAGAGATCGCCGATGTCTTAAATGACCAAGGTGTTACTAAAGATAATATTCTTAAGGTGCTCAATGATGTTCGAGGAGGCCAAACAGTGGACGACCCCAATGCGGAAAGCCGCTATGGAGCGCTTAAAAGATATGCCAGGGATTTAAACGAATTAGCGGAGAAAAATAAACTGGACCCCGTAATTGGTCGGGATCAGGAAATTCGAAGGGTAATGCAAATCCTTACCCGCCGCACCAAGAACAATCCTGTACTTATTGGTGAGCCAGGAGTGGGTAAAACTGCTATTGCCGAAGGTATGGCACTTCGGATTGTAAGAGGAGATGTTCCCGAAGGGCTTAAGTCAAAACGCATTGTGGCTCTAGATATGGGAGCTTTGGTTGCCGGGACTAAATTCAGAGGTGAGTTTGAAGAACGATTAAAGGCAGTAGTGAAAGAGGTAACAGAATCTGACGGAGAATTAATTCTCTTTATTGATGAAATCCATACACTGGTTGGAGCAGGTTCAGCAGAAGGTTCCATGGATGCAGCCAATATTTTGAAGCCAGCACTTGCAAGAGGAGAGATGCATGCAATTGGTGCCACAACCCTTGATGAATACCGGAAATACATCGAAAAAGACAAAGCACTTGAGCGAAGATTACAGACGGTATTAGTTGGTGAGCCTTCGGTTGAGGATACGGTATCTATCCTTCGTGGATTACAAGAACGATATGAGGTACACCATGGGGTAAGAATTACCGATGCAGCCATTATAGCTGCTGCCGAGCTTTCTCACCGTTATATCTCAGATCGCTTCCTTCCAGATAAAGCCATCGACCTAATTGATGAGGCGGCTTCGAGGTTACGATTGCAAATAGATTCTCTTCCAGAGGAGTTAGACGGCATTGAACGCCAAATCCGCCAATTAGAAATTGAAAGAGAGGCACTTAAGCGAGAAAAAGATCAATCCAAGATTAAAGGGATTGAGAAAGAACTGGCTAATCTTGAAGAAGAGCGCAACAGTATGCGTGTGCAATGGGAGCAGGAACGTGATCTCATTCAAAAAGCGCGTGAACTTAAACAAGCCATAGAAACCACAAGAAATGAAGCTGATAAAGCGGAGCGTTCGGGGGACTATGAAAAAGTAGCAGAACTTCGTTATGGTACCATCACCCGATTAGAAAAAGATCTGGAAGCAGCAAAGGTTCAGTTGGATGAAATGCAGGAGCGAAAAGCATTGCTCAAAGAAGAAGTGGACGGGGAAGATATTGCTGATATTGTAGCTCGTTGGACAGGTATCCCAGTGAAGCGTATGCTTGAAAGCGAACGCCAGAAGTTATTGCTACTTGAGGAAGAGCTTCACAAAAGAGTAATTGGTCAGGATAAAGGAATTGAAGCGGTAGCTAATGCAGTTCGTCGATCAAGGGCAGGATTACAAGACGAAGGCCGGCCTATTGGCTCTTTCTTTTTCCTTGGTTCAACAGGGGTAGGAAAAACCGAATTGGCGCGATCACTTGCTGAGTTTTTATTCAATGATGCAAATGCAATGATTCGAATTGATATGAGCGAGTACATGGAAAAACATAGTGTAAGCCGATTAATTGGACCTCCTCCGGGATATGTGGGCTATGATGAAGGCGGGCAGCTTACCGAAGCGGCTCGCAGACATCCTTACTCAGTGATTTTGTTAGACGAAATCGAAAAAGCACATCCTGATGTATTTAATATCCTGCTTCAGGTTTTGGATGAAGGAAGGCTGACCGATAACAAAGGGGTAACTGTCGATTTCAAGAATACCATCATCATTATGACTTCCAACATCGGCTCTCATTTAATTGTGAATGAAATGGAGAAGAGCAAAGGTGAGCTTAGTGACGAACAATACGAGAAGCTTCAGCAGCAATTAATTGACCAGTTAAAGTTGACCATTCGACCGGAATTCCTGAACAGGGTAGATGACATTATTGTATTCCATCCATTAGGAAAGGAACATATTCGTCAGATTGTAGATATCCAGTTGAAACGAGTTCATCAGTTACTGGAGAAGAATAAGGTCAAACTCACAATCCCAGACTCAGTGAAGGATTGGCTAGCTACCCGGGGATATGATCCGGTATATGGAGCACGTCCTTTGAAAAGAGTAATTCAACAGCATATCACCAATACCCTTGCTACTCAGCTGATTATGAAAGACTCTGATGCTCCTATCAAGTATGAAGCAGCTCTAAACAAATCCGGAGAAGAGATCGCTTTTGCTGAAGTTGTAAGTGATGTAGAAGAGTGGGTGGAGGAATAATTTAAGGTATTAATATTCTAATGTCTTAAGTTAGGGTATGGATAAGCAAAAGTTAATTGATGAGATAGTTCAATATTTTGATGAAAATATTGCTCAAGTGCATCAAGAGAATTTGATTAATAAACACGCAAAATTATCTAGTTATCAGATCAATCCAATACTGGTTAAGTACCTTTCGCAACTTATAGAGAGTGGGATTACTGAAGAGGGAATTGCTAAAGCTCTTTTTTACCCAAGGGCTTTGGGTACTTCAATAACTGGCTCATTTGGAAGTAAATTTCAAAAAATGCTTGTTGATTTAGGGCTTGTTAAAGGATCACTAATCCCAGGGATGGACATAGAATATCAGGATAAGCTAGATGGTAGAGATAAATATTGTCAGTTAAAATCTGGACCAAATACTATCAATTCCAAAGATGTTGATCCAATGCTGAGCGAATTTGATAAGGTCGCAAATTTGGCTAGAGCAAATAGTTCGAAAGATTTTAGCAATAATGATCTTGTTGTTGGAATAATGTACGGTGACAAAGATCAATTAAGTGCTCATTATTTGCGTATAGATGAAAGATACCCAGTCATTATTGGACAGGAGTTTTGGGAAAGAATTACAGGATATCCATCTTTTTATGGTGAGCTTATTTCATCAATTGATGATTTAATTGACAGTATGCCTTTCAGTGATTCATTTCAAAGCGCCTATCATAAGCTTGTATCCGAAATTCGAGCAGCAAACCTAATTTAAAGTGAAAGAGTTGCTTGTCTAGAGTTAAAAACCTGTTCGCTAAAACGATACGTTTCGTATGTTCTATTAAGAAACTCAATGATTGAATACCCAAGTTCCCTTCCTAGATTTACAGGGACAGCATTCCCAATCTGCTTATACTGATTTGTTACTGATCCAGCAAATTTCCAGTTGTCAGGAAATGTTTGGATCCTTGCATATTCTCTAACAGTAAAAGGGCGGGTTTCTTCAGGATGACAGCGTTCTGTTTGTTTTTGAGCAGGGCTACAAGTAAGAGTCAAACTTGGTTCGCTCCAGCTAATTCTTCTTGCCATTCCTGTTTTCCCTCCTCCAAGATAAAAGCTCTTTTGCATGTATTCCTTCTGTAAATCAATTGGAAGGTCTCGCCAATATCCCCCGGGAGGGACAAGATCTAATATTTCTTTTTTCCTTTGAGGGTATGAAGAGCCTTCTGAACTTGGGACATCAGTATCAAAAAGTTCTCCCTTTTTTAATGCATCTCTTAGTGTATATATTTTTTTATAGGGTTTTGGGTAATTAAAATCTATTTCAATGTCTTTTCTAATACCTACCAATATTAACCGTTCTCTTTTCTGAGGAACGTTATAAAATATGGCTTTTAATATTCTAGGATTTAATGGCTTATACCCAATCTCATCAAGTACAGATTTCATTCCTTCTAATGTATTTCCTCCATCGTGATTCAAAAGGCCGCGGACATTTTCTGCAACACAAAGAATTGGTTGCGTTTCGTCAACAACTCTAGCAAACTCATAGAATAAGGTGCCTCTAGCGTCCTCGAACCCTAATTTTTTTCCAGCATAACTGAATGCCTGACAAGGAAATCCACCAGTTACAACATCAACTTTTCCTCTGTAAGACTTGAAAGATACATTTTTAATATCGTCTTCAATTACATGCCAGTTTGGTCTATTGATTCGTAATGTCTCTGCTGCCCAATGATCAACTTCATTTAGTGCAGCACAATTCAGTCCAGCTTTTTCTAAACCCAAAGCTAAACCGCCTGCTCCAGCAAATAACTCTAAAACTGAGTATTGATTATCAGGTTCTTTTTTATTCCCATTTTCATGGTTATTAAATAGGAAGTCTAGTTCATCAAATATTTTTAACTGTTCTTTTTTGTAGACTCTATAGTTGCTCATTGGCTCTCTTACAGCAACTAATTTTCCATTATTATCCCATCTTCTAAGAGTTTCTTTGCTTTTACCAAGCAAGTCTGCAACTTCCGAAATAGTATAGTAATCTTTCATAACCATGTGTAATGTTTAATAACGTGGTTATAATATGTATTAAATATGTAAAGCTCAATACAGGAAATGTCAATTAAGTATCAAGAAGAACCTATTAAAGTTCCTAGATTTGAAGAATCAAGTGGGTTTTATACAACTGAAGATAGAAGCAGGCTTATGTCAAAAATAAAACGAAAGAACACTAAGCCTGAAATTATTCTCCGGAAGTCTCTTTATGAGCTTGGGTTTAGGTATCGTATTGATTTCAAAGGCTTACCTGGGAGACCAGATATCTCTAACAAATCCAAAAAAATTGCAATTTTTATCGATGGCGAGTTCTGGCATGGATATAATTGGGAAGAAAAGAAAAAGTCAATCAAGTCAAATAGAGAATTTTGGATTCCAAAGATTGAAAGAAATATGCAGAGAGATAGGGAAAACAATAGACAACTAAAAGAAATGGATTATCATGTTCTTCGTTTTTGGGAACATGAAATAAAGAAACACTTAGACATTTGTGTAGAGGAAGTTTTTCAGTATTTGAGATCAGGTTAAATCTAGTTTTTTCTTTCCAACCTCATCACCATACACTCATCCTCACCAAAAGTGCGGTATTCCACAAACTTGAAGCCAAGGCGTTTATAGAACCTTATTGCATCTGTATTGGTAATTAAAGGATCGATGATAATTGCGGTTACCTTAGGGTTAGAGAAGCAATGATCGAATGCAAGGTTCATCATTTGAGCGCCATAACCTTTTCCCAAATCATCGGCTTCGCCTATCCAGATATCTATAGCACGAAGGTCCTGCTCTACTTCTCCCCAGTAATGAGTTTCTTCATTTGCAGGATCAATGATTTGAACCATTCCAATAGGGTGATCTCCCAACATGGCTATGAATAATTCTACATAGGGAGAATCTTTGGCTATTTCTTCTTCCCACTCCCATTCATCATCCTCTCCGGAAGCAGCAATTACATGAGGTTGTTCATCCCAATGTTGCAATATGGGAATGTCTTCAAGAGTAGCCGGGCGTAAAGTGATATCAGTCATCAATTACAGTGCGGTTTTCCATGTCATATTTATCACCTGATCGGAGGAAGTAGAAAAGCTCACTGCTAGGAGGAAGAGTCTTCTGAGAGCTTCCTTCTCTTGACCAGAAAGTCCCATCAAAAATGATGACGTAGCTATCACCAATTACTTCGAATTGGTTACCCTGAACTACTGCAGCTGTTCCTTCATCTACACTAATTCCCAATAACTCAGGGCGGTTTTTAAGAATATCAAACATATCGAAATGACGGTTTCGGGCAATTACATGTTGGTCAATAGCGATATTCTTTACAAAGCCAAATCCTTCTTCATGATCTCCCATCATAATCTGGTTGGTTCTGGTATCTCCTCTTGCTAAATAAGAGCCCTGAATAGTAGCACCTGCAGAAGACCCTCCGATTACTCCACCTCGTTCAAGAACTTCCCAAAAAGCTGCTTCCGTTTTAGTACCAGCGTAGGCATCAACAAGCCTCCATTGGCGGCCACCTCCAAAAAATACACCTGCCGCTGTTTTAAGAGGCTCAATGAAAGCGTCTGTATCAGCTTCTTTCGGGTCACGAGTATGTAATACGATAACATTAGTTGCTCCAAAATTTCTTAAGGCCTGTGCTCCTCCCGAGTTTTGAGTGATGTTATCTGAACCTGATGCAGTTGGGATTACTACGATGGGAGCATCCAGTCCACCTGCTAATTCCATAAATTTTTCTATAACACTATCCGGCATACGCCCTCCACCAACTATAACCAGAGAACCGTTTTCCGGACCAGTTGTCACAGCTTTTTGTGCATCAACTGGAATAGATAGAAGAAGAAAAAGAATACAGAAGAGATAGAAAGATTTCATAAAGTGCATCATTTAATTTGAGCACTAATGAAAAGGTTTATTTCGAGATTATAAAATCTTTCTTCGATTTATTTATCTATTGCAGCTGGAGAAATGGTAATGGTTCTTCCCTTTTACAAAATCGAAGGTGTGATGATGGTGATCAAATAAAAGGTGTGAAGCATAAGGCTCTGCAAAAGCAGCTCCCGTTGCAAGAAGTAATACCACGATTAACCCGGTAGTTCGCCTGCCTTTCTTTTTTGAGTTTTTTAGAATCCATGCCACCCAGGTAAGGATACCCACTATGACAATTTTAAACAGGCGTTGTTCCCAGCTTATCCATGGATTAAATCCACCAATGATCCATAGAAATAGAATAGCAGCGCCAACAAGGAAGATAGCTTTAGAGTTTTTCATGACTAGAAAATTTGTTGCAACACTCTAAGCACGAATGGAAATAAAAAAGGTTTCGCTCGGTCAGGAACGAAACCATTAATTTACGATAGGTTTTCTAACTAACTAATCTTGTTAAAGAGTGCTGTCTTTGCCTCTTTTAACACTAACAAGGCCGCAAAAATAAGTCCGGTAAGTACAGCTCTAATGGTCATTTCTGCCATAGAGATTCCGGATTCAAATCCTCCGAGTATTCCAAATAGAGTTATAGCAAGAACGATGGTGATGATGTATTTTGAAAATTCCATGATAATGATCCTCTTGTGATTTCTGATGACCGACTGTATGACGAGAGGAATCCAAAAAAAGTGACAAACAAAATCGCTTTTTTGAACGATTTTACAAGTTCTTAACAAATATCCGCCAGGCTTAACAATTACTTTTCCTTTCTCCAGAAGGCTGCAAGAATGGAACCAGTAATATTTTGGATAATGCTGAATAAGGCAGGAGCCAATCCCATTGTTGCGATCTTCCCCATTTCAACTGCGATTCCTGAAGCCAGTCCCGAGTTTTGGAGACCAACTTCAAATGCAATGGTTCTGGCTGATTTTTTATCCATTCCAAGTAGTGTACTTAATCCATACCCCAATACATAACCAATTGAGTTATGAAGAAGAACAATACCAATTAATAGGAACCCAATAGAGAGTATCGAATCTCGTCCTGACGCTGTGATAATTGCAATGATGAACGTGATGCCCGCCATTGAAAAAATGGGCATAATCTTTTCGAAGATTTTAAAACGCTCATATAAGAAATGATTGAAGATTAAGCCTCCTATGATGGGTAAGAGTACAATTTTAGTAATGCTCCAAAGCATGGCTAATGCATCAATGGGAACATAGCTACTGGCTAACAATTTCATGAGCAAAGGCGTGGAAAAAGGAGCTATAACCGTGGCACAGGCGGTAAGAGTAATGGAAAGGGCCAGGTTAGACTTGGAAATAAAGCTCATTACATTTGAAGCAAGTCCACTAGGTGATGAACCTACTAATATTACTCCTGCAGCTATTTCAGCTGGAAGGTCGGCTACCAGTACTAAAAAGAAGCCAATAACAGGCATTATTGAGAATTGACAAAGTAAACCAACCAAAATAGCCCGAGGCATTTTAATTACTCCTGCAAAATCTTTGATACTCATGGTAGTACCCATACCAAACATGATTGCCATCAATAGGGGAATAATAAGAGCGCTTAATTTGAAATCTCCCCAACTTGTAAAATGAGTGGGGAATATAAGCGCCCAAGCCACAGCGATGATTACCGAAGCGGTAAACGCGATATTTTTTACCTGGATTTTTTGGGTGTCTGCAGGATTCGACATGGCTAAATTATTGATCGCCAAGTATAAGAATCCTAACTATATAAAGAAGGTGAAAGTTAGTTTATAAGACTACCCCATAAGATTCAACGCATCATCAGTTCCCATCTTTTCATACTCTTCATCATTGGGTTCCCAGAGTTCTATCTTGTATCCATTCGGATCCATGATCCATCCAAATTTTCCGTATTCGAAGGACTCCATTTCTCCAACTACTTCTACGCCTTCTTCTCTAAGAGTAGCCAGAAGCTCTTCAAGGTTTTCAACGCGGTAATTGATCATTGCATCTTTTGTGCTTGGATTGGTATAAGTAGTATCGCTTTTAAAAATACTCCAGGCAGTGAACCCCTTTTTTGATTCATCACCTCCGTGGCGCCATTCAAAGGTTCCTCCCCATTGTCCTGTTTTTATTCCAAGGTGTTTTAAATACCATTCATTTGTGGCCTTTGGGTCATCTGCTTTCAGGAAGACTCCTCCGATTCCGGTTACTCTTCGTTTCATTGTGGTGTTGGTTTAGTGATTATTCCTAGTGTGTTGCCGGCAATGTCGTTAAACCAGGCAAAGCGTTGCCCATTGGGTAGCGCAATAGGTGGGACTTTAGTCGTTCCCCCAGCATTTTCAATGCGTTCAAGAGCTTTTTCAATATCATCAACCTGGATGTAGAACAACACATAGTGGTCAATTTCGGTAACTAATGAGGTGATGAATCCATTAATACTATCCTCATTCTTGGTATCAATGCTATCCATATTGTCTGCTTTTGCAATATTCCAGTCAAAACAAGCTTCATAAAAAGCAGAAGTTTCACTTTGGTTACTACAGCCAATCTCAAAAAAGGATATCGGATTAGTTCCAGTATTCATTTTCTTACTCACTCGTTATGTTGATCAATGAGGATTTGATTACCGTCTGGATCGGTGATGCAAAAATGACAAGGACCTTTTTCATCTTTAACCGATTCCGACTCCATAATAAAATTAATGGAGTCGTCGGCTTTTAACTCTTTATAGATACCCCTCGCATTGGTTGGATTGAAGGTGATAATGTTTTCTTCGAACATATCCTGGAATAGGCCAATCTTAACATCTTGTCTCTTCATAATTAACCATTTTTCCTCTACTGAACCATATTCGGTTAGAGCTTCAAATCCTAGTTTCTCATAAAATGCTTTTGAGCTAGCAATATCTTTTACCGCAAGCGATGTGGAGTGGGTACCTAATTCAGGGATCATAATGTTATTCGTTTTGATTAAAAGTTGTCTTATTCCAAGTCCATTGCATTCCTTTTTCACCTGATTCATCTTCGATTCGAGCTGTGAGGGAATTTTCTTCAAGTGAGTAAATAATGCGTTGAGGAAAGTCGTGCTCTAGGTTTTCAAAAACAGCTTTATTTGCAGAAACCTCTTTAAGCTTAAAAGAAGTAGAAGGTCCTCCTCCGAGACTAGCTACATAATGAATTTCGTTGTTGATTTGTACAATTCTAAGGTACTCGAAAGAACCTCTGCCATTAGCAAAAGTATCGCGGTGCAAGCCCAGCATCATACCTGCTGAAGGAGAAGTCCAAACTTCTTCCATGGTCATGCCATTATCAGAAGCTGTCCAATAACCGCTCATCCATTCCAGATCGTTTAGAGTTTGAGAGTTAACCTGTTGTGTGGAAAGAAATAGAAAAGTGATGATTAAATAGAATGTGGTTTTCATATCAGTAGTTTTGGGTTTTTGAATAGCCCAAAAGCTAAATCTCCGGGTTTGATATGTATTGGAAAAAACCGACATCACTTTTCCACAGGGCGGTTTAAGAAGAAGTTGGCCATAGTTTCTTCTTCAAAGAAATATTTGGAAGGATCCTCACCTGTAAATTCCTGGAAGTTTTTTATGAAGTGAGACTGATCATAATACCCGCTTAGATAAGCCAATTCGCTCCAGGACAGCTTTTGTTCTTTGATCAGTTTAAAGATGTAGTTAAAACGAATGATTCGGCAATAAAACTTGGGAGACAGCCCAATAAATTTCTTGAATGATCGCTCTAATTTACGCTCGCTCACATCTAATTGATCAACAATCTCAGAAACAGAAAGTACTCCGTTTCTTGTAAAAATGAGTTGAAGAACCTTATCGATTAGCTGATCGGATGTTTCTTTCGAATTGACAGAGTCTTCTAGGAATGAGCTTAGTGCTGTTATTTTTTTAGAGAAATGATCCTTTCCCAGGAGCATGCTTGAAACGGGGTCAAACTGACCAGGCAGGGTTGTCTCCAGCTCTACCACATCATCGGTTAAGGGCTCCATATTTGTACCAAAAAGGGTAGTAATTCCCTGGGGCCTGAATTTGATTCCGATCATCCCGGAGCGGCCGGTGTTTTCCAAAAGGAAATGGTTTCGTATCTGGCCGGCCAGTAACTGATTGGATTGAGCGCTCCATTCTCCTGAAATATTGATTCTGTAAGGATCTCCATAATGAAAAATGATTTCGGGAAATCCATCAGGAATAATCTTCTGCTGATGTACAGTAGTATCATCACTTTCAATTACCCAAAAACAGTCAATGAATTTGGAAAGGGAAGGCGGAGACTGAATACGCTCGTACAGCATGGATTCTCCAGCTTACCGTTTTATAGAAGTTTGATAGATTGAGATCCAGTCTTCAACAGATATTTTGGAAACTAATTCGCCCATTAAATCATAAGGAATATGCTTTGTATTCTTAAAACGAATACAGCTCTTGCCCATATCTAGTTTAGTAGGAACGAGGTTTTTATACTCTTCCTGAAACCATTTCAACAGATTTTCATCAGCATACACCCCCATATGATAGAATCCAATATGGCTTTTCTGTGATGCTATATTCAAAAAAGGAAGTGGAAGTTTTGGGTCGCAGTGGTAGCCATCAGGAAAAATGCTATGAGGCACTACATAGCCAATCATTCCATAATTGATACATTCTTCAAAGCCTTCCGGGAGATTGTCGAGTACTACCTGGCGTAGTTTGGTTACCGCATCTTTACGGTCTCCTTCTAATTGATCGATGTATTCGTCTACTGTAGTTGGTTTTGTGGCCATGGTATTAAGATTGAGTTTGAGGTTCTTTTGATGCTAAGAAGTTGGGATTTCTAAATAAGAAAGCTCCTACTAGAGAGATTATTAAGCCTACAGGAAAAATCTCAGAAAAAGTGATGGGAAGACGAAATACAGGGTTTTTATAATTTTCCATACTATTCGTCATTTGCTCTGTCAAAGCTTCAATTTCTTCATCTGTTGCTCCAGATTGTATAGACTTCTCAATTATCGATTTTGGATAATCTTCAATAAATGAATAATCGGTTACGTATAGATTTATTTCCCATACTATTACATATACGATGCTTGCGATTAATGAAATCCCCAGGCCGATTTTAAACGCAGTATTAAACTTTATCACACCCCCCAGCGTCTCATCTCTATATTTTTTTATGGCTACAAAAATCATGGAAAAGCCAATGGCCATAATTGAGAAACCAAGAGTTTGAGATGCAAAGAAAGAGTCAGCTCCAGCTCTGGCTGCATAAATTCCAAGTGTCATGCTTCCTATAATTACTGCTCCTACAATTGATCCGTAAACAAGTATTATTTTCCTCATCGTTGTTTGGTTTTGTTTATGTGTTACCGCCGACTAAGAAAAGAATTAGCAAGGCTAAATCCGTCACCCGAAAGTATGATTTTGATAAAATCATCCCAAAAGATGAGCGAAATGGTCACCTTTTGGTCATTCTGGGTTGAATGGTTCTGACTGTTACTTCTTTGTCATCCTGAGGCTACTGCCGAAGGATCAACACAACTGCGAATAGTTCGGATTGTGTGTTGATTCTTCGCTTACGCTCAGAATGACATGAAAAAGTGGTGCAGAAATCACTCAATCAACTTCAGGGACTTTGCTTTCTCTACCGCCTGGGTACGCCGCTTTACTCCCAGTTTTTCGTAAAGCTTGGAAAGATGAGTTTTTACCGTGTTGATGGATACGAAAAGTCTTCCGGCTATTTCTTGATTGGAAAGCCCTTCAGAAACCAGGATTAGTACTTCAAGTTCTCGTTCACTGATCCCAAGGTAATCCAGGGCTTTTTCATTTTTTTGAAAGGAAACGGGTTCGGTTTTTGGTTCTGTCAGTTTTTTTCCTAACCAGAGCCCAAGTCCAGTAAACAGAACCGCTATAATTAGAATGTAGAATTCAGTAGAGAGGTCACGAACAAAGAAGCGATACTCGAAATACTCCAGCAGAAACACTAAGAGAGCAAGTGCTAAACCATATAGAATAATCGTTTTCTTCATTATTTAGTAAGTATCAGGTGGAATCGTCGACATAGCCTTTAAGATGCCACTTGTTTTGGATAGACAAAAACCAGCATGTAATGAATATTCCGTTGTCTACACCAATGATTTGAAATCGGATAAGTTTTGGTTCTACCAGTTCGACTTCTTCAATAGTATTTTCTTGAAAAGTAAGGGCTTCAAATATCCAGTTTTCCTTTGAGACTAAAAGGCGATCCATTTCTGGTAAAAAATGTCCATTCTTTTGTTCGAGGAAATCGCCGGTGGCGTAAACTACTCTAACCGAATCCACAAGCCTGGATTTCTGGAAAGCCTCATCTTGGCGAAATTTTTCTAGAAAAGTCGTAAAGTCCTCATGTTGAGCTTGAGCAACTTGAGGTAAATGAAATAGAAAAGAAATAGCTATTAAGCAGATTTTTTTCATCAAAGCAGTTGATTAGGATTCAATCCTTTTAAGTCATCCACAACAAATTCACGACCTTTGCGAACCAGTTCTCCATCTAAATATACATCAGCACCGATGCACACTAAATCCCAGTGAATATTACTGGAATTCCCATTTGGAGCAATTTCATAGTCTTTGCCTAGTGTGAGGTGATTTGAGCCATAAATCTTTTCATCAAACAGGATGTCGTACATAGGACTTTCAATCACAGGGTTTGTGCCAAAGCTGAATTCGCCAAATCGGCGTGCTCCTTCATCAGTATCAAGAATGTCTTTTAAAGCTTCATTATTGGAGGATTCAAAGTCTACAACCACTCCGTTTTCTACAACCAGCTTCACAAACTCAAAAGGCTTACCCTGATACACAGATGGGGCATAAGTGATGTAGCCATTTACAGAATCGCGGATTGGTGAAGTAAAAATTTCTCCATCCGGGATATTATGTGATCCAAAGCAAGGCACCCAATTTTGGCCTTTGACTGAAAAGCTGATATCTGTTCCTTCGCCCTTTAAATGAATGACATCCGTTTTTCGTAATCGAGCTTCAAGCGGATCCATTGCCTTTTTCAGTTTTCCATAATCCACCAGGCAGGCATCGTAATAGAATTTGGTGAACTCACGCGTCGGCAGTTTTGCATTCATAGCAAAAGAAGGAGAGGGGTAGCGCATAATGCACCACTTCGTATTATTTACCCGTTCTTCGAAGTGAACGGGATGAAGAAAATGCTCAGAATAAGCTTTGTTGGCGTCTTTACTTGCCTGAGAATTTTCGTAAATATTTTCTGAAGCGCGAATTCCAATAAAAATATCCATCTGCTTCATCAAAGGTAATTGGTCTACCGAAGCCTGGTTTTTCCAAAATCCTTCATCACCTTTTTCGATCAGTAATCGTTGCGTTTCGGTATCCTCAATTTGCACAAAAGGATGCGCCTCTTTATCTCTGATCTGCTCAACCAGAGTTCTCAATAAATTGATGCCATTTAAACCTATTAGCTGCACCATTACATTTTCTCCTTTTTGGAGTTGGGTGCTGTGTTCGAGGATGAGTGTTGCTAAATCCTGATCGTTCTGTGAAATCACGGTCTATATTTTGAAGGTGAATGTTTACGATGAGAAAGTAAAAAAACCAAGATTCAATCGTGCAACTGAATCACCTGATCACACAGTTTGATTTCTTCAGGATCATTGGAAGCTATTACCACAAAGGTGCCAGCTTCATTTTGATCTTTTACAATATTCTCTACAAGTGCGTGTCCTTTTGTATCGAGATTAGAGCCAGGTTCGTCCAGGAATAGAATTTCAGGATTTCGTACCAAACTGGCGGCTAATTTAGCTCTTTGTTGCTGACCGGTTGATAAGTTTTTAAAAAGGTGGTCTCCCAGCTTATCGATCTCAACATATTCAAGAAGAGAAAGAATCGGGGCTACATCGTTTGAAAGTCCACTTACTGTTTTTAAGAATCGCAGGTTTTCAATTAAGGTGAGCTCATCGTATAAATTGATATAAGGAGCTGAGTATCCCATCAATGTCTTGGAGTTTTCCTTTGAATAATTGACTTCATCTTTACTCCAAAGAATGGTTCCTGTTTTAGGCCTGAGTAAAAAAGCCAGGCATTTTAAGAGTGTTGATTTACCGCTTCCATTAGCTCCGGAAATGCCCAGTACCCCTTTTGAGTGGGAAAAACTGAGATTATCAAAAACTTTATGCCGATTGTAGTTTTTAGAAAGCTGTTCAACCTGTAGACGAAACATGTTTAAAGGTACCAAGATCAATCCTAAGAAAAGAACAAGTTTTTAGTTTGTAAAACTTATTAGATTTCTGATTAAGCTTTATTGGAAAGGGATAGTATACATCCTATTTTTAATCCTCTATGCAGCAAATAATTGATCAAATATCTGACCATTTGGTTAGCCTGGTTACTAGTGATAAATCGGAATACACACCGAATGAATTATTGAAATCAGGTATACCATCGTTTGTAGTAGAAAGAATTCGCTTATTTCTTGAAGACAAGGTTAAGGAAGAGTTAAAGATAGAATCCAATAGCTGGTTCGATGCAGATTCAAAACTAGTAAGTCAGGCATTCGAAGATTATTTAAGATCGGCCATAAGTTCTTCTCATATCCCAAAATCAGAGCTGTATAAAGTGATCCAAACGATTATTAGTGGAATAATTATGGTATTCATTGAGCCTCGGAAGAATATGGCTGAATACCTATTTAGAGAAGATGAGGAACTGCCCATAGAGGAAGTCGAGTCCAGGTGTGCAACCTTAACGATCTACAAGCACTTCGGAACAGCCATTCCCCTATACATGAGGAAGAGAAACCTCGATACGCTCACTAAAGAACGCTGCAAGCTCCTTATTCATAAACTGGATGAGAAGTTAGTTACTTCCTATTCTGCAAATGATTGGGCTCAGAAATTAGAGCAGCTCTTTGAACTTTTTGGTGGGCAAGTCGAACCTAGACTTCTGGCCACATTTTTTGAGGATAAAGGTCTCTATGGGATGGCAAGTAAATTTGAGGGGCGAACCGACTTACTGGATAAAGCTGTATTTATAGAAATTATTTCATCAGAAGGTTTTGTGGATTTTACTTCAATCGGAAAATCTGAATCTATTGATGCTAAAAATGAAAAGCTGGCTACCGAACAGATCGAGAAAATTTCAGAAGAGGATGCCTCTGAACATAGTTTAATAGAAAGCTTTTTTGGTAATTATGAATATGTACCTGGTGATGAATCACAAGAGGATACTTCACTTGCTGATCAGTATTCCGAAGGTGGACTGTCGGACGATGAAATGTCAGAACTGCTATCAGATATAGCCAGCGAAGGAGTTATTGGGTTAAATGATTATGATGAGGGCAACTCTCTAAATGAACTATTCTCACTAGGAACGGAAGGGAAGGAGGAAGAGGGAATATTGGAAACTTCGGAAGAAATAGCAGAGAGCATTAAAAGAGACCCTAATGATGAAATTAATACCGAATTCAGGGATAACCTGATATCTATTCTTGACCAGGCCAAGACTTCTTTTGATGGAATTGAAAATACTGAAGAAGAAATGGAAGCAGTAGAAGATCTACCTGTTGATATTATTGAGGAGGAAACAGAAGAAGTCTTGGAAGTAGAATCTCCTGATCTAGCAGATACATTTGAAGAAACTCCAGAAGCAGAAGATGAAGAACAGGTTGAAGAAGGGGAGGAAAAACCCATGTGGGCTCAATTCTTGAATCAGGATCAAATGGATGTCCTGATGGGTGGGGAAAGGAGTGCAGAACGGGAACAGGAATTAGAATCGGACATTGCTGAATCCTTTGAAGAAGAAATTGAAGTGGAAGGGGCAATGGAAGAGTCATCTATTTTTGAGGAAGAAGCAGAGGTATCAGGTTCAACCGAGGTTCGGAAAGAGTTAGAGGATATACTGGAAAGCCGAAGAGACGAGTTTATCGAGGTAATCTTTAACGAATCATCCGGAGAGTATGAAGATGCACTAAACGCTCTTAGTACTTTTGAAACCTGGAAAGAAACCTCAACATTTATTCAGGAAGAAATTTTTGCAAAGAACGATGTAGACATGTTCTCAGGTGCAACCGTAGATTTTACCGATCGCATGCATCAGTACTTTAATAAACCACGGAATACATAAGGAGTTGGATGGAATCGAATGAAAAAGTAGAGCGTTTGCTCTCGCTTAGAAAAGAAGCATTAAAGGGTGGTGGAGAAGCTCGAATTGCCAAGCAGCACGAAAAGGGAAAGTTAACTGCCAGAGAGCGTATCGATTTATTAGTAGATAAAGGAAGTTTTGAAGAGATAGATGCTTTTGTAACTCATCGTAGTTCAGCTTTCGGCTTAGAGAAGCAAAAATATCTTGGAGATGGGGTGATAACCGGCTTTGGAAAAGTTCATGGCAAACCTGTGTATGTATTTAGCCAGGATTTTACCGTTTTCGGAGGCTCCCTTTCTGAAACTCATGCAGAGAAAATTTGCAAAATCATGGATCTGTCTTTGAAGAACGGAGTACCTCTTATTGGTTTGAATGATTCCGGCGGGGCAAGAATCCAGGAAGGAGTTACCTCTCTGGGAGGATATGCAGAGGTGTTTTGGAGGAATACAATGGCTTCCGGGGTAGTTCCACAAATCTCAGCTATTATGGGGCCATGTGCTGGTGGAGCGGTGTATAGTCCGGCGCTTACCGATTTTATTTTTATGGTTGAAAACACCAGCTATATGTTTGTAACTGGTCCAAATGTGGTGAAAACAGTAACCCATGAAGAGGTTACCTCGGAGGAACTTGGTGGATCGGTTACTCACAATACAAAATCAGGAGTAGCACATTTTTCAACACCAAATGATGCCGTATGCCTCCAGCAAATTCGAACCTTGATGAGTTATGTTCCTCAAAACTGTGAAGAGAAGGTTCCTGTTATTGAGAGTAAAGATCCTGACGCATCAAAAGCAGAGGCATTAGAAAATATTGTTCCTCTCAATCCAAATAAGCCTTATGACATGCATGAGGTTATTCAAGGTATTGTAGATAAAGACTCTTTCCTTGAGGTACACAAGGATTATGCAGAAAGTATAATAGTTGGTTTTGCTCGTTTAGGGGGTAAAAGTGTTGGGATTATAGCCAACCAACCACTATCAATGGCTGGAGTACTTGATATTAGATCTTCGTTGAAAGGAGCTCGCTTTGTTCGTTTCTGTGATGCCTTCAACATCCCATTGGTTGTATTTGAAGATGTTCCTGGTTTCCTTCCGGGAACTGATCAGGAGTGGGGAGGCATCATTAAACACGGAGCGAAGCTGCTTTATGCATTCTGTGAAGCCACTGTTCCTAAGATGACGGTAATCACCAGAAAAGCCTATGGTGGAGCTTATGATGTAATGAACTCCAAGCATATTCGGTCTGATTATAATGTGGCCTGGCCTACTGCCGAGATTGCAGTCATGGGAACTAAAGGAGCGGTGGAGATTATTTTCCGACGAGAAATTTCAGCTGCTGATGACCCAGAAGTCAAGCAAAAAGAATTGGAAGCACAGTATGCAGAGGAATTTGCACATCCCTATAAAGCAGCAGCAAGAGGCTTTATTGATGATGTAATTCTTCCTTCCGAAACCAGGGAAAAGCTTATTAAGATGCTGGAGGTTACTCAGCATAAAGTGGATTCAGTGCCAAAGAAAAAGCACGATAATCTGCCTTTGTAATTAAGCACTTTAAAAGTCATTCTGAGGCTGCCACCGAAGAATCTTATCTGCTTACTATCCGCTTAGATCCTTCGCAGGTATGCTTAGGATGACCAAGAAGGTTTAGAGCTTCCTCGACATTATGTAGGCATTGGTCAGCCCGTATTCCTGGTGGTCAAAAGCATCAGGAATTTCCCCGATAACTTCGAAACCCAATTCTTTCCAAAGTTTAATAGCACCTGTATTTGTCTTAACTACAATGTTAAACTGGAGGGATAAGAAGCCGATATCTCTTGCCAGGTTTATAGAAAAGATTCCAAGCTTGCGTCCAATTCCTTTTCCGCGGTGTTCTGGTTTTACCATATAAGATGCATTAGCAATATGAGAACCTAAGCCGGGCTGATTTTCAGTGAGAATAAAGGTGCCTATAATCTCACCCTCTTCTTCGGCTACATACGTCATTGTGCCGTGTTTAAACCAATAGTTGATCATTTCTTCTTTCGAAGAATCAGGGTTGAAGACATAGGTATCACCAGTTGAGATAACGGATTGAATAATTTCCCAAACCTGGTTTTGATCTTCTTTTTTTGCTTCTCTAATCTCCATTGATAATGTTATTTCCTACTTCTCTAATAACCTTTATTAGATAGTCTATATCTTCTTTTTGTTTGCGGTGATTGATAACACATGCACGGATTACAAACATTCCATTCAATCGTGTTCCGGTAATAAATACCCGACCATCTTCTTCTAAAGCAGGGATTAACCGATTATTTAACTCGACGATTTCTTCCTCCGTTTTTAGATTACCTGTAAACCTGAAACAGGAAACAGCAAGTTTAGATCGTGCTACTAACTCAAAGTCATTGGCCTCTTCTACTTTATCAGAAAGGTAGTCGGTGAGATCAATATCCTTTTGGATCATCTGTCTGATTCTTTTCATTCCATATCCTTTTACCGACATCCAGACTTTTAAAGCCCTTGCCGATCGGGATAACTGAAACGTGTGTTCGTTAAAATCTAATCTCCCTTCATCCTCAAGGCCGGTATCAAGGTAATCTGCCTTTTTGAAATAGGTGTCTTTTAGTACACTCCAATTTTTAACCAGGGTACATCCAACTCCAAAAGGGGCATACAACCATTTATGAAAATCTATGGCTACAGAATCTGCTAACTCCAGTCCTTTGTAATCTGTTTTTAAGGATTCCAGGGTTGAGGCTAGACCTCCATAAGCTCCATCTACATGAAACCATAATCCATATTTCTTAGTAATAGCTGCAAGGCTGTCTAAATCATCAATTGCTCCGGTATTTACGGTTCCGGCAGTTCCAACAATACAGAAAGGCTCTAATCCCTGCTTAATGTCTGCTTCTATTTGCTGCTTGAGGGCTTCCAGGTTAATAGTAAAATCAGGATTCGTTTCAATTTTTCTCAAGTGTGAGGTGCCGATTCCAAGCATATCAACACTTTTATCGATACAGCCATGTACCTCTTTTGAAGCATAAACAACAAAAGGTTTTTGCCCAAATAATCCCTTTTCTCGGATTCCTCTTTTTTGAAAGAAGATATTCCTGGCAGCAGTTAAGCCTGTTAGATTAGCTGCCGAGCCTCCGCTAACCAACACACCTCCAATATTATCCCCATAGCCGATAATGTCTGAACCCCATTGTACTATACGTTTTTCCATTTCAGCTACAGATGGGCCAAGGTGCCATTTTCCCATATTTTGGTTTATGGTAGCTGCTAAAAACTCTCCGATTATCCCAAGCTGATTACCTCCAGCCATTACATAGGCATACATGTGCCGGCCCAGGTTATCAGTAGCCACATCTGTGACTTTGCTTTTTGTTAGTTCTAGCAGTTCCTCAGCGGGCATACCCTCTTCAGGAAGGGTTTCATCAAACCAGGCTTCGAACTCTTTTTGTGGATGTGAATAGAACGCTTTCTTTTCGGATAGGTTCTCAAACTTTTCAAGCACCAATTCGGTGCTTTTTTCAAGCAATGTTTTAAAATCCTCAGGGGAGAAATCCAGACTATTTTTGATCATTAGACAGTTGTTTCAGGGTTCTTAACTCATAACTTTCTTCCATAAAATATTCTCCCATAGAATCCAGGATTTGGTAAAAGTCCACATCCTTAGGGAGCATCTCTTCAATAACTACGGCACTTGCATCCCAAACTTTTTCAAATTCAGGGAGTTTTTCTTTAGCTGCTTCGCTAAGTGATATTAATTGCCTTCGCGAGTCTGATGGATCACTTCTGGTTAACAGGAACCCTCTTTCCTTCATTTTTCCAATAATAGAGATTACTGATGGGTGAGAGAATTGAATGGCTTCAGCAATTTCAGTTACCGACAGCTCT
Organism: Balneola sp.; assembly: GCA_003712055.1. Classification (NCBI taxonomy): domain Bacteria; kingdom Pseudomonadati; phylum Balneolota; class Balneolia; order Balneolales; family Balneolaceae; genus Balneola; species Balneola sp. The sequence goes on from RHLJ01000002.1 coordinate 508,792, forward strand.
TCGTGTTCTTGTAGTAATTTGAAAATGAGGTGCCAGTTTGGTTCGATGTCTAAATCCAAGGATTTATACAGAGAACGGGCACTGTGAACCATCGTTTCATGAAGCTGCTTAAGGCGAATGGCTAGAGAATAAACTCCTAAATCTTTGATAAATGGTGTCATAGAATACATTTATGTAGTTGGCTACATAAATGTATTAAAAATGTAGTGGACTACATAATTTATTTATCTTTTATTCTTATATCTCCAAATCTACCTGTAGCCTCTTCAATAAATAGTCCAAGAAAATAGAAGTAGTTGCCTGTGCGTGAGGTGTAAAATCCATAATCTTCGATGGCTACAAAAAACGTGAAATCTTCATGTTTGTTCGTTATAAGAAAACCTTCATTCTTAATTGAAACCAGAAAATTTTCAGAAACAGTATTTATAAAATCTTTCTTCTCAGATATCGAAGCATTATTGAATAAGAAATATTGGGTCATGGTTTTTCAATAATTGCTAGCGTACAACGAGATGTACAAACTAACTTCCCTCTCTCATCAACTATCTTGGTTTCCCAAACATGGATAGTTTTTCCAATCTGGATGGGAGTGGCAGTCGCGGTTACTTTTCCACCTTCAAAAACCGGTCTATGGTGGTTGGCATTGATCTCAATACCAACAGCAGTTTTCCCTTCGGGAAGGTGAATCCAGGCTCCGACTGAACACAGAGTTTCGGATAAAGCTACCGAAGCTCCACCATGCAATACTCGAAAAGGTTGAACGGTTCGATGATCTACAGGCATTTCTGCGACCATTTCTTTCCGGCTGATTTTTAAAAACTTAATTCCGATTGTAGTTCCCATATTTTCAATATTCTTGGTAAGGAACCCTTCTACTTTTTTTTTGATTGATTCTTCTATAATCATTGCTTGCTTAACAGTGTTAAGTTGAGTATTTATTTGGTGGAATCGCTTTCATGTTTTTAGGCGAAAGTGTATCTACCGATACATAGTAACAACCCAGTGCAAAATATGAAATATGAACCGACAGTAGTACCCTTAATGCTGGAAGAGGGTATGAAGAAAAATAAATTAGGGATTTTATCTGCGGTAAAACGCAAAGGTAAATGGCTGGAAACGAGTGTGGACGAGTTCAGGGAAAAAGTTCGCAGTCTTGCTTTGGGGTTATATGAGCTCGGTGTAAGGAAGGGGGATCGGGTTTCTATCCATTCTGAAAATAGTACGGAATGGTTAATCTGCGACCAGGCTATTCTTTCTATTGGTGCGGTAAATGTGGCAATTTATACTACCCAGCCTGCTGATCAAATCAAATATATACTTGAGAATTCAGAGGCAAAGGTGCACATCATCTCTAACGACGAGATGTTTGCAGAAACCAAACCTCTCATTAAAGAGATTGAAACGATTCAGGCGATTATTAGCATCCAGCCTTCTGTACACGAAAAGCTTAAAGGTTTTGAGGAAGTCATGGAAATGGGAAGGGCTTTAGATAAAGACCAGCCTAACTTATTGGATGAATTAAGAAACGCCATCGAGCCTGATGATTTGGCAAACATCAATTATACCTCTGGTACTACAGGAGTTCCAAAAGGGGTGATGTTAACGCACTTGAACCTGGCTTCGAATACCATTGCGTCAGATTTGTACATGCCTTTTGATACTACCAGGATAGAGCAGCCAAAGATTCTTTCTTATCTGCCACTTACACATATGCTGGAGAGGATTGCATCCTATATTTACATCTATTGCGGAGCCTCGGTGTACTATGTAGAGGATGTGCAAGACTTTAGATCAGATCTAATCACCATCAAGCCCATTTACTTTGCTACAGTACCCCGTTTACTTGAAAAGATTATGACGGGGATCAAAGTAAGAGGACAAGAACTTTCTGGGATTAAGAAACAATTGTACTATTGGGCTATTAATCTTGCCGAAGATTATGATCCGGAAGACCCTCCTCAAGGCATGGATGCTGTAAAGTGGAAAATTGCTGATAAGTTGGTGTACTCGAAAATCCGGGAAAATATGGGCGGGAATTTAATGGGCACCATGTCAGGAGGTGCAGCTTTAAGTCCTAATGTGATGCGCTTTTTTAATGGTATTGGTTTGAAATGTGGGATGGGTTATGGCTTAACGGAAACTTCCCCTGTAATGAGTGGTTCCCTTCCGGATCAGATTCGGATTGGATCTGCTGGTAAGGCACTGGTGGATGTAGAAATTCGAATTGCAGAGGATGGAGAAATCCAAACTAAAGGACCGAATCTCATGAAGGGTTATTACAAGATGCCAGAGAAAACGGCAGAAGTAATGACGGAGGATGGGTGGTTTTGTACAGGTGATATAGGCTACTTAGATGATGAAGGCTGGTTATTTATTACCGATCGAAAGAAGTCGATGTTTAAGCTTTCGACAGGAAAGTATGTTGCACCTCAGCCGATAGAAAATGCACTAATGAATAGTGGGTTCATCGATCAGGCCATGGTGATCGGAGATCAGGAGAAATTCTGTGCTGCTTTGATAATTCCTGATTGGGTAAATATGGAAAAACGATTTGAGCAAAAAGGGAGGCCATATCCTCAAAATGATCGGGCATTAAATGAAGACGTAATTGGTAGGATTCAACTCGAAGTAGATAAAGTGAATCGTAAACTACCACACTGGGAGCAAGTCAAAAAATTTGTAATAATAGAAACTCCATTCAGCATAGATACGGGAGAGTTGACGCCAAAGATGAGTATCCGTAGAAGTATTGTTAAACAAAATTATGCTGATGAGATCAAATCCGTTTATATAGAATAATTGAGTAATACATGTCTAGCAAAACATATAGAATTCGTAAAGTAGCTGTATTAGGTTCAGGAGTAATGGGAAGCCAGATTGCTGCTCATTGCGTAAATGCAGGGCTGGAAGTAATGCTTCTTGATCTGAAGAGTGATGATCCAAAACGACCTAACAAAATTGCAGAAGAAAGCCTCAAAAAAATCCTGAAACTGAAACCAGCTCCTTTTGGTCTTTCCAAGTTTGCAGAACGTATCCGGGTTGGGAATTTTGATGACGATATGGATTCTCTTTCTGGAGTAGATTGGATTTGCGAAGTCGTGATTGAGAGAATGGATATCAAGAAAAGCCTAATGGCTAAGATTGAGAAGGTAAGAGGCGAACATACTATTGTAAGTTCAAACACTTCCGGGTTACCTATATCAGAAATAAGTTCAGAATGCTCACAAGAATTTAGATCTCACTTTTTAGGAACTCATTTTTTTAACCCGCCACGATATATGAAATTATTGGAGTTGATACCGACTGAGTCAACTTCCAAAGAAGTAGTTTCTACTATCAAGTCCTTTTGTGAAAGAGTATTGGGGAAAGGGGTAGTGCTATGTAAAGATACCCCAAACTTCATTGCGAATAGGATTGGGGTATTTTCAATGGCATCTATGATGCCTCATTTCTTTAATGGAGATTTCCGCGTTGAGGAGATAGATGCGCTCACCGGAACTCTTGCAGGGTACTCAAAATCGGCCACGTTCCGGACTGGAGATATAGTAGGATTAGATGTAATGGCCTATGTATCAGGGAATTTACATCCGATGATTCCAGATGATGAAATGAGAGATACCTTTCTGCTCCCAGAGGCTTTTATAAAGATGGTAAAGGAAGGAAAGCTCGGGAATAAATCGGGCTCCGGATTCTATAAGAAAGTACAAACAGAAAAAGGGAGGGAATTTCATACGATTAATTCAGAAACGATGGAATATGGGCCTCAAAGGAGTGGTACTTCAGAAGTAATTGCAGAGGCCAAGAAACAACCAGGAACTGCTGGGAAGTTAAAGTTTCTGGCTTTTCATGACTCAAAAGAAGGTAAGCTGGTCTGGCAAACTCAACGTGATGTGTTATTGTATGCTGCCAATAGAGTCCCCGAGATAGCCGATTCTATTGAGTCAATTGATCGAGCGATGAAGTGGGGATTTAATTGGAGATTAGGACCTTTTGAGCGTTGGGATGCTTTAGGAGTGGATGAAGTATGTACTCGATTAGAAGAAGAGGGTATCACAACTCCTAAAGTTGTAAGCGATTTAAAAGAGGCAGGCTTTCAGACTTTTTACAAAGATGGGTTGGTGTTCGATCCGGTTTCAAAAAAGATGATCGAACAAACCGCTAATGTTGATGGCGAAATTACAGTGGCTTCACTTCGTAGAGCAAATGATCCCATTTTTGAAAATGATTCTGCTGCTCTTATTGATATGGGAGATGGGATTGCTTTATTCGAATTCAAAACAAAAAATGCCACGTTAGGCTTTGAACTCGTGACAACATTAGAGCGTTGCCTGAATATTGTAGAGGAGCAGTTCAAAGCCCTTGTTATCAGTCACGATGGCGAAAATTTCGCTTATGGAGCAAATTTAATGGAGGCTGTACAGGCGCTCCAGTCTGGGAAGTTTAATAATGTGGTAGATGCAGTAAGTAACTTTCAGCGGACTGCCCTAAAGTTGCGCTACAGCCCATTTCCTGTAGTATCTGCTCCATTCGGAATGACTCTTGGAGGCGGAACTGAATTCTTGCTCTATTCGGATAGAATAGTAGCACACCATGAACTCTATATGGGTCTTGTTGAAGTGGGTGTTGGTTTGATTCCTGCTGGTGGAGGAACCACAGAATTACTTAAACGAGCAATGACTCAAGTAGAAAAAGAAGCAGATCCGTTACCATATATTCGCGAGGCTTTTAAAACTATTGGTTTGGCAAAAGTCTCAGATAGTGCGCATAACGCAAGAGAAATTGGATTTTTAAGGGATGAAGATATTATAGTGATGAACAGGCATTTACTTATCTCTGTAGCGAAACAAGAAGCTCTTGCAATGGTGGAATCTGGTTATCAGCCACCGGCAAAGGAAGATATCCAGGTGTTAGGTGATAAGGCAATGAGTGTAATGAAGGTTATGCTATATGTGATGCATGAAGCACGATTTGCTACTGATTATGACAAGGTACTAAGTCTTCGGGTAGGGAATATCTTGGCTGGAGGAGAATTAAGTGAGCCACAACTAGTACCTGAGGATTACCTACTTAAGTTAGAAAGAGAAGCGATACTTGATTGTTTCAAAGATGAACGCACACATGCTCGAATTGAGCATATGATGAAGACTGGAAAACCATTAAGGAATTGATATGAGTACTGCATATATCGTAGCAGCAAAAAGAACTGCGTGTGGAAAAGCAAACAAAGGATCCCTTAGATTTACCTATCCCGATACACTAGGGGGTGAAGTAATTAAAGACCTTCTTAAAGAAGTTCCTTCATTGGATTCGGCTCAAGTAGATGATGTGATAATGGGGTGTGCATTTCCCGAGGCCTCTCAAGGATTAAATATAGCACGGCAAATTGCTTTTCTGGGAGGTCTTCCGGATTCGGTTCCCGGAGTCACAGTAAATCGTTTTTGTTCATCCGGACTGCAAACCATAGCGATGGCTTCTGAGCGAATAATAGCAGGAGGGGCAGATGTAATTATCGCTGGTGGGGTAGAGTCAATGAGTATGGTTCCTATGGGAGGATTATCGTTTCAACCTAATCCAACGTTAGTAGATAATCGCCCGGAAGTATATATCAGCATGGGGCTTACAGCTGAAAATGTTGCTGAGAAATATGGCATTAGCCGTGAAAATCAGGACGCCTTCGCATTGCAAAGTCATATGCGATCTATAGCTGCTTGGGAGAATGGGAAGTTTGATAACCAGATCACTACGGTTCAGGTTGAAGAGAAAAAAATTACAGCCGAAGGAGAGTTAGTCAAAGAAATTTTTTCCTTCTCAAAAGATGAAGGCCCAAGGGCTGATACTTCTGTAGAAGTATTAAGTGGACTGAGAGCAGTTTTTAAAGCAGGTGGATCTGTTACTGCTGGTAATTCCTCACAAATGAATGATGCGGCAGCTGCTGTATTAGTGATGAGCGAAGAAAAAGTAAAAGAACTTGGTCTAACTCCTATAGCCCGGTATGTAGGTTTTGATGTGGCAGGGGTAGCGCCGGAATATATGGGTATTGGGCCTGTTGAGGCAGTTCCCAAAGTTTTGAAAAGGACAGGGGTTAATAAAAATAGCATTGACTTAATTGAACTAAATGAAGCGTTTGCTGCTCAGTCATTGGCCGTGATTAGGGAGTTGGAGCTGGATCAGGAAATCACAAATGTAAACGGCGGGGCAATTGCGATGGGGCATCCTCTGGGATGTACCGGAGCCAAGCTAACCACTCAGATCTTACACGAAATGCAATCTCGAAACTCTAAATATGGCATGGTTACTATGTGTATAGGTGGGGGAATGGGAGCTGCGGGTATTTTTGAAAATTTAAATTGATCAGGCATGTTTAAAGAAGATACACTAAAGGGAAAAACCATTTTAATTACTGGAGGAGGAAGTGGCCTGGGTTTGGCAATGGCAAAAGGTTTTACCAGGCATGGAGCTGATGTTGCTATTTGTGGAAGAACCGAAGAAAAATTGCAATCAGCTGTTAATGAAATTAGTAAGGAAAAGGAGGGAGCAGTTTCAAGATATTATATAGTGGATGTGAGAGATCATGGAGCAGTAAGTGAAATGATTTCAAAAGTAATTTCGGATTATGGTTCCCTTGAGGGTCTTGTCAATAATGCTGCTGGTAACTTCCTTTCTGCATCTGAGGACTTATCTCCTGGAGGGTTCAAGGCCATTGTGGATATAGTACTTCACGGAAGTTTTAATTGTACACATGCATTTGGTAATTATCTAATTAATGAAGGCAAAGAAGGAGCAATTTTAAATATTGTGACCACTTATGCGGAAAGCACAGGATGTGCATTTGTACTTCCATCGGCTTGCAGCAAAGCAGGGGTGCTTACTATGACTCGATCTCTTGGCTATGAATGGGCTGAGTATGGCATTAGGGTGAATGCAATTGCTCCTGGTCCATTTCCAACGGAAGGGGCGTGGTCTCGATTAGTACCTGGGAAAGATGCAGAGGCATTATTTTTAAAGAAAATTCCAATGAAGAGATATGGAAAACATGAGGAACTCGCTAATTTAGCTACGTTCCTCATGTCTGACCTCGCTCCTTATATAACTGGAGAATCTGTTGTAATTGATGGAGGAGAGCGGCTTCAAGCTGGGCAGTTTAACTTTATTAGTGAGTTAATGTCACGAGATGATTTAAAAAAAGCATTTAAATCAATCAGGCCTAAGTAAAACTATAATATCAAGGCTAAAATAATTATTACAAGAATCAATCCTAGATAGAACACTTCTGTTCGAATATCTGTTTTGTGAAGCCCGAACAATCTTTTATTAATGAAATGTTCTAGACCAAGCTTATAATAGTGATTGTATAATCCGGATTTCATTTTACCCTCCTAATATAAAGGGGCTGGATTATTCCAATTCGCTTTCATTTACTTGCTTCTCCAGAGCTGCAATACGGTCTTCCAGGCGCTTCACCAATAACTGGTATTTGTCGATCTTTATTTTCTGACCATCGATAATGGTTTCAACCCAAAGTTGATCACCTTTATCATATTTGGCAGTTGTAACTAATTCAAAGGTGTTGTGATCGTATAGTTTCCAAATACCATGCGGCTTCAAACGTTCACCGACTTTAAAGTACTGTCCTTTTTGTAGAACATTACCCTCTTCATCTGTATAAACTACATCGTAATGATTGCCAATTACATGTGTGACTTTCTTTTCGTTTTCAGTCGAAGTTATAGTTTGTTGTGCATTTGTAGTAGATAGCGTTGCTGCTAAAAAAACAAACAGCGTAAAAATGTATTTTTTCATAACAATACCTCTCTAATTTTACTGACATTGCTATGTTACCAAATTGTTAACTCAAAGTAAAGTTAACATCACCTTAATATTATCTAAATGTTACGTGAATTGTGTAAGTCGTTGTTTTACTTTCTCAATTTGAATGGCGAGTTGAAGAGCATCATAACTGGTATATGCAGTCTCTTTATTAAGTTGAACAGCTTTAAGGAATAATAGTGCAGCCTTTTCTGCTGCTGTTGACGGGTCAAAGACCTGTTTCTCAAAAAACAGTCTATTGCTATCGCTTACCCGTCCAAGTTTTATGGTTTGAGTAGGGACATTGCATTCAAGAAATGAAGACTTATTTGAAATAAGTCTTTTGTGGTTACTTTCAGATGCTCCACTGTATACATTAATTGAAGCAGTAGAACCATTATCAAACCTAAGAAACAAATGAAAGGAAACCGGCAATGTGCCCTGAAGATTGATCTGTTTTGCTTCAAGATTATGAATTCCGCTATCAATCCATTTGAGGCATAATCCTAGCTCATCTATCCAGAGATGCTCAAATTCTGTTTCAGCATCAATAATTTGATTTCTGTTTACTTCTTTTTCTATATGGATATAGTTGGGCTTTCCCACTTTATCAATCATCCACTGGGTAGCAGGAGCAAGAGTTGGCCAATGTGCGAACTGTACCAATACACCTGCCTCTTTAGAAGCTGCATGTATCTTTTCCAGTTTTTTAATATCAGTAGGCTGTTTGGCTATAAAGAATATGTTAAATCCCTTTTGAATCCCTTCAAGAAGAATGTCTAAATTTTGCGGAGATTCGTCCAATATAAAACATGCATCTACTTGGTCGATATCAGCAAGATTTGGAGTGAGATCTACCTGTCGAACAATGCTATGGGGGCGTAAGTGTTGCTCCCATGCAAGACCTCTTGAAGCGTCTCCTACAATTCCAACTTTCATAAGCACAAATAATTAATGTGCTTAAGATGCACATGCAAACCTAATTTTCCAACTATGGATAAAAGGGCCTTAATCAGGCATTACTATGGCTAAAATAAAATAGATAAGAACGGGCGAACCATATGAAAAGAAAGCAGCGCCAATAAAAAGAATCCGTACAATAGTAGGATCCCATCCCAGATATTCTGCTAGACCACTACATACCCCGGCGATCATCTTGTCCTTCTTGGATTTTCTTAACTTAGCAGGCATAACAAAATATGTTTAAAATTAAAAAACTCCGCACTAGTACGGAGCCTTAAAATCGAAGTTTCAAAAAAAATTAAAAAAAGAAAAATCTAAAACTATTCTTTGAATTCATGATATACTTTGGCGGTATTTAAACCAATATAGGTAATGACAAATTCATTTCTTCCAGGTGGTAAGTTTGTCAAAGTAACTACCCCATTTTCATTAGCTGCTGAACCTATATTTGTACCCGAAACACTAACAGTAGCTCCAGCAAGGGGTTGAGAGGTTGCGTTTGTAATTTTAAACTTTACTTCATTATCTGAATAACTTAACAATACAGCTACAATATCATTATTTGAAGTAAAATCAGAATCAGATAATCGAAATACAATTGGTAATGTATATTTCACCTTAACTGGCTGTCCTCTTTGAATTCCAGGAGAGAATTTAGCTTCTTTTACCACTCGTAAAGCTTCTTCATCGGCTCCACCACCTATCCCACGGATGATCTCAGGACTTTCCACTTCTCCCTGTTCATTAACTATAAATTGTACGGTTACTCGCCCTTCTATACCGGCTCTTTTAGCCATTGTCGGATATATAACTTTACTTTGAAGTGAACTTAGTCCTCCTATAAGTTGAGGCATTTCTTCAACTACAATAAAGACATCCGGATCATCATGGCTTATTTCTTTGCCATCCAGTCCTAAAAATTGATCAATTGTCTGTGTAGCAGCTGCAACCCCATGAGAAGGCCCTACTATTTTTATAGCTTTATGAGTTACCCATAACTCGGCTTCAGAAATGCCATCAAGGAAATTGGAGCTCGATGAAATCACTACATCCATTTGATTAATTTTAAAACGAGCAGTATTGCCTATGAATTCTCCTGCGAGCTGGCCTTCATCAAATCTTGTTGGGGATATCTTGAATACTCCATATTCTCCAGTATTAATAAAAAGAGCAGAAAGCCCCGAAGAACTAGCTCCAGCATCTCCATCCTGGGAAAAAACTTCTTCTCCATTGATTTCAACAGTAATGCTTTTCATGCTAAACGAAGTGCCTTCGAGTTCTTCATAACTCAAACCTTCAGGTGCTCTTAAGTCGGAGCAAGCAATAGGTATAGTTATAATTATTAGCAGTAAGCTTAAAAATACTAAGCTTCGTTTAAGCGAGGTTTTATAAATAGAATGTTGTTTCATAGTTACAAGGCGTTTTTTAAGTGTAGATTGTCGTACAGCCATACTCACTGAGAATTCACTTAAACCCCTATTAAGAGGTAAAAGCTCATAAAGCATGGAGGCATATTTTTTTAAAGACACATCGGTTGTATTCAATACTTCCTGGTCACATGAGATCTCTCTGTAAGTTTCAATTTCTCGGGCACCAAATTTGATAAGTGGATGGAACCAAAACAGAGATTCAATAACGGATAGAAATAATTGTAATAAGTAATCTCCTCTACGAATATGAACTAGCTCATGCCTAATGGCCATTTCTATTTTTTTGGGTTTCGATTCAATTCTCTTAGGTAGTACTATTACCGGGTGTTTCCATCCAAAAGTGAAGGGAACTAAAGGGTGTTCTATGAAAGAGACTTTGACGTTTTGAAATGAGGTTCCTCTAAACTCGTTGATATTGCTTAAGCTGGTTTTGAACAGTCCCCTGTATAAAGCTTTAAGGCGATAATAGCTTATAGCCAATCTGATGATCATTATAACACTCACTATTCCAAGAATCATTGTAAGGACACCAAGAAGGAAGTTGGGCTCAAACCAGTTCAGGTTTACTACCTCGGCACTTCCAACAGAATTTTCGAGAAGAAATGTTTGCGGAGTTTCCACAATAAATAAAGCTGGATCAAAAGGTTGAGTCGAAGAAGTGTTTGATACAAAGAAATGAACTCCGAAAGCTGTAACTAACCCAAGCGGTATGGCAACTAAGGTTGCTGCTCTTAAGTGATAATGGTAGAGAGGGTTTAGTTTATTTGAGGAGCTTAAAGCCAAAAAAACAATAATAGCGATAGAAGTCCATATGAGTAAGGGAAACCAGAAAACGTCTAAGCTTTGTAAACCGGTTTGTTGAAGAAAATCATATAAAGCTTGCATATCAGTCCTCCAGCTTATCAATCAATTTTTTTATTTCAGCAACTTCTTCTTCGCTAAGATTCTCGTTCTTAACAAGAGTTTGAACTAATGCAGCAGGGGATCCTTTAAATACCTTATCTATTAGTTTATCGATAAGATTAAACTGAACTTCTTCGGGTTTTTTTGCGGCGCTATATACATAGGTTGCTCCATCTTTTCTGTACTTCAAATACCCTTTGTCATTCAGGTTTTTCATGATAGTCATTACGGTGGTGTAGGCAACCTTCCTCTCCTGAAGGATACGTTCCTGGACATCTGCAACGGTTGCTTCTCCAAGCTCCCATACATGATGCAGGATTTCCATTTCAGTTTCACCAAGGGGAGTCAAAGATTTCTTCATACTATTACGATTTAGTTAATACTAATATAATAGTATTAATATTTGAAGCAAACACTTTTTTGGAAAAGGAACTAACTAATGTTCCTTTTTATTTGCTGGGTATGAGTAATCGCGCATATCTCAGATGTATAGATTCAAATATTCAACGACCAAATCTTAAAGAATATTCAAAGGCTGTTTTTATTCTACATGATCAGTTGAATATTGATGCCTGGCCGGAATGGGTTAGGGAGGAAAAGCCTCTTCTAATATTTATAGAGTCGAAGGCCAAAGGTTCTTCTTTGCCATACCATAAAAAGAAGTTAGTATATCTATTGAGTTCGATGAGGCACTTTGCCTTAGAACAATGCTCAGAAGGTTATCCGGTATGTTATCACTCTACACCAGGTCATTATGATGACGGGCTCAGAGAATTATTAGGAGGAAGTATGGATTTGAAAATATCATATATGACTCCTTCCGAGTGGGAAACAAGACAAAGAATAAAAAGCATTTCTGAAGAATTTCCGGAGCGTCTTACGGAAGTTCCAAATACCTTTTTTCTTGCGGATGCTGATAAGTACAAAGAGAAAATAAGGCCGGGTTCTAGAATGGAGTATTTCTATAGGGACATGCGCAGGCAAACAGGTTACTTGATGAATGGAGAAGAGCCTGAAGGAGGTTCCTGGAATTATGATGATCAAAACAGGGAGAAACTTCCGAAAGGAATATCGATTTCGGAGCGAATGACTACCAAATTAGATGTAATTACAAAGGAAGTAATAGAATTGGTAAGGCATGAATTTGATAACCATTTTGGAGAGATTGAGAGCTTTGGATATGCAGTTACCAGGCTCTATGCATTACACCGGCTAAATGAATTCATAGAGAAGTGCCTGGATAACTTTGGGCCGTATGAGGATGCAATGAGCAATGGAGAGCCAGTAATTTTTCATTCTCACCTTTCTATGTATTTAAATAATGGACTCCTATTACCTGAAGAAGTGTGTGATGCTGTAATAAAGGCTTATAAAGAAGGAAAGGCCAGGCTGAACTCAGCGGAAGGGTTTATCAGGCAAGTGATTGGTTGGAGAGAATTTGTGAGAGTATACTATGAAGCGACCATGCCTGAAGCTCGGGATTTTAATTATTTCGAGTTTGATGAGAAGTTACCAGAGCTGTTTTGGACAGCTGATACTAAAATGAATTGCATGAAAGAATGTGTCAGTCCGGTAATAGAACAGGGCTATTCGCATCACATTCCTCGGTTAATGGTACTTAGCAATTTTAGCAAACTTACAAAAACAGATCCAGGGGATTTGAATGAGTGGTTTTGGTTTGCATATGTTGATGCCTATGAATGGGTAGTCCTTCCAAATGTATTAGGAATGTCCACATTTGCTGATGGTGGTATTTTAGCATCAAAACCATATGTAGCAGGTGGGAATTACATTAATAAGATGAGTGACTATTGTAAAAATTGTGCATATAAAGTGAAACAGAAAACAGGGGAAGAGGCATGTCCATTTAACTACCTCTATTGGAATTTTATTGATGAACAACGAGAGACTTTTGTACAGAACGGGAGAGCTAATTTTATGGTAAACTTGTACGAGAAAAAATCTGAAGACGAAAAAAAGGCAATAAGAGAAGACAGTGAAAAATTCCTTTCAACCCTGAAAAGGATCTCTTAGACATGGAATTTTTTGTTAGGCATACCGCACAAACATGCTTCACATCTTTATGTAATACTTTCTCCACTAGGATTAAAAGAAATTCCCCCAACCTAAACAATCTCGGGAGGAGTTATGATACGCATAGTTACCATTTTTTTAATTCTATCTATTTCAGGAATTATCCATGCACAATCATTTAATATTGATGTAGGCTTTGCGTTGGGGACTCCTCAGGGAAGTTTTCAGCAAGCATTGGATAGAAATTCATACGGGGTAGACTTGGCAGGAACATATCAGCTTCCAGGCTTGCCGATCCATATAGGAGGAGGCTTGATATATCAGAATTTTGGTTGGGCAGAGAGATCAGAATACTTTAGTCCTGACATCCAGGAAGTGTTGGTTAGAGTTCGAACCACCAATAATATGGTTACTCCACATTTCTTAATGCGTTTTGAACCAGCTTATGGAGCTATTCGTCCTTTTATAGAAGGAATGATAGGTATCAACTACCTATATACTGAAAGTAGTGTAGTTGATGATTGGAGTGAAGAAGATATTGCAAGCACGATCAATTATGACTACACAACCACAAATTATGGAATAGGTGGGGGGTTAAAATTTAGGCTATATGAAGGGTATGACGAGGATGGAGATTTTTTTGGAGTTTCCATGATAGTAAAAGCTAAACACATGTTGGGTGGAGAAGCATCTTATCTGAGAGAAGGGGGATTGATTAGAAACCGAAGAGGCGTAGAGTATGATGTAACCCGATCCAGAACCGACTTAACAACATTCAATGTGGGAGTAGTATTCAGTTTCTAAAGGAATGTCTTGGACTCTAAATCAGTTTGTACATTTATGCAGACTGATATCAAGAATATTAACAGCTTCCGAAAATTTACAAGAAACAATAAAGCTCCAAATAAGGATGGGGCTTTTGTTTTGTATTGGTTGCAAATTACACGCCGCTTTCATTATAACTATGCTCTGGAATTTGCCATTGCATGGGCCAATAAGTTAGGTAAGCCTTTATTAGTGTATGAAGGATTAAATATTGCCTACCCTTGGGCGTGTGACAGATTCCATAAGTTTATGATGGAAGGAATGAAGGAAAACCTGGATTATGCTAAATCGCAGGGGATAAACTTTTATAGTTTTGTAGAGTCAGAAAAAGGGCAGGGTAGGGGCTTATTCTATAAGTTAGCAGAAGAAGCTTGCATGGTTATTTCTGATGAACATCCAGTATTCATAACCCGAAAACACAACGAATCGGTAAGTAAGAAGCTGGATATCCCATACATTACTATCGATTCAAATGGGTTAATTCCCCTTGGGGTTACTGATAAAGATCCCTATTCCGCTTATCTGTTCAGGAAGGTAATGCAAAAACATTTTATAGAAGCATATACCAATCCGCCAAAAGAAAATCCCATTCGAGATTTAAAAAATAAGGATAAGATCATCCTTAGCTCTGAATTCCTCAACACTTATCCTGCAGGAGATGTTCTACTCGAAGATATTGGGAAATCCATTTCACAATTTGATATTGATCATGAAATCTTACCTATAGGGGCAAAAGGAACAAGAAAAGCAGCATTAGCAAAGCTTGATGATTTTATAGTAAACAGTTTATTTGAATACAATGAAAAGCGGAATCACCCAGATGAGCAGAAGACAAGTGGTCTCAGCGGTTGGTTACATTTTGGAAAAATTAGTGAGTACGAAATTGTAAAGGCAGTTTTGGAAAAGCAACCTGAGGATTGGGATATAGGTTCAATAACCCGCAATGGAGGGAAGAATTCGGGCTTCTTCAACGGGAATTCGAGTATAGAGAGTTTTCTCGATGAGGTAATAACCTGGAGAGAAGTCGGTTTCCATTATGCACATCATAGGCCCGATTACGATAAATTTGAAAGTCTACCGGCATGGGTACAAGAAACAATGGCCGATCATAGGGATGATAAGCGCGAGCATTTATATACGTTCGAAGAATTTGAAAAATCTAAAACTCATGATGAACTTTGGAATGCTGCTCAAACCCAGTTAAGAGAAGAGGGTATTATTCATAATTATCTGAGAATGCTTTGGGGTAAGAAAGTGATAGAATGGACCCCAGATTATCGAACAGCCTTAGATTATTTAATCGAATTAAACAATAAGTATGCAATTGATGGGAGAGACCCAAATAGCTATTCCGGAATTTTTTGGTGTTTGGGGAGATTTGATCGGGCATGGCAGGAAAGAGAGGTTTTTGGAAAGCTTCGATATATGACAAGTGAAAGCACACGCAAAAAGGTAAAACTGAATCAATATCTGAATAAGTACGGAGCTCAAAAAAGTTTGCTGTAAGTTAATTAAAACATATATTGCACATATTTTATTTATATGTGATGGATCTTTTCCAGGAAAAAAAGCACAGCAACAATAACAAGGTTAATGAACCTGACACCTTCGATTACCACCAGCCTTTAGCTACAAGGATGCGTCCTGATAGCTTAGCTGAATTTGCGGGGCAAGAACATTTGGTAGGAGACGGAAAAATGCTACGTAGAATGATAGAGAGTGGTGTAATTGGCTCACTCATTTTTTTTGGTCCGCCAAGCTCTGGTAAAACAACCCTTGCACATGTTATCTCTAAAGAAATTAAAGCGGTATTTGAAGTAATAAATGCAGTATTGGATGGAATAAAAGAATTACGTTTGGTCGTAGAAAAAGCTGAAAAGCTGAGGAAACTCAATGGTCGCAAAACCATCCTTTTTGTTGATGAAATTCACCGATGGAATAAAGCGCAGCAAGATGCTCTTCTACCTCACCTCGAATCCGGAATAATAACTCTGGTTGGCGCGACTACCGAAAATCCATTTTACTCATTAGTAAACCCACTTTTATCCAGGTGTCAATTATTTGAATTAAAGCCTCTACTTACTTCTGATGTTGAGAGAATGATTTATCGGGCGCTTGATGATTCTGAAAGAGGGTTGGCAAGTAAAAAGATTGAAGTAGATAAAGGTGCGGTCAAACATTTTGCTGAATATGCAGGGGGAGATGTAAGAAATGCTCTTAATGCACTTGAGGTAGCTGTATTATCAAGCGAGGAAGAAGGCGGAAGAATCCATATTACACTAGAGGTTGCCAAAGAGAGTATTCAGAGAAGAGTGGTTAGATACGACCGGACTGGAGATGAGCATTATCATTATATATCTGCCTTCATAAAATCTGTTCGAGGTTCTGATCCTGATGGAGCACTTTATTGGATGAATGCGATGCTGGAAGGTGGGGATGACCCAAACTTTATTTTTCGTAGAATGTTCATTCTTGCCAGCGAAGACATCGGACTTGCAGAACCTAATGCAATCACTATTGTAAATTCATGCCACGAAGCTTTTATGAAATGCGGTATGCCGGAGGGTATGTTTTTCCTTTCTCATGCAGCACTTTATTTGGCAGTTTGCCCGAAGAGTAACAGCACATTAGGAATATTTAAAGCCAGTAATGAAATCAAGTCGAGGGGAGTAGGAGAAGTGCCTCCTTATTTGAAGGATAAAACGGCTAATAAACTTTCTTCCCGATACATGGATATTGAAAACGCATCAAAAGAATATAAATACCCTCATGATCATCCCGGGAATTGGGTAGATCAAAATTATCTTCCGGGAAATCTCAAAGGAATAAGTTTCTATAAGCCAGGTTTAGAGGGTAGAGAGGGTTTACTTCATAAAAGACTTGATGAGATAAAAAAGAGAAACAGCTAACCTTGATTTAGCTTTAATGTAACTCCGTATAAAAAAACAGGCGAAGAGGATCAGCACTTCGCCTGTTGTTGTTGGAGTCACTAATACTTCCGGAAGGAAAATTGCAGCCTAACCAACCTAATCCTTCCGGCTTTGTATTAGGCGGAATAAAAACATGAGTAAAGTTATTTTTCTAACTCGTAAAATGATACGGAGTAAAGCTACTAAAACAAAATAAAATTAGATATTTCTTATAAAATATTTAAATAAATTAAATATCTATCTAAAAAGCGCTTACAATATTTATTTAGAAGTTTAAATGAAGGTTGGAATGATTTTCTTTATCAATCAGTATTTTATGCATCATCAAATAGAAAAAAATGCAGTTAAAAATTATTAGTTCTACTGACCGCCCTAATTCAAAATCTTTGGAAGTGTCGGGGTATATCCAAAAGCTATATGATAAGCAAGGGGTCGATACTTCTGTTGTATCCTTAGAAGATTTTCCTTTGCAGGATGTTGCTGGGGGGAAATATGGAGAAGAGATACAATCAGTTAAAAATTTCCGAGATCCGGTACTCAACGCAGATGCACTTCTATTTGTAATACCAGAGTACAATGGAGGTTTTCCGGGTATTCTGAAGGTCTTTATTGATTACCTGCCTTTTCCAGGAGCTTTTGAACATCTTCCAATGGCTTTTATAGGGGTTGCAGCAGGTGCTTTTGGGGCATTAAGAGCAGTAGAACAATTTCAAATGGTTGCAAACTATAGGAACTCTATTCAATTCCCTGAACGAGTATTTATTAATAGAGTAAGCTCTGAGTTTGATCCTGAAAGTGGCCTGAAAAATGAATTCCAGCAGAAGCTTCTAGAGGGGCAAACCAAGAATTTTATCGGTTTCGTAAGGCGTCTTAAGGATAACTAAGTCGTCTTTAATAGGTATCCGACTCCGTGTAGAGTAATTAAATATCTGGGGTCTTCCGGATGAACTTCAATTTTAGCTCTCAATTTAGAAATATGAACATCAACTGTTCTGGTATTAGTACTGTACTCATATCTCCAGACCTTTTCGAGAAGTTCATCTCTTGAAACAGGTTCTCCACCGGCACCAAGTAAGTATCTAATTAATTCTACTTCACGGGCTGTAAGTTCATTAACTGATCCGTCCGGGAATTGTACCTCCGATTCCAATAAATCTATCTTTACTGATCCTAATTTGAGAATCTCGACTTCACTAGAAGAAGAGTAAGTTCCTGCCCTTCTAAGACGAGCTTGAATTCTTGCCAGTAGTTCTTTAACACCGAAAGGTTTCGTTAAATAATCATCAGCACCTAAATTTAATCCCTTTACTTTATCTATTTCCTGATCCTTGGCAGTAAGCATTATAATTGGGAAGGCGTACTTAAGTTCACGTACTTCTTTACAAATATCATACCCACTTTTGCCAGGTAACATGATATCGAGAATCATTAAATCCGGAGAATATTCCTGAACCAGTTCTACGGCTCGTTCTCCATCTTCGCTTACAATTACCTGGTATCCTTCACTTTCCAGGGTGTCCCTAAGTGTAAAGATTAAACTTGGTTCATCTTCAACTACAAGAATTTTGATCGTTTTATTTGGCATACTCCGAAATATTGCTGATTTGTTGAGTTAGATCTCCATGATTTTGAGAATCCCTGTCTATGTGCTTTTCGCGGATGAAAATAGGGAATTTGATCGTGAAAACAGTTCCCCTTCCAACTTCACTAGTAACATGTATAGTTCCACCATTCAATTCGACCAGATTTTTGACAATACTAAGGCCGAGTCCATGTCCCTTTGTCTTTGCATTTAGTGAGTCTTCAACTCGATAAAATTTCTTGAAAATATTTTTAAGATGCTTTTTGGGAATCCCTATCCCTACATCTGAAACTTTCAAAACAACAAACTGATTCACCGTTTTAAGGCGTATTTTTATAGCCTTATCTTCGGCACTATATTTTATTGCATTCTCAATAAGGTTACTGATTACCGTTTCAAAATGATCTCTGTCGATCATAATGAGTGTAGAATCAGAATTATAATTGAAGGATAAGGTAAAGCCCTTACTTTCAATATAAGGTCGGTTTTCCTTCACGTAATCCCGTACTAATTCTAGTAGGTTAGCAGGACTTGCCTTTATGAGAGTTTGTCCGGAATCAGATTTCGCGACATCTAACAGTTTTTCAATCATTCTTCTTAACCGGATAGACTCATTGTAAATATGATCTCCATACTGCTTTAATCTCGCCTTCTCAGTTACTCGCCCATCAGAAATATTTTCGCCTGCAGCCTGCATTACTGCCAATGGAGTTTTCAATTCATGGGTAACATTTGCCAGGAAACCTGCCTGACGCTGAGAAAGGGCTCTTTCTCTTTGTGCGGTATAAAACATGAAGACCAAAGCACCTACTAAGAGGAGCATAGCAACACCCAAAACAATCAGGTTTTTTAGAAGTGATTCGTTGTAAATATTACCAACCGGATTGTCTAGAAAAGCGATCTTGATATTCCAGTTCTCAAGCATGTTTCCATAAATAAAACTTCGACGGGTATTTACAATTTCACGATCGTAATTAACGGAAGGGTTATTAGTCGCCAGTACTACATTATTCGCCCAGTCATGAAGCCAAAGAATAGTACCTGGGTTATCAATTGGATCAAAATACTCCGTTAGAAGAGGAGCGATCATATCATTGACGATATAGTCTTTGTTTAATGTGACCGTGAGATAACCAATGATTCGATTTTCTTTAATGTTAATGAAGCCAATGTTCATTGTTCGATGCGCATCAAACTCTACATTTGTATTCCAGTTATATTCTAAACTATTTAATTCGATACGGGCTTTTGTTCTTACCAGCCCCACTCCATCACACACAGTGCTAGGGTAGGAGTCAGTAAATACCATGGTTTCATTCGAGTAATTATATGAGTAGATCTGCTCCTCATCTAAGCATGGGTCAGTACCTTCTGGTGTATAATAAATGCCATCAAATACTTCATTCTTAGATGCCTCTACAATAATTTCCTGTACTTGAGAAGGAAATTTTCCATGGTTTGCGATAGTGTTTTCAGTAGGTTCGAGCTCCAGTTTTCCTAAGGGTCTGAATGGTCCATAGAATTCGAAACGTACTTTAGATACAAGCTCATCAAGTAGATCGAGCTGCCGCTCTTCTTCAGAAGCAATTATTCTATCTCTAATATCATAGAGCGAATATACATTCATTCCAGTCAGTGCTATTACAGCTAATAGCGCTAATCCGAGCAATGACCATCTAAAAACCTTACTTCGAAGCATGAGTGATATTCTTGTTGATCACAAAAATAGAATAAGAATAGATTACATCAACCTAATTATGGTAAAACTTCGTGAAGGATAAAAGAATTATGGGGAAATGGAAAAGAATGATCTATCTAAAATTCTTTTCTATCGATTCTTTTAGGTCATTAAATTCGATGGGCTTTACAAGATAATCAACGTAGTTAGTTTCCTTAGCTCGTTGAACATGATAAGGGTCAGAATTTCCAGTGATATAAATTACGGGGACATCAGAGAATTTTCGTATTTCTGTCATTGCTTCAATGCCATCCATTTCTCCTTCAAGAGAGATGTCCATAAGTATCAAATCCGGGCTTATTCGTTTGGCGACTTCAATGGCTGTTTTACCATACACTAATTCACCTTCAGCATCATAACCCAGTTTCTCTAGATAACTCTCATAAAGCAGATTCAGTATAAGATCGTCTTCTACGATCATCACTGTTTTGTTCTGAGATTTTTCCATGTGTTAGTCAATCATTCCTTCAAGAACTTACCCTTCACTAATAATAACATGATAAAACATTAAACAAAATTTTTTACATGAATAATTTAGCATGCATTTGTTTTAATTGGGTTTTATCAAACTAGCGGGCAAAAAAAAACCTACCGAATTTCGGTAGGTTTTTAGTACCGCGGGCCGGACTCGAACCGGCACGGGCATTTAAACACCCATTGGATTTTAAGTCCAACGTGTCTACCAATTCCACCACCGCGGCTAACCATTCTTTACATTGGCTTTTAGAACAGCAAATATACGACTTAAATTTAGAACTCTTCAATTCATTTCTACTAAAATGTTATTGAATAAAACTGTGGTTTTGTACTTTCCAGTATTCAGCAATAAGGATTGGTTTATGACTAAAGTTTTTTCGGTATTAATTCCTCTAGTAGTTCTTTTTACGAGCCCGGCATTTGCTCAGTTAGAGGTGGGGGCATCTTATGAATTAAGGGATGAAGATCCTCAAAGTGGATTTGGACTTAGGGTACAAAAAAGCTTTTTAGATCAGTTGTCGATGGTCAATGTTGGGCTTCAAGCTCATTTCAGTTTTTTTAGTGATCAAAATGATGTTTCGGAAGCAGGTATTTCTTACTCGCAGGACTTAACTAATTATGATTTCGGAATTGCTGTAATTGGAGGTGTGTCTGTAGGATTGATAGAGCCTTACCTTGGTTTGGGTTTAGGTTCGACTACATTAGATATAAACAGGAAGGATATTATCGGGGCGCAGGTTGGACTGGAGCCAGGTGACGAAAGTGAATCCAACGTATATTGGAATGGGATTGTGGGAGCAAAAGTAAGTATAATACCTATACTTAAACCTTTTGTAGAATACAGGTATTCAGATACTTCATTAAGTGGCCCTGAACTCTCAGAGGCGACTACTGGAAGGATCCTATTTGGAGTATCGTTAAGCTTTTGATGAGTGATAAAAATAATCACATAAATTTCTGACTAATTCGTTTTAAACTCATCGTTTAGTTAGGTTTATTGATATATGGCTAAACCCACTACCATAGAAAAGTTCAACCTGGATGAATACATCCTCGAAAAAGCTCAACAGCAAGATCTGGAGCAATTACTTGAGGTGTGTAGGTTACATATCGAAAATACCGATATTAATATGGTAACAAGGGCTTTCAAGCTCTGTTATTTGTCTCATAAGGATGGAAAAAGAGCTTCGGGAGAGCCTTACTATTATCACCCTGTTGAGGTTGCTAAAATCGTAGCTCAGGAGATAAATATAGATGATATCTCTGTTGTAGCAGCCTTACTACACGATACCGTAGAAGATACCGAGGTAGAACTCGAAGACATTACTTACTGGTTTGGTGAAGAAGTGTCAGTAATTATAGATGGTGTTACTAAAATAGCTGGAGTATTCAAAAGCAGAGACAGTAAGCAAGCCGAGACCTTCATGAAACTGCTTCTTTCTATGGCAGAGGATATTCGTGTGATCCTGATCAAATTTGCTGACCGTCTCCATAATATGAGAACTATTCA
This sequence comes from Balneola sp., assembly GCA_003712055.1. NCBI lineage: Bacteria > Pseudomonadati > Balneolota > Balneolia > Balneolales > Balneolaceae > Balneola > Balneola sp. Next base: position 530,990 of record RHLJ01000002.1, read on the forward strand.
GCACTTGAGAAGGGAAAAACAGATACAGATAGCTTCCGAAACCATGGATCTTTATGCTCCGTTAGCTCATCGCTTTGGATTATTCAGCATAAAAAATGAATTGGAAGATTTATGCTTTAAAGCAATTGATCCAACCTCATTTAAATTCATTGCCAGGAAACTAAGAGAAAAGAAAGAATCGAGAGAAGTATTTATTGATGAGTTTATGATGCCCATCGGCAGGCAGCTTGTTGAACAGGAATTTAAGTTTGAAATTAAAGGAAGGCCAAAGCATATCTATTCCATTTACAGGAAAATGCAAAGGCAGCAAAAACCATTCGAAGAAATTTATGATTTATTTGCCATCAGGATCATTTTAGAAGGGGAGCATACCAAAGAAGATTGTTGGAGAGTATATTCCATTATTACCGATTGGTACACTCCTATTCCGGAACGATTTCGGGATTTTATTTCTGTTCCTAAGGCAAATGGATATCAGTCTCTTCATACCACTGTTATTACCAATAAAGGAAAGAAAGTGGAGGTACAGATCAGAACAAGGAGAATGGATGATATTGCTGAAAAAGGACTTGCAGCACATTGGAAATATAAAGAGGGAGAGCAAAAGGGAAGTGAGACCCTAGATAAATTTGTAAACTGGGTTAGGGATGTATTAGATAATCCTCGCCCGGATTCGACAGCAGATTTTGTAAAAGACTTCCAATTAAATTTATATCAGGAAGAGATTTATGTGTTCACCCCAAAAGGAGAGCTCAGAACCTTACCTAATGGTGCAACTCCTATCGATTTTGCGTTTGAGATTCATAGTGAAATCGGTGAACTGGCTATGGCTTCAAAAGTTAACGGGAAAATGGCTCCATTGCGGCAGAAGCTTAAGAATGGAGACCAGGTTGAAATAATAACAGGAAATAAGATCAACCTTAATCCGGATTGGATTGATGACGTAGTTACTCATAAGGCTAAATCAAGGATCCGTCAGTTTATAAAACAAAAACAAAGAAAAGTAGCTGACGAAGGAAGAGAGATATGGGATAAAAGAGCCGCTCGAGGTAAAATTGAAATTTCAGATCAGGAGCTCACCAAAATAGCAAAACGATTCAAGTATGAATCTACCCAGGGCATGTTCTATGATTTGGGTTTGGGTTCGATGGATGTAAACACTGTTTTTAGACAAGTAAAAAAGTTTAAGAGCACTGGAAGGATAGAGGGAGATGCATCTGAGGCAACTCAAAAGTCTGAGGAAGAAATCCAGGAAACCTATTACTCAACAGCGCGTGGTTTAGGAGGTGCACAATCACTTATTCTTAATGGGGAGTTAAGTAATGTGAAATTTACTTATGCCAATTGTTGTAACCCAATTCCAGGAGATGATGTAATTGGTTTCATAAGTAGAAATGGTGATGTGAAGATACATCGTACTATGTGTAATAACGCCCAACATCTTTTAAAGACTGAGGGTGAGCGAATTGTAGATGTGCAATGGGCAAGAAATATTGAGAACAAATTCCTTGTAGCCATAAGAGTGATTGGAGAAGATAGGGTGGGTCTTATAAACGATTTAACTGATATCTTATCCAAGTCATTATCTACTAATATGAAAAGCATTAATGTTTCAAGTGATGAAGGTATGTTCGAAGGAATTTTGACATTATATGTAGATGGTATATCTCACCTAGATAAGATTATGAAAAGGTTGGGAAAAGTAGATGGGGTTAAGAATGTGCTAAGATATGAGTAAGGGCTTGGGGAAAATTTTGAGTAGACTTTAGCTCAAACTATATGTAAAATCACTTGCTATTCACTTTAGGTTAAAGCGAAGGACAAAAAATAGACATAGCATTCCAATAGGAAGGACAAAAAACATAGCACAAAAAAGTGCACAAACATACGAGGAATAATAGTTATGATGACTTACACTAAGCGTGATATTGTTCGTCGGGTAGCGGAAGCTAAAGGCGAACCAATGATCAAAGTAGAACCTTGGATTGATGCTGTAATCGTTGCAATGCGCGAGATTATGATGTCAGCAAATACCGAGTGCCGTATCGAAATACGCGATTTTGGTGTATTTGAGGTAAAGGAGACTAAAGCAAAGCCAAAGGCTAGGAACCCGAAGACTAACGAGGTGATTTATGTGCCAGCACACCGTAAGACTCACTTCAAACCAAGTAAACTTTTAAAAACCTTTTTACGTCAGCCTTTAGAAGACGTAAAGTAACAGCCACAAACTTTGCAGGAGTATTCACGTCTGGTCGGTATTGATGTTGGAATAAAACGAATCGGTATTGCCCAGACGGATCTCCTCAAAACATTCTCCAGCCCTGTAGGCACCTATTCTCCCGAGCAAGTTTTTGCTCGCTTGGAAGGTATTGTCTCAGAATCGAAGGTTCAGGCATTTATTGTGGGTTGGCCTTTACAACCTGACGGTTCTGAAGGAGATACTGCGACTATGGTGCAATCTTTCATTGATCGATTAAGTGCTACATTTCCTACAATTCCCATCCATAAAGTTGATGAGCGCTATTCGTCTAATGAGGCTATGGGTTTAATGATAGATGCTGGTCTAAAACGAAAGAAAAGGAAGCAAAAAGAGAGTGTGGATAGAATTGCAGCAGCCATTATCTTACAGCGTTATTTGGAAGAAAATCATTCTTAAATCAAATGCCGATTTTACCAATTGTTACTTACAACGATCCTGTTCTAAGAGCTAAGGCTGAGCCCGTTCAGGAATTTACTGAAGAGGTTGTTCAGTTTATTCAAGATATGTTCGATACAATGTATAATTCAGACGGAGTGGGGCTCGCAGCTCCTCAGGTTGGAGTATCAACAAGAATTTTTGTACTGGATGCTGATAATATGTTGGATGAAGAGGAAGAAAAACCAGGTCCTATGGCATTTATCAATCCTGAGATTCTTGAAAAGAAAGGTAGTGAAATCCCAATGGATGAAGGGTGTTTAAGCATCCCGGAAGTAACCGATAAAGTAATTAGGCCAGAAACAGTAGTTGTTAAGTATAAGGATGAAGAATTCAATGATTGTGAAATAGAAGCTTCCGGCTGGCTTGCTAGAGTCATACAGCATGAATATGACCACCTCGATGGGATTTTATTTATCGATTATCTAAGCTCATTTCGCAAAAGAATGCACAAATCAGATCTGAAAGAAATCGAAAAAGGAATTAGAGAAACTAAGTATCCTGTTAAGCCAAAGTGACAAAAAATTCTCCGGGATGAATATTATATTTATGGGGTCACCCGATTTTGCGATTCCAAGTCTTGAAAAAATTTCCAACTCAGAGTTCAACCTTAAAGCAGTTGTAAGCAATGTAGATAAGAGAAGGGGAAGGGGCTCTTCCGTTGCTCCCACTCCGGTAAAAGAGAAAGCAGAGCAATTGGGTGTTCCTGTTATTGAAGTGGATGACTTAAACGACCCTGCTTTTGCTGAACAGTTAGCTTCTTTACAGGCAGACATCTTTGTGGTTGTTGCGTTTCGAATTCTTCCAAAAAACATTTTAGAGATACCGAAAATTGGTTCCATCAATCTGCATGCTTCTCTTCTCCCTAAATATAGAGGAGCCGCTCCAATTCACTGGGCAGTTATTAACGGAGAAGAGGAAACGGGTTGCACAATTTTCTTCCTTGATGAAAAAGTAGATACCGGAAAGATCATTCTCCAAAAAAAGACCCTTATTGATGATAATGAAACAACCGGAGAGGTATATTCCCGTTTGATGGATATGGGAAGTGACGCTTTATTGGAAGCGATGTATCTCATAGAAAGCGGGAGCCATACTGAGGTCACTCAAGACGACGCATTGGCTACTCCTGCTCCCAAGCTTTTTCGGGAAACCTGCCACATTGATTTTGAAAAGCCAGCTCGTGAAGTACACAATAAAATCAGAGGGCTAAGTCCATTCCCAACGGCCTGGGCTAACCTGGATGGAGAGAAATTTAACTTATACAGATCAAGGTTGGGGCCCATTGCCAATATAGATCCCGGAGAGTTATTAGTTCGAGGTGATAAACTATTAGTTGGTTGTGGAGATGGGACAGTTGAACTATTGGAGATTCAACTTCCAGGAAAAAAAAGAATGGAAACTAAAAACTTCTTAGCAGGTAATACGCTCGAAGGAACGCTCAAATAAATTAACGATAATTTAGTTTGAGAAAGAGTCTCCGTTTTTTATCATCCGCGAAATCAAAGGTTATTTGTCAACCATGGAATCACAAGATCTCATTATAGCTGCAAAAGAAGGAAACCTGGAAACAGTTAAAAAACTTCATAAAGAGGGAATTGACCTTAACACAATAAATAGCAGTGGAGCCTCTGCGTTAATAGTAGCAGTTGAAAAAGAGCAGGAAGAAGTAGTTAGCTATTTGATTAAAGCCGGAGCTGATTTAAACATCGAAACGAAAATGGGGGGTACCGCTTTAACTAGGGCTGCTGAGAATGGTAATCTAACAATGATTAACCAGCTTTTTGAAAAAGGAGTAAACGTTAGTTCTCTGGCACTGATTGTTGCTGCTCGTAAAGGTAATCTTGAGGCTGTACAGCTCCTTACTGAAAAAGGAGCTGATATAGATTTTCAACAAAGATGGGGGCATACTGCTCTTATGGTTGCCGCCAAAAGCGGAAGTCTGGATGTAGTAAAATATCTTATTGAAGAGGGGGCAAATATCTCGCTAAGAGATCGCAATGGAGATACGGCGATGATGATCGCGAATGAAAACGATCATGATGATGTAGTGTTGGTATTGAAAAGAGCGGGAGCCATCACGGAATCCAAGCCAAAGAAAGAGAAAAATACTGCTCCTGCGCCTGAAGATGAGGAAGAGGAAGAAATTGATGATACTCCGGATGTAGAAGATTTGGTATCGGATGAGCAAGCTCCGGATGAAATTGACCTTGATGATTAATTTATTCTCTGAGCTGGTTATTTAAGTTATCTCCACTTTCTTCGTTTCCATATACATCTTCTGATTCAATGTTTATCGAAGAAGTATTTGTAGTATTGACTTTCTTTTTTACTTCCTGAATACTGGAGGGAAGTTGATCCAAAATTTTATCCGCTAAAGTTCTGAGGCTTTTTAGTTTTCGTTTCCTCCAGGCTACATCCAGTGTATAAACAAGTAAAGAGGAGATTCCCCAAAGCCCGGCACCCATCACAACTGCATTTCTTATTGACGGTTCAAAAACAGCCATACCAACAACGGTAAGTAAAAAAGCCAATATGGCGCCATATCCGACTCCTTCTGTTAAAGGACTTCCGAGGCCTACTCTTTGAGATAGCCTGAGCTTTGATTGGCCTTCCCTTGTGTTAAGGGACACTATCGTTTCAATTCCAGACACACTGGTATGAGTCCATTCTTTTTTCTGATGATGCTCTTTCGTACTCCCAAAAGTATCGCCTCCAAAGTGATGGGTTAGTTCCGCAATTACGTCATCCCAAACTAAATCTTCAGGAGCTTCAGTATTAAATTCTCTCTCTTCAAAAATATGGGTATCTGTAATCCCTGAATGTCTAACTATCTTCTGACCTCTCATTTCCAGAGCAGCCGTTTTCAGGTATTGGATATCAAGCCCTGCTTCTTCTCCGATGCTTAAAAGCTCATCCATAGTCAAACCGGATTCTTGCTTTTCTTTATTTCTAGCTTCCTTTTTTTGAAGCTCGGTAGCTCTTTTAATGATTCGTTGGATCTCGTCTTCAGAAAAAACTTTATTTGGCGCCACGTTGAAGTTCCGTTTAGTTACAAATAAAAAAACCCCGGTTTTATAACCAGGGCTTTAAAATAATCATTCAAAGACTGAAAATTAGTCTTTTGCATATTCGAATGAATGAACATCCATTTCGACACCCTCACTAGGACGAACAGTCATAGATTTTGGCTGTAGGAAATAGAGAAGGTAGTCACGGCCACCCGCTTTAGCATCCGTTCCACTCATGTTGAAGCCTCCAAACGGCTGGGCTCCTACAAGGGCTCCTGTACATTTTCTGTTTATATAGAGGTTGCCAACTTTGAATTCCCGCAAAGCTTTATCAATCTTCTTTGGATCCTGAGAGAAGTATGCACCCGTTAATCCATATTGAGTACTATTCGCAATTCTCAAAGCATCATCGGTGTCTTTTGCTTTTATAAAAGCGGTGACGGGTCCAAAGATTTCTTCCTGTGCAATACGCGCATTTTCGTCAATATCAGCAAAAACGGTTGGCTCTATATAATGCCCTTCATGTTCTGTTTCAGCACGTTTTCCTCCAGTCATCAGTCGACCTTCTGTTTTACCGATCTCGATGTAGCTCATAATTTTATCTACAGCTTGTTGATTTACAACAGGGCCTGAGGCGAAGTTATCTTTTGCATCTCCAACATTAAGAGCTTTGGTTTTTTCTACGACCTTTTCTAGTACTTCATCATAAACCGACTCCACAACAATAGTTCGAGATCCGGCTGAACACTTTTGTCCCTGGAAACCAAATGCACCTTTTACAATCTCCCCTGCTGCTTTGTCCAGATCGGCGTCGGCATCAACAATTGTTGCGTTCTTGCCGCCCAGTTCACAAACAAGTCGTTTTAAGAAATGCTGCCCTTCTACAACTTTTCCAGCTATTTCTGCCATATGTAATCCAACCGCCTTAGATCCGGTAAAACTTATGAATCTAGTTTTAGGGCTTGTAGTTAAAGCTTCTCCGACTTCAAGATTTTCTCCGGTTACAAAGTTAAATACTCCTTTAGGGAGCCCAACTTCTTCAAATATCTCAGCAACTATATGACCCATTTTTGGAGTATCAGGAGCTGGTTTTGCTACCACGGTATTCCCAGCAGCAATTGGAGCGGCGGCCATACCCAGGTAAATAGCAAAAGGAAAATTCCATGGAGAGATAGAAACTCCTGCACCAATTGGCATATAAATGGTTTTGTTGGCATCACCCCATGAATCTTTCACGGGCATACCAGTATCGAGACGCATAGCTTCGTATGCATAGTAGATCAGGAAGTCGATTCCTTCAGCAGTATCTGCATCAGCTTCTAGATAGTTTTTGCCTGCTTCGCTAATCATCCAGGCATTAATCTCAAGACGACGTCTCTTAACAACATCGGCTGCTTTTAGTAGATATTCTGCACGTTCTTTAGCTGGAGTATATTGCCATGTTTCGAAAGCTTCCCAGGCTGCATCCAGTGCACCAAGTGCTTGCTCGGTACTAGCCATTTGGAAAGTACCAATCACTTCTTTCAAATTAGAAGGGTTGGTGCTTTCAAAGGTACCTGAGCTTCCCTTAACCCATTCTCCATTAATATATAAATCATATTCCTTCCCGAAATTACTGCGAGCCTCTTCAAGTGCTTTTTTCTGAGCAGCATCAATAGTAGGATCAGAGAAATCCAAGTATTCTTCGTTGGTAAATTTTTCTAGGGTTAAGTCAGACATTTTGTTTACAAGTAGATTCTAGAGTTAGTATTACGCTTCAATTTTTGTAAATGAGGAGGATAAATATAGCTAGAAAAGCGCTCCCATTTCAAAAGTGCAATTTCAGATTTTTAAGTTACGGTAAAACCGTTGAAAATGGGACTTAGTAGTGGTAGTTTTGAGCGTATTTAAAAGAACTTTACGTGGATTTAAGCTTCCTAAAAAAGCAGATGAGGTTTAAATTCATTCATCTCAAAAAGGATAAAACATGTCTAAAATTAAAGTCGGAATAAATGGTTTTGGTCGAATTGGTAGAATGGTTACCCGCGCTATTTTAGCGAAGTATACTGATCAGATCGATATTGTTGGAGTTAATGATTTAACCGATACCAAAACACTTGCTCACCTGTTCAAATATGATTCTTCTCAGGGGATTTATGCCGGGGATGTTTCAGCGGATGGTGATACTATTAATATTGATAGCTTAAGCTTTAAAGTTACTGCAGAGCGAGATCCGGCAAACCTTAATTGGGGCGATCTTGGTGTAGACGTAGTAATCGAATCAACCGGATTTTTTGTTGATAAAGACGGAGCAAGCAAACACCTTGCGGCTGGTGCAAAAAAAGTAATCATCTCTGCTCCTGCGAAAGGAGAGGTTAAAACAGTGGTACTAGGAGTAAATGAAGATGTAATTGATGCCGATACTGCTATTTACTCTAACGCAAGTTGTACAACTAACTGCCTTGCTCCAATGGTAAAAGTATTGGATGATGCTTTCGGAGTGGTAAAAGGTTTTATGACAACCATTCACTCTTACACTGGTGATCAAAGAATTTTGGATGCACCACACAGAGACTTGAGAAGAGCAAGAGCTGCGGCTATTAATATTATTCCAACCTCAACAGGCGCTGCTAAAGCTGTTGGTTTAGTACTTCCTCATTTAAATGGTAAGCTTGATGGCGGAGCTGTCCGTGTTCCAACCCCAACGGGATCACTTACTGACTTTGTTTGCGAAGTAAGTAAAGAAACTACTATTGAAGAAGTAAATGCTGCTTTTAAAGCTGCTGCTGAAGGTAGTTTAAATGGAATTCTTGAGTATACTACTGATCCAATTGTATCTACCGATATTATTGGGAACCCACATTCAAATATTCTTGACAGTCAACTTACTAAAGTGGATGGCACTTTAGTTAAAGTAATTGGCTGGTACGACAACGAAGCAGGATATGCAAATCGAACTGCAGATTTGATTTCGAAGATCGTGTAAGTTGCCAATCTTGGAGTATTAAAGCCCGGGCGTTCCGTCCGGGCTTTTTTTATGTCCTAAAGTTTTTAAAAATAGATAGTTTCTTCTTTCCTCTTTTCTTGCTTTATTGGGCTGGGAATAAATAAAGGATAACTAGTAATTATTATTGAATAAATGAATAATTCACGCTCTTGGTTACTGGGAGTATTTTCTATTTTAGTTTGGAGTGGTGTTGCCGCCTTTATTAGGCGGGTTTCTGAAGACACAGATCCTATTCAGATCACTTATATTTCCATTTTCTTTGGATGTTTTTTTTCTATCCTTTATGCTATTGTATTAGATAAAGAAAAAATTAAACCTTTTGGAAAGCTTTTTTTAGCTGATACTAAACTACAGTTATTTGGAATTCTTTCAGGAATATTTTTAGTACTTCACTATTTTAGCATTTATTACATTTTTTCAACAGACTACGTAATTAAAGGAAATATAATAAATTATTTATGGCCTGTTTTACTTTATTTATTGCTAAAAATATATAATAAAAAAAAGCAGTATAGTGCCCCTTCTGATTTTATTTTTTTAATCATGTCTTTTTTGGGTGTCGCCTTAACTCTATCTCCGAAACAGGAGATGGGGATGCTATTTTTTTTTAGCAGCAACCTATATTTTATTTTATCCATTTTATCAGCCATTTCTGCAGCTCTTTACTTCTTTTTTTCCACGAGAATTAGAAATAAACTAGAAAGTGATGCTCTTTTTTTTACAATTCCGTTACTCACTGGCTTAATAATCTCTAGCCTACCTTTTTGGATTCAGAATTCAATATATGAGATCAATTTAAATTCAGTATTAGCGGGTTTTTTTCTAGGTTTTTTTAGTCTATCAAGCGCCAATATTGCTTGGATTTATGCTACATCAATAAATAAAAACCCTTCCTTTCCTTCTATAGCTTATTTTATACCAGTTTTAAGTACAATACTAGTTATAGTGATAAACGGAGATACTGTTGATCATTTAATAATTTCGGGGCTTGCCTTAGTATTTGTAGCAAACATATTTATACATATTAGGCAACACTCAATTAGTGAAATAAAAATATCGATATCATTATTGATAATATTCCTTTCCATTTCAATATTAACTACTCCTGGGGAGGATAGCATAAATTCATCTTTAACTGAGATAGCAGCTACAATTTTTGCTCTGTTTGCGGCTTTTCTTTTAAACCGTGTTTGGAAAAAAAATGAACACGAGAACTTGATTTTAAGTGAAGTGATTAACTTGGCTCAGAAACAAATAAACTCAAATAAATATGCAAATAGTATAATTCTTAGCTTTGAAAAAGGTATACTAGATATGTATATATGTGGGTCTAAATCTTTGAAAGAAAAGTATCTACAACTTAGAAATATTATAGAGTACTATATAGAAGATGAGTTAGAAAGACATGAATTATTGAGCAAAATTCGAGTCTGGTATTTTCAAAAAAATCCAGTTGTTAGTAATCCTGAGTTATTAATGCTTTTCCTCCTTGGGGGAATTTCAATCATACAACTATTGGCTAGTAGAACCCCTTCTCTATTAGGGGATTTTACTTTCACAATTTATTCAGCTACGATAACATTCATAATTTATATCATTTATGAATATGATAGGTTTGGGGTTGTCAAAAAAGATAATATAGAATCCATATCTGGCGATTTAAGTTTTCTTGATCCTTCTAAAGAAATATATATACCAAGGAAGTTAGAGCGGCATTTTGAATACTTGATTAAGTTTAATCAGACTTTTTTTTGGAATGAAAAAGGTGATAAGATTTTCCGAATAAATAAAAGAAAAATCATTACATCTTCTAAAATACTTTCTGTTACGCTTTTTATGTGCTTAATTATAGTTTTATTCGGATTAATTTTGGAAAAAAAATCCATATCTTTATTATCTTTTTGATATCAATGTAATATCGAATTCTTCAAATATATCAATAGTTTGTTGAATTTTTTTATGATCTGTTATCCATTTTTGTATTACTGTTTCTGATATATTCCACAAGCACGACAATTGTTTAGACTTTAATGCTCTGATATATTCCTTAAAAGGTACTGAGACAGGAGCTCCATATTTATTAGTTTCTAAGGAAAAATTGGAATCACTGAGCACTCTTTGTATTAATTCTTTCCTTTTAGATTCATTCTTTTCCGCAGCATAATTTTTTTTGGCTTTCTCCATAAGCCAATAACTTTCTATTGATATTGGAGTCTTTTGAATTAAACATAATATTCCTTGATCCTTAAGTAACAAAAAGAGGCTTAGTGGATCGAAATTTTTATCGAATAAATGCAAAGCACTTTTGATTACTATCAAATCAAACCTAAGAAATAGACTTTCAAAGTTTTCTACACTAAAAGTATCAAATCGGACATTGGGTGGGATAAATAATTTTTTAGCGTGATTTATTAATTCTTCATTTATATCTATTCCTAGCACATTCGACTTCTTAAATGCTTTTGAGATAGCTCTTGTAGAAGTACCTGTTCCACATCCAATATCTAGAATATTTTTAGGATCGATACTAATTGTATTGGATAAATTTTCGAAGAGTTTTGAATTGAACTTGTTAAAATTACTATAAAAGCTCTCAAAATCTTTCGGACTGTACATAATTACTAGTTATCCTGCACTCATAGGAAGAATCACCCAAGCACCAACCTATTCCTCGGATGTTTTGAAGCTAGAATCTCTCTTTGTTTTTGGTTGCTCACATGGGTATAGATTTGGGTGGTTAGAATGGAGCTATGGCCAAGGATTCGTTGGATATATTTTATGTCCACTCCTTCTTCTAATAGCATAGTGGCGAAGGTATGTCTGAAACAGTGAGGGGTCACTGTTTTAGTGATATTTGCTTTAGCAACATACTTCCGAATCATGAACCGGACAGACTGAGTAGAAAGTGGTTTATTCAACCGGTTATGGAAGAAATAAACAGTGAGCTTTGGAGAACTGAGTTGCCTGTATTCTTTCAAAGCTTTTAAGAGTTCTTTATTACAAAGCTGGATGACTCGTTCTTTATTACCCTTTCCATCTACTTTAATAAAGCCTTCATGGAGATTAATTCTGTTGCTCCTTAACCCGCATAATTCCCCAACTCTGATTCCGGTTGCAAATAGCAGTTCAAGAACGGCTATATCCCTAATTAGGGTTTGATATCGAAATGACGTCTTGCTCTTTATACTTCTTTTTTCTTTGTAGACGACCTTGAATAGTCGTCTTATTTCCGCCATCTCAAGTACAATAGGCAACCTAAAAGGTTCTTTTAACTGAATTCGAACTTTCCTAAATGGGTTTATAGCGATCTTATCTTCAAATTCGAGGTGACTAAAAAATGCCTTGGCTGAGGCAAGTTTTCGTTTAACTGACTTGATTTCATACTTCTTTACCAGGTGAGCGATATAGGCTTTGATTTCCTCTTTTGTGATTTCACTGATGGATGGATTTTTATCCAGCTGGTATTGTAAGAAATCATGGAATTGCTTTAAGTCAATTTTATAAGCTTTTAACGTTTTGGCGTTCAGGTTTTTCTCAAACTTGCAATGCGCAAGAAATTCAAAAATGTGTACTTTCATGTCCTTCATATTTTATAGTAGAAAAGCGCCAAATATGAAGAGGCAATCTTGATTTACCAATCATGAATATTTAATTCCAAAAGATGGCAATAATGAACAGGTTTCTTCCAGTTGTATTAATTCTATTCACATTAACAGCCTGTGCCCAGGAAGCACCAAAGGATGATGTATCAAACAGTGATCAATTAATTGAAGATTTAAGAATACTCTCTTCTGATGAAATGCAGGGAAGATTAGTAGGTACGGAGGGAAACGCTAAGGCACGAGCTTATTTGGTTGAACGCTTCGAGGAGATGGGAGTACCTGCTTTCAGAGATAATTATGAGCATCCCTTTTCCATTGAAAGAAGAAATGGGCAAATGGTCGATGGGATTAATGTTATTGGAATGATAGAGGGAGAAACAGATTCTGTGATCGTAGTTGGAGCCCATTATGACCATTTGGGAGTCAGTGAGGGTTTGATTTATAACGGAGCAGATGACAATGCATCAGGTACAGCAGGCCTTCTCGCAATAGCCGGATACTTTATGAAGACAAAGCCAAATCATACCTTAGTATTTGCAGCATATGATGCTGAAGAAGGAGGGCTTAATGGTGCAAGAGCTTTTGTTAGAGATTCTGTATTTCTCCAAAAAGTAGTATTAAAGGTGAATATGGATATGATTTCCCAGAATACAGCAAATGAATTGTATGTAGCCGGGACATATCATTATCCCTGGTTAAAGCCAATTCTCGAGGAGATTGAAACAGGAGATGTACAATTACTTTTTGGACATGATAGTCCCGATTTAGGGTATAATGACTGGACCATGGCCTCAGATCATGGACCATTTCATGCTAAGGGGATTCCCTTTGTCTATTTCGGAGTAGAAGATCATGAGCACTATCACGAGTCTACGGATGAGTTCGAAACTATCCCCCAGGAGTTTTATAAAAAATCAGTACAGACGATTTTGAATGCTGTAATTGCCCTGGATCAAAGCCTTTGAATGAAGAGTGAACAATGTTCAATTATCAATTCAGAATTAAGCCTTTGTCGATTACGAGTAGAGCGAGAAATCTAAATACTTGCCTTTTTTTACAACTTTCAGATCTCTTCTTCCAGTCGAAATGATAAACTTCTAATTGAACATTGAACATTGAACATTGAACATTGAACATTGAACATTGAACATTGAACATTGAACATTGAACATTGAACATTGAACATTGAACATTGAACATTGAACATTGAACATTGAACATTGAACATTGAACATTGAACATTGAACATTGAACATTGAACATTGA
>RHLJ01000003.1:300000-527998 GCA_003712055.1 Balneola sp.
GAGTAGCTAGTTATTATACCATCGAGGTTGACGGAAAGACCAATCCTGATGCAGCCTGGTATTACCCTGAACCCTCAAGCGCTGCTAAGGGAATTGAAGGGCGTATTGCCTTTTGGAGAGGTGTAGAATTCATTAAATAATACTTAAGCTTATCTTCACACTTTCTTCATAATCCGACTCTTTATTTAGAATAATTCTAAATAAAGTAATGGAAAACTCAATCTTATTAGCTGAAGCAGATTGCTTCCAAATCATACAATTCAAATCATGTGGTCGTGTTGGGGTCAGATGTAACAATACACTCCTCAGCTTTACCCAAATCGAATACGAAAAATTTGTTGAGTCTTATCAGAAAATTAGATTCGAGAGACATTCAATCCTGTTCCCAGACAATGTTACTAGATTGATAATGAATACGCCTGCTCATTGTATTCAACTTTGCTTTAATGAAGAAGAGTACACTGCTTTTAAACAGATTCTAACTGAGGCTATAATAGTTTTAAGGGCCAAAACAATTATCAATTCATAGTGTCTTCACAAAATCTTCACATTTCTCCGGTTTATTTGGATCAATTCTAAATAGCTTTGATTCGAATCGTGAAGTTTTACAAAAATTTCTTCCTAAGAAATTTTCTTTTTCTACTCATCTCCATTCCTGTTTTAGGCCAAGATTCATCTATTGAAGGGGTTATACTTTCAAAAGATGATCGAGCACCTATTCCCAATGCAAACATAACTTTATCTATCGATAAGGGCACTATATCCGATTTAAAAGGAGAGTTTGAGTTCGTGAACTTAGAACCGGGTACTTACACTGTTAATGTCTCAAGCATAGGTTTCGAAGATTATAACACCACCATTGAAGCCCCTGGAATTAAACCACTAAGAATCTTACTGGTACCTAAAGTTTATAAAAGTGATGTAGCTGTAATAACGGCTACTCGCACCGAAAAATCATTAGCTGATGTCACTGTTCCGGTAACAGTGATTGGAAAAGAAGAAATAGAAAGAACTGGTAGCATTCGCTTAAGTGATATTCTTGACGAACAGATTGGGATGAGTATTGTTAATGATCATGGTACCGGAATCCAGGTGCAGGGATTTGATCCGGATTACACCCTAATCATGATTGATAATCAGCCGGTTATTGGTAGAACTGCTGGTACCCTCGATTTAACCAGATTGGCAATTGGTAATGTTGAACAAATTGAAATTGTAAAGGGCCCTTCATCTGCACTCTGGGGAAGCGATGCACTAGCCGGAGTAATCAATATCATAACAGAAAAAGGAAATGCTCCTTTATCGGCGGAATTAACCTCGCGTTATGGATCAAATGAATCTTATGATGGATCAGGAAACATCAAATTTAAAAGCGAAAAGTTAAGCGGGAATCTATTTGGTAATTATACCCGATCTTCTGGTTTTGACTTAGACAATACTACTGTTACACCAACCATTCCTCAGTACGATAACATTACATTGATGGGAGGAGTCGATTACCGCCTCAATGAGACGTTCAATCTTGGAATAGATGCTCGTTTTTATGAAGAATCGCAGAGTTATCAAACTGAAGTTGATAACCTTCTTTTAAATGGAGATGAAAGCCAAAAGGATTACAGTTTTTCTCCAGGTATTTCTGCAAATATCGGAGAGCGATTTCTTATTGAGGCGAATGCATTTTTAAGTCGTTTTGAAAGCGAAACAGTTTTAGATGAAGATGAAAGCGGAGACAATTTTTCATTATCTACTTTCGACCAAACCTTGAATAGGTTTGAATTAAAAAACTCGGCGTTTTGGAATCCTAAAAATGTATCTGTATTCGGATTAGGAATGAACCGGGAAGATCTTGTAGCAGAAATTTATGCGGATGTCCCCTTTTTCGATAGCTATTTCCTATTCGGGCAACATGAGTGGAAACCTATCACGGAAATATCACTTGTTGGAGGTTTTCGTTTTGACTCACACAGCGAGTATAGTTCACAGCTTACGCCAAAATTCTCCGCCTTATATAAGGCAAGTGATATTGTTAGTGTGAAAGCATCATTGGGGGGTGGTTTTAAAGCTCCTGCATTCCGTCAATTGTTTCTAAATTTTACCAACTCAACGGTAGGATACAGTGTATTTGGCACCTCTACAGTTATCGAGGGCGTGGAAGATCTTCAAACAAGGGGAGAAATACAGGAGCTGTTCTACGACCCTGTAGAATTTACTGATATAACTCCTGAGCGTTCTTTTTCTTTCAATACCGGTTTTGATATTAAGCCAGCTGTTGGCTTGAAAATGACCATTAACGCATTCAGGAATAACGTACGTGATCTGATTGAAACAGAAAGAATCGCTTTAAAAACAAACGGTCAATCCGTTTTCTCTTATATCAATCTGAATAGAATTTATACTCAAGGGTCTGAATTCCAAATTACCTATACACCTAGCTTTCTTGAAGCATTTACCTTTAGCATGGGGTATCAATATCTGGATGCACGCCGAAAAATTACCCGTACTTTTGATGATGTAGTTAATGGAGAGGTAGTAACCATTACCGAGCAAGAGTATGTCTCTATGTTCAATCGGTCAAAGCATACCTGGAACTTCAAGACTTTTTACCGAATCCAACCTTGGGACGTAGAGACAAGCTTGCGATTGAGGTACAGGGGAGAATATGGATTCGCAGATTTCAACAGCAATCAGCTTTTGGACGATAACGAATATGCAGAGGCGCATGCTATTGTAAATGCCACTATTGCAAAAACCTTTAAAGATCGATATGAGCTAATGGTTGGTGCTAACAACCTCCTCGATTACAATCATCCGCTTTACCTACCCTCTGATCCGGGTACCACTTTCTTTGTACAACTGAATATTAACCTATACTAAAAATAATCCTCATAATTAACCATGAAGTACTTATCACAAAAAACTCCATTGCTTCTAATCCTTATGGCTACCACTTTTGTAGCTTGTAAATCATCTGGAAATGATGGTCCAGCAGATGTTAATGCAATAACAGTAAATGACCTTGCTGCTAATGTAGTAACAATTTTTTCTCCATCAGGCCCTGCTACTGATGTTGCAGGTGATACTGCAGAAACAGAAACCTATGTGTATTACGATCTTGATACCGGCTCAACTGTAGCTGATGCAGCTTCCTCCGCTTGGGATATAGCATTTGGAGGAACTACCATACTTGCCAATAGCGCTAATGGTGGTGGTATCCAACTTGTAGATGCAGATTACGCTTCTACCCAAACTGCTCCTGAAGCTGGTTATGCTAATGACAATGCATCTTGGTACTTATACACTGCTGAAATACCAAACCTACCTCCTCATGCTATTCTTCCACTTGAAGACAAGACATTGGTAGTAAGAACTGCAGATAACCGTTATGCTAAAGTGCAGATAGTTAGCTATTACGAAGGAAATCCCGATACCAGCACGGAAGAATTTGCGAGCTTTTTTACTCGCCCAGCAGGCCGATACTTCACGTTTAACTACACCATCCAGAATGATGGAAGTACACAGTTATATCACGAGGATACATTCACTTATTATGACCTGGATGAAAATGAAATCGTAGAAGATGAAGCTTCTTCTCAATGGGATATAGCTTTTAGCGGAACTACCATTATGGCCAATAGTGAACAAAATGGTGGCTTGCAGCTTCTTAACATTGAGTACACTAATCTTGATGAAGCTCCAACAAGTGGATATACTGGAACTACTTCAGCGTGGTATACTTATACAGGTGAAGCCCCTACTGGGCCCACCCATGCTATTTTGCCTAATGATGGGCAAACATTGGTAGTACTTACTCCGGAAGGAAAATATGCTAAAGTTCAAATTCTGAGCTACTACCAAGGCAATCCTGATGTTAGCTCAGAAGCTTTCATCAACTTATTTACTCGGCCTGCAGCAAGATACTATACCTTTAACTTTGGTATCCAAACTGATGGGTCAACGCTTTTTGAATAATTAATTTCAGATAACATCAAAAAGCCGAGCATGAAAACTCGGCTTTTTTTATGCCCAAAAGTTCTTAATTTAGAAACAGTCTAAATTAACATAATCCTGTTTCTCCATTCTTATGACTAAAAATGAACTTCGGACAAAAGCTGCTGAGCTTAAAAAAGAACAACCAAAACTTAGAGCAGTAAATCTTGCGGAACAATTAGGAGTTAGCGAAGCGGAACTCGTTTCTACCAATGAAAAGGCAACCCGCCTTACTGAAGACTGGGAAGGTATTTTTAAAGCGGTAGAGACTCTGGGCTATGTAATGGCACTCACCCGTAATAAATCAGTAGTCCATGAACGAAAAGGGGAATACCATAATATCAGCTTTGAAGGTCATGTTGGACTGGTGCTCGATCCAAACATTGATCTAAGAATTTTCCAGAACCGTTTTGGCTTTGTGTTTGCTGTACCTGTTGAAAGCCCCAGAGGTACATTACGCAGTATCCAGTTCTTTGATAAAAAAGGCGTTGCTGCCCATAAGATTTATCTTATGAATGAAGAACATATTTCAGATTATGATGCTTTAGTTCAAAGCTTTGCTCATCCTGACCAGGAATCTGAATTGGAATTTTCCAACTCTGCGGGTCGCCCTCCTCAAGCTAACGGAAACGTAGAACATGAATTTAATGCGGAAGCTTTTCTGTCTGACTGGTCTGAATTAAAGGACACTCATGACTTTTACCCATTGCTCATGAAGCATAAGGTGGAACGTACAAAAGCGCTTGAAGTAGCAGAAGGTAGATTTACACTCAAAGTAGATAATTCAGCTACCGAAATGATGCTGAATAAAGCATCCGAAGAGCAGGTTTCTATTATGGTGTTTGTAAGCAGTGGTCCTGTTATTCAAATCCACACGGGTGAGGTAGAAAAGATCAAGAAAATGGATAACTGGCTAAATGTACTCGACTCGGAGTTCAACCTGCATCTTCGTGAAGATCATATCGCACATTCATGGGTGGTTGAAAAACCAACAGAAGATGGAATCGTTACCTCCCTGGAAATCTTTGACGAAGACCGAAACAACATCGCCACTTTCTTCGGTGCTCGTAAACCAGGTAAACCTGAGTTGGAAACATGGAGAAGCCTCATTGCTGAAATTAGGGAAGAAGGGGTACTGGCGTGAAAAAACTGATTGTAAGTTTACTGCTTCTTTTTGGAGTATCATTCACAGCTCAAACTCAAACCACTATTGAGGGAGCAGATGGGGTAAATGTTGAAATAGACAATTTATCCAGGATTATTACGGTTGGGGGATCTATTTCGGAAACTGTTTGGGCGCTTGGCGGAGGACCGCAAGTAATTGCAACAGATGAATCTACCACTTTCCCTCCTGAAGTTTTTCGTATGCCTCGAGTGCCTTATGTAAGAAACCTGACCTCTGAGGGTATCCTTTCACTTGGTCCAACCTTGATATTGGCAAGTGATGATGCAAGCCCACAGGCAGCAGTAGACCAAATACGTTCTGCTGGAACAGACCTTCTTCTTATTAAAGAGGAAGAGTCGATGGAAGGAGTGATACACAAAATTAAGATCATTGGCGAAGTACTTGGTAAAACTGATGAAGCTCAGGAGCTTATTCGTGAAAACCAGGAACTCTATGATAAAGCTGCTGAATACAGGAAAGAGCTTACTTCAGAACCTAGCGTATTATTTGTCTTAAGTGTGAACAACGGGAGCACTTTTATGGCAGCAGGAACTAATACTGGAGCTGAGAAAATAATCGCTCTGGCTGGCGGTAAAAATGCAATGGAATCGTTTCAGGGATACAAACCTGTATCTAATGAAGCCATCTTAGCAGCTAATCCCGATTATATTCTGGTAATGGAATCCCGTCTTGAAGAAGTTACCAATGCAGTAAAAAATACTGACGGTATAAACCTAATTACTGCTTCTCAAAAAAATCAGATTGTTGGAATGGATGGAAATAAGCTACTTGGATTTGGCCCTCGATTTGGTTCAGCAATATTAGAATTAATATCGCTCTTACATCCTGAAGAATCTGACCTCTGATTTTGAGTTCTTTTTCGTATCACTGGTTTAATTCATACAAAAAGCAGGTTTCTACTCTTTTTGTACTATTTCTTGCCCTCATCTTTGTAAGCTTGCTATCTATCGGGATTGGACCAGTATCCATTGGAGTAAAAGATGTAGTCTTAATTCTGTTAGATGGGATGGGTATCCTTGACCCAGATGAATCAAAACTCCAATATTCGGCTATTATTCTCGGCATTAGAGTTCCACGAGTAATTATGGCCATTGCAGTTGGTGCTACGCTAGCTATCTCAGGGGCTGCTTTACAAGGCCTTTTTCGAAATCCTCTTGCCGACCCAACGCTTATTGGAGTTTCCAGTGGATCTGCCTTTGCTGCTGCTGCAGTCATAATTCTAGGTGGCGGTTTAGTAGCTATACTACCGGCATTTATATATTCAGCATTACTTCCTATCGCTGCTTTTTTTGGTGGTCTGGCAGCCACCTGGCTAGTATATCTTATTTCTACCAAGGCGGGGAAAACGAACGTGGCTACTATGTTACTCGCAGGAATAGCCATTAATGCCTTAGCTGCTGCTGGCATAGGATTCCTAATTTTTACAGCTGATGATTTACAAATCCGGGATTTAACCTTTTGGACACTAGGAAGTCTGGGAAGTTCAGTATGGAATAACGTGTATCGAGCTGTCCCTTTTATGATGATTGCGATTATTGGATTGCCGCTCCTTTCAAAAGCTATGAATATTTTGTTGTTGGGAGAAAGTGAAGCCCGGCATCTTGGAATACGAACGGAAAGAATTAAGAAAGTAGTCATTACCCTTTCTGCTTTGGGTATAGGCTCTGCAGTGGCTGTAAGTGGAATTATTGGATTTGTAGGGTTGGTAGTACCCCATTTGCTTCGTCTTATTATTGGGCCTGACCACCGTTTCTTAATGCCTGCTTCCATTTTATTGGGAGCACTTTTGATGCTTGCTTCAGACCTTTTTGCACGAATGGTGGTAATTCCAGCTGAGTTACCTATTGGTATCGTTACCTCAGCAATTGGAGCTCCTTTCTTTTTATGGCTACTAATGCGTAATCGTACATTGAGTTCCTATCTATGATTGTTGCTGAACATATTAATGTTGTAGTATCTGGTAAGAAGAAACTGGTAGAAGAATTTTCTGTTAAAATTCAGCCTGGTGTTCTTACTGCCGTTATCGGAAAGAATGGAGCTGGAAAATCTACTTCTTTAAAGGCTATTACCGGAGATATCGCCCATCAATCAGGAACTATCTACCTCGAAGAAACACCCATTCAAAAAGTCCCGATCCAAGAGTTAGCCCGCAAACGTGCTGTCGTTCATCAGAAATCCTCCCTGCAATTTTCGTTTTCTGTCCAGGATGTAGTAGGGCTTGGAAGATCTCCCTATGGAGGCACTTTTTTATCTGGCAAAGACTTTGAAATTGTCGAAGAGTGCCTTCAAAAAGTGGATGCGACCCATCTTATGGAGAGGACCTATACCACACTTTCTGGAGGAGAGCAGCAACGGGTGCAATTTGCGCGGTCTTTGGCCCAGATATGGGATGCTATTGAATCTAATTCTCCTTCTTACTTATTGCTTGACGAACCTCTAGCCAGCCTGGATGTGGCGCATCAGCATGAGATGATGCATGTGTTAAAGCAATTATGTGCCTCCAATGTGGGAGTTTTTATCATTATTCATGATTTGAATCTGGCCGCACAATACTCCGATTATATCATCATTCTTAAAGACGGAAAAACAGTGGCTGAAGGAACCGCCAAAGAAGTATTTAACGAAGAGATTATTGGTTCCGCTTTTGATTTCCCGGTTAGCATTATTCCTCACCCTAAAATTGACTGTCCGCTTATCGTAGCCAGTGGATTAATTGATTAGTACTGTTGAAGTAAAGCAAAGATTACCCGTTATTATTTAGTATGAATTCGGGATAGCAAATGAGATCTAAATACTAAAGAGGGTCATTCCGCGGCGAAAGCCAGAATCTGAAAATAGATTAGAACCAAGGTTCTGTTTTTAAAAGCAAAATCTAGATTCCTGCCTTCGCAGGAATGACTAAAAAGCTATTAGGTACTTTATTTAAAGTTTCTATCCCGAATTCGCATTATTTAAGAACGAACTGCCAGTATTATGAAATGCTTCTCAGCCATTGTCTTTCTTTTATTTTTTTCTGTCCAATTAAGTTATGCTCAAAATGAAATTGCAAGAGAACGCAGCTCTCTAACGGGTATTAAGGAAATGGGCGTGGTAGTGAATATTGAGAAGCCTATTGGATTGGTTAATCCTTCTTTGGATGTCACATGGGTAAGGCAACAGATTGTAGAAAGTTTTGAAGACTTACCGGTAAGAATCCTGGATGATAAGATACTTAAGCAGTCGGATGAATTTCCGATTTTGCATGTTCATGTAAATATTATGAGAGCTTCTAATCTAACCCTTCCCTTCTCCATTGAGTTAAACTTCTACCAACCAGTTAAGTTAGTGCTAAACAGAGACCTCAAAACAATGGCGATAACATGGAATAAAGGACAGGTGGGTTTAGTCTCAGAGAATATGATTCCTATTATTGTTGAAGAAGCGGTTGCACTTTCATCACTGTTTAAGGATGCATTTGAAGAGGTTAATTTATGAATATAGAAGAGTACAGAGAGTTCTGCCTCTCCTTTGATGGAGTTACAGAGGGTTTCCCATTTGATGAAAAAGTATTGGTGTTTAAGGTAATGGGAAAGATGTTCGCCCTTACAGATATTGAAGAATTTGAGGGTATTAACTTAAAATGCGAACCCGAACGAGCTGTAATGCTTCGGGAAGAGTTTGAGGAAATTAAACCTGGGTATCATATGAATAAAGTGCACTGGAATACCGTTAGTGTGACTGGAAGTCTGGATGATCAATTCATCCGGCAGCTTATTACCGAATCCTACAATCTCATTGTTGCCAAGCTTCCTAAAAAAGAGAAAGAAAAACTAGAAGCTATGAAGTAACTTTTTCCTGTTTTTTAGGAATAAAGCGACTGAATGATTTTTTGAGGAACCACCAGAAGAATCTTCTTTGACCAAATATGGTCCCATATATGATGAGCAGGAAATTATAAATAGGCAATATGGTTAGCAGCCAAACAAGCGCTCTAAACCAGAATGGCATATCACTTGTAATTCCTAGCATTTCGAAAACGAACTTTTTTGCAAAAACAGCACTAAAACCGGTACAGGAAAATACAACAAGGATTACAACGATTTGCCAGTTGCTTTCAATATTCCATCGAAGCTTAAGTTTTTCGAAAAGTTTCTTCATATAAATTTAAAACTTTGAAAATAGCAGAATAATAGCTTTAATGAAGTCAAATAGTTATAAAGTTTCTCCTTTACGCACAGGGGTAATAAACAAAAATATGTTGCAATTCCTGCTTGGTGGGAGTAGCTTCACTCCAATTTTGGAGGACATTTTAAAAATAGAACTAGCGGGTTAGGAATGCGCAAGTACTTAGTTGAAGCAGTCGGTACATTCTTTCTGGCCTTATCAATGGGTCTTACTACTAATCCATTAGCCATAGGCCTACTACTAGCGGGGCTTATTTATGGCGGTATGCATGTCTCTGGCGCTCATTTTAACCCAGCAATTTCTTTTGCTTATCTGCTCAAAAAAAGAATCTCCTTCGGTACTTTTAGCAGTTACTTTGTGAGCCAATGTTTGGGCGTTTTTGCAGCAGGTGGACTTATCCTCTTTTTTTCGAATGAGGTTTTCTATGTTGAACCCCCTGCTTCCACCGACTTGTACCAACAAGCTGGTATGGAGCTCCTTCTTACATTTGTATTAGCACTTACTTACCTGAGTGTTGCTACTGACAAAGTGCTGGCATCAAATAAAGCCTATGGACTTGCGATAGGTCTTGTACTTTCAGGCTTGATTATGCTTGGTGATTCAATATCAGGAGCAGTGCTAAATCCTGCTATATCTATAGGTCTTTCGGCCATCGATTTCCTGGCAATCAGAGGAGCTTCTTATGAATTTATTCCGCTTTATCTCGTTAGCCCAATAGCTGGCGCTACCCTGGCCGCCTTATTCCATCAGTATATCAACAACGACTACTCTTCTGTTACATCAAGATAGAAATAGAAGGTAGACCCTTCACCTGATGTGCTATCCACAAAGATATCCTTTTGGTGAGCATTAAGAATTCCTTTTACGACAGCCAATCCTAAGCCTGTACCTCCTTTATCTCTGGATCGTGCTTTATCAGTTCTGTAAAACCTGTCGAATAACCTATCCAGATGCTTTTGGTCAATTCCTATTCCAGTATCCTTAACCGATATCTTGCCAAGCTCATTATTTAATTTGACCAATTCGATTGTGATCTCACCTTCGTTTGTATACTTCACTGCGTTTGAAACCAAATTATCCAGTACTTGTTCAATCTTATCCCGATCAGCCAGTACTGAAATACCTGTATCCATTTTTGTAGATAATTCGATACCCTTTTCTTTAGCTATCAATGAATAGGTTTTAGATACCTCTTTGATGAGTTGGTTTATATTAAACACCGATTTTTGGATATAGCTTTCATCATAATCGTATCGCTGTAATGATTTAATGTCTTCGAAAAGGCGAACTACCCGTTCAACTTGTTTTTGCGCGGTTCCTAAATATTGATTCTTTTTAGGTTCATCAAGCGAAGGCATTTGTAACATTTCGAGCGCCCCTGAAATCGTATGCAATGGATTCCTAACCTCGTGGGTAATATCCGCAAAGAATTGGTTCTGCTTCTCATTTAGCAATTTCAGTTTTTCATTGTCTGCCTTAAGAGTTCCAGCCATTTGGTTGAGCGAATCAGCAAGCATACCAAATTCGTCCTCACGTTCAAGGTGTAACTCTCTGTCTAAATCCCCGGCTGCAATATCCAGCGCTGCGTCGTTGAGCTGTTTAATGGGCTTTGCGAGATATCTTGCAAAAAGCAGACTCACAAAAAATACAACAAGGATCGAACCAATCATTGCTCCGTAAATCAAATGCCTGATACTGGCTTCTGCGGCATAAAGGTCGTCTTTATTCTGGCTAATCCTTAAATACCTGGCTTCAAAATCATTCTCTGCAAAACTATGGAAGGAGATTAAGTTCTCCAGTTCTTCTTCATTAATGATTACCTGGTCTTCTGTTTCATCAAGAATACTTTTAAGAGAGTCGGTCAAAAACTCTCTTGAGTCTGTAAAGCCGGATACGTTGTTAGAAGCACTAACCAGTACGGTTCCCAATGAGTCGAATAATGCGATCTCATAACCCGTCAACTCCGACATAAAATTAACCTGTACAACTACCTCGCTAATACTTGGCTTGCTTTCAAGGGATTGAGCGAGTGTATTGGCATCGCTTTCAAACTTCTGTATGGTTTCTTCCAGCAGAAAAGAGCGAATACTGAGAATGGCATAGGAGCTAATCACCACTACCCCTATAGACAGGAGAACGATATAAACTGCCGCTAGTTTAGTTTGAATGTTCATAAGGTCAAAAACTCACGGTTAAACCCGTAACCAACTCCTCTATAAGTTTTAATGAGTTTCCCTTCGTCTTTCATTTTGAGCCTTAGGTTCTTGATATGTACATCCACCGTGCGATCGAATATATATTTTTCTTCATCGCTGATATGTTCAAGGATCTCTTGTCGGCTATATACCCTTTTTGGGTGCTGAAAGAACAACTCTGCAATGATATATTCTGTATGTGTAAGATCAATTTTTTCCTCACTGATATACATCTCATTCGTTTCTGTATCCAGATATACATGATCATACTTTAACCAGTTACTTCTCTCCGGACTTTTTCTCCTTAACTGACTTTCAATATGAGCCTTAATCAATTTCAGACCTGCTGGTTTTTTGATATAATCATCTGCACCTAATTCGAGGCCTTCGATTTCATCTTTTTCCTCATCTCTGGCTGTTAGAAACAGAACCGGAATATCATTTATCACCGGATGCTTGCGAATATGACTGCATATCTCTTTTCCATCGTAATAGGGAACCATGATATCGAGAACAGCCAGCTCGATTTCGTTAGCATGATTTTCAATAATGCTAAATGCTTCCTTCCCGTCTTTCGCCCAAAAAACATTATAATCGTTTAGTTCTAAAAAATTTTGGAGCATTTCTCCGGATTCAATCTCGTCCTCTACTAACAGTAAGCTATGCTTATAATTCATGGTTTCTATGAAAATTTGGAATTGCTTAAGTTGGACACAAAGTTCGCATTATGACCTACAAAAACAAAGTTGTCTGGATTACAGGCGCATCATCGGGAATTGGGGAAGCATTTGCCAAAGCATTTTTTAAAGAGGGTGCAAAATTGATCCTCTCTTCGCGAAGAGAAGAAGCTCTTATTGAGGTTCGGGATTCTTTAGGTGCTGATGAAAGTAACTGCAAAATTCTTCCTTTAGACCTCTCAGATTCCACCTCATTACCGGGCAAAGCCGAAGAAGCCCTCAGCTTATTTGGTGGAATAGATGTATTGCTGAATAATGGGGGAATCAGTCAACGATCCATTTTTGCAGAATCGGACATGAGTACCATCCGCCGGTTAATGGAAGTGAATTTCTTTGGGTCTACCGAACTAACAAGAGCAATACTTCCATCTATGATGGAGCGCAAGAGCGGGCAAATTATTGTAATAAGTAGCCTTGCAGGTAAATTCGGCACTAAGTTCAGGTCAGGATATGCGGCCAGTAAACATGCGCTTCATGGTATGTTTGATAGCATCCGTCAAGAGATGTACGAATATAATGTAGCGGTAACCATGGTTTGCCCAGGCCCGATTAAAACGAATATTACCATTAATTCACTTACTGCCGATGGGAGTTCTTTTGGAGAAATGGGGAATCTCCATGATAAAGCCATGGATGCTGATGAAATGGTCACAAGAATCTGGAGACGAATTAAAAAGAGGAAAGAAGAGATTTATATTTCCGGCCCTTTAGAGATGCTTGCCTTAATACTCAAACGCGTTTCTCCAAGACTACTAAATATTGTACTCAAGAATAGTAAAGTTACCTGAGCAGAGCTCTTTACCGATCAAGACCTAACCCACCCCTCATTCCCCTCCAGTGGAGGGGACGCTCGTTGTTAAGGATTATTTCAGAAATCAAAGGGTTCCCCTCTTGGGAGGGGGGTGGGTAATTAAAACTGATACATTAAATGTATGCCAAGATAGTTTAACCCAATCTCCTTCTCTTGTTCAGGTAGGTCATTAACGCATTATCGAATTGTCCCTCGGTATCAATTTCCTCAAAATCGATTTCAAACTCACTACAGGCCAGCATAAATGCATGAGTATACTCAGATACTTTTTCTATGTAGTCTTTTCTGACCTGAGTAGGTAAAACTTCAATTTCTGATCCCGTTTCCAGATCCTCAAATACGAAGCGACCATCCGTAAAACCTAGCTCACGTTCACTTCTGCTTTCCATCACATTGAACAGTAACACTTCGTGCTTTCGATGGCGCAAGTGTTTTAGTGCCGAAATTAATGCTTCGTGTCCGGAAATATTCTCAAACAGATCGGTAATGATGACGACAAGGCTTCTTTGATTCAATCGCTCGGCTATTTCATGTAGAGCAGCTGCAGAAGCTGTAGTTTTTCTTTCTTCATCGCTTCTTTCTTCCAGTAAAAGTTGTTTCTCCAATTCCACATAAATCTGTCGTAGATGAGCATAGGTGCTTTTAGCAGGAATAAAACTTTCCACTTTTGAATTGAAGGGAATAAGCCCGCATGCATCCCGCTGTCTATGCATCAAGTACATTAATGAAGCAGCGAAATGAATCCCATATCTCAATTTCGTCCATTCACTGAAATGTTTGAAATGCATTGAAGTACTAGTATCGAGTACGACATGGCATCGCAGGTTGGTTTCCTCCTCGTATTGCTTCACATAAAAGCGTTCTTTTTTTGCATACGCCTTCCAGTCAATATGCTTGAAATCATCTCCTGGATTATAAGGTCGATGTTCTGCAAACTCGACACTAAAGCCATGATAGGGACTCCTGTGCAACCCGGAAATAAAGCCCTCCACAATTCTTTTTGCCCTGAGCTCAATGGAGGAAAATTTCGATAAAATTTCGGGAGTTAATAACACTGGATAATCTTTTTTGAATGGAAGGAATTTATATAAACTTCTTATTCATCACTTATTATTGAAGAAAACTTTTATATGAAATTACCAAAAAAAGAAGCTTTTGGTATTCTTATTGGATTTTTGGGGTTGATCCTTTCTTTCTTTATTCAGATTGAGGGACTTTCTTTTGCGGGGCACGTAGCACTTGGTATTTTTTTTCTGGCGGCTGTCTTCTGGTTGTTTGAACCAGTTCCTATTTATGCAACCTCTGTTTTTGTAATCCTATTACAGGTACTATTACTAAGTAAAGAGGGATTTATTTTCCAGGAAGCCGATATACACTACATACCTGATAGCTATACTTCTTTCATTGGAACTCTTGGAAGCCCGATCATCATCTTATTTCTGGGTGGTTTTGTTCTTGCTGACGCTGCTGTTAAATATGATTTAGACCGAAACCTAACCCGCATTTTGCTGGGTCCATTTGGACAAAAACCCGGTTCAATTCTGTTAGGTCTGATGGTAATTACCGCACTACTCTCTGCCTTTATGAGCAATACCGCAACAACCGCAATGATGATGACTGTGATCATTCCTATTATCGCTCGTGTAGGAAAAACGGATCCCCTCCGAATCGGCCTTGCACTTAGCATCCCCTTTGCTGCTAATATCGGAGGTATTGCAACCCCAATCGGCACCCCTCCTAATGCTGTTGTCATCGGAGCTCTATCCCAACAAGGAATTAGCATCCCTTTCGGAGAGTGGATGATTTTAGCGTCTCCCCTGGTAGTAGTTGCACTCATCTTTACCTGGGTTCTACTCCTGAAAATGTTTAAACCGGAGGCCTCTTCTATTCAGATTGATATGACAGGTACTTTCAATACTTCAAAAAAAGCCATTATGCTATATGTGGCATTTGGTTTAACCGTCATTTTCTGGATTACAGAGAGCTTTCATGGAGTTAAAAGTGCAATTGTAGCCCTTGTACCCATAGTATTTCTATCACTAACAGGGGTTATAAGTAAAGAAGATATAAGGAAGCTACCCTGGGAAGTTTTATGGCTTGTTGCTGGAGGTATTTCGCTGGGTATTTCAATGAAATCCACCGGGCTGGCAGAATGGATTGTAGGAATGGTACAATGGGGTTCACTAGGAAGCATAGTACTGTTATTGGTTTTTAGCATTGTTGCCGTATTGATGTCCAACTTCTTATCCAATACAGTAACAGCGACTTTACTTATACCGCTCGCGATCAGCCTGGCTACTTCCGGGTTGGCTGGAGAAAGATTTAACCTGATCATCGTGAGTTTAGTAATCGGAGTAAGTTGCAGTATGGCAATGATGCTCCCTATATCTACTCCGCCTAATGCTATTGCAATGAGTACCGGAATTATCGAAACGAAAAGCATGACTAAAACCGGAATTAGCATCGGCATCTTTGGAGTACTTCTGGTTTTACTTTATGCCTTGTTCTACTGGCCATTAATTATAAATTGAGAGGAAATCATGAGTCAACAAATCTAC
The DNA here is from genome assembly GCA_003712055.1 of Balneola sp. Classification (NCBI taxonomy): domain Bacteria; kingdom Pseudomonadati; phylum Balneolota; class Balneolia; order Balneolales; family Balneolaceae; genus Balneola; species Balneola sp. The sequence continues at coordinate 315,639 of RHLJ01000003.1, forward strand.
ATACTTGTTATTGAAGACGAATTGGAAGTACTGGATGCTTTAGTACTGGATCTTGAAGAGTTTGAAGAAGTATTTCCTCTTGAAACGGCTAATACTACCAGAGAAGCCCGTGAGGTTATATCTGAAATTTATGATTCAGGAAATGTTATTGGCCTGATTTTATGTGATCACATACTTCCCGGCGAAAATGGGGTTGATTTACTCATTGAACTCCAGGCTCATGATGTCTACCGCAAATCAAAAAAGGTTCTGGTTACCGGGCAGGCAGGACTTGAGGACACCATCCAGGCAATTAACAAGGCCAGTCTTAATCATTACATTGCCAAACCCTGGACGAAAAAGGGCCTTAGTGAAACAGTGGTAAAACAACTTACTGACTTCGTGATCCAGCAAGGTTATAATCCTCTTAAATACATGTCTCTTTTAGACACTGAGCGTTTGTCTGAGCATCTTAGAGGTAATCAACCCACCGATCATTAGTGTATGCAAAAAGGGTTTTTAAATAACAGGGAAGTCATACTGAAGTTCATAAAACGGGCTATCACTGATTCAGACAGGCTGAATGATCAGGTGGTGACTTTTGAACGAGGAGATATTCTTTTCAAACAGGGAGATAAACTTGAATTCCTCTATTTATTGCTGGAAGGAACGGTAACCCTAAAAAGGAAAAATGATTCCGGTATATCTAATGATCTAATCACTCTGGAACCCGGCCATTTTATTGGAATTATGGCTTTTACTACAGGTAAGCACTCTCTTACCACGGGTAGTAGTAACTCTACATGTAAGGCGCTTAAAATCAATCAGGCCGAGTTTGAGCAATACATGAGTGATAATCCCCGACTTGCTCATCCTTTGCAGCAACTAATGCTAGGCAACCTTGCAGATCGGTTCACAAAAAACCTCGTTCTTGAATCGGAATTACGGGCACTGAATAAAAAACTTGGTGAAGAAGGTGAGCAACTTAAAATAGCTTATCAAAAACTGATTCATCAGGAGAAGATGGCAACACTTGGAGAGTTGGTAGCCGGTTTTGCTCATGAAGTAAACAATCCTGCGTCTGCACTACTTCGCTCCTCTGAATACCTGATTAAAACCTTCAGCGATCAATCAAAAGATGATACTAGTGCTCAACTATTTCTACTGGGGCTAAATCATAACCCAATGAGCAGCCCCGAAGTAAGAGACCGTTTGAAAGAGATCGTACAACGATTCCCTCAAATCACTGACCGTGCTACTCAGAGAAAGTTATCTCAAATGCCTGAAGAGGCGTTAAATGTTATCGAATCTACAAAGGATAATTCCAAGATTGGGGAATTGATCCAGCAGTTTGAAGCAGGAAAATTCATTCACAATATTGAAGTGGCGAGCAAACGGATAGCTAATCTGGTTAAAAGCCTGAAAAGCTATAGTCGCCAGGAGGGGAATGAGTTTGAGTATACCGATGTGAGAGAAGGCATCAATGATACCATACTGTTACTCACTAACAGGTTAAAGTTCCTGGAGCTTCAACTAGAGTTAAAGCCCATTCCTAAAGTGTATGCTAAGCCGGGTGCTTTAAATCAGGTTTGGACAAATATCATAGTAAATGCCTGCGATGTACTTGAGCATGGTGAACGATTGAGTATTTTGGCACAACAAGTTGACGACAAAAAAATCGAAGTCATTATTTCAGATTCAGGCCCGGGAATACCAGAGCAGGCATTAAACAAAATCTTTGAACCCAACTTTACTACAAAGAATCAGGGAGCGAATTTTGGGCTGGGGCTGGGCTTAGCTATCTCTAAGGAAATCATTCAAGAACATGGTGGAACTATTGCAGCAAGAAATGGCAGTGAAGAAGGAGCGGAGTTTAGAGTACTGTTGCCTATAACAAACTATTGATTTCCCGAACTCGAGCTTGGACAGGTCTCACAAAGAAAAAAAATCGCCTTTGTGAAGGACGTAGCGATAGCTAGTCCTAAAGCCTGTCCTCCGTACGTGACTTCGGAAGGCACGCGGGATACGAAGAACAGGCGAGGTGAAGGATCTGAATGGATACCCGATAAGATCCTTCGGAAGTGTCCTCAGGATGACTTTTAAAAAATTCTGGACGGAAAATGACCCGAATAAGGGCTTTTATAGATATTTTATATTCGAATTCACACTAACTATGAAAAAGCTTTTTTTACTCTTTGTTCTGCTGTTCCTACCCGCTCTTAGTCAGGCTCAAGTTGGAACGGGCTTAAATGTACAAGCCTATCCTGCGGGAATTATAACTGATGCCTACCTGGATGTAGACTTATCATCCAATCTAACACTTACTACAGGAGTAGGATATAATTTCACAAACCGAAGAGATTGGGGCGAGCATGATAATGAAGAAGGGGGTGGCCCAGGGTTTTCTTTCAAAATTGAAAAAAAGGGATTTATTAATGAGAACTTGTCTCTCATTCTACGTTCTGATATATGGTTCATGGACATTGATTGGATAAATGAAGAACCATGCCCATCAAGTTCAAGTAGCTGTGGCAGAGGAGAGATTATTCAAAACCCCGGAACTACTGAGGTAACAGTAATACAACCTACTATTGGGTTGGGCTACGGTCTTTCACCAAGGGAAAATCTCCTGATTATGCCTACTCTGTCTTTCGGATATGAGATAAATATGGAAACAAAAGGAGAGGCCGTGGGAGAGGGAGCGATATTGTTGTTAGGCTTCAAACTTGGATATAAACAATAGGATCATTTTCTTATACATGTCTGGTAACTAACGCTTAAGTCATGAGAAAATATCTGTTACTCCTTCCACTTTGTCTTTTCATTGCTAATTCTACTTTAGCACAACATCGTATTGGCTTTAGCTCCACCCTTCATAATTCAGAATACATCCCTGGCATTCAGTTCGAATTTGAGCTCTCACAAAAGTGGAGTGTATCGGCAAATGGGAGCTATTATTTCAATAATGATCGTTGGTACGGACCGGATAGTAGTCCTTACCGTAGAAGTCGTGGCTATATGGAAATAAGAACACCGGAGAGAACTAGTGGATATGGATTAGGTGTCGGAGTGTTTAGATCCGGTTTTATTATCAAGAACCTGGTTTTAGATGCCCGACTGAATTATTCTATAAGAAATACGAAAACGCTGATTCCGGAGTATTTCTCTACTTTTTTTGATGTTAACTATGTGGATTTAGGCTTTTCAAATAATAGAACTGCCCGATCCTTGAACCCTACTATCGGATTGGGATATACCATCCAAATGACAGATCAGTTTTTCGTACGACCTTATTTTAGTATCGGTAAAGATTTTATACTAAATGAAGTTGAAGGGCATAAAATAGAGGATGAAAGAACCCATTCTTTTGGAATCCAGATTGGCACCTCATTTTGAAGCATTAGCTAAATAATACAACTGCATTATCCTTAGCTGATCATAGCCAATCTGCTTATTTAGTTCCTCATAAACCGGACGAAGCATTAACGGTCCTTTCTTATCCATCGCTTTAATAATTTGATCTCTTTGTCGGTCGGATAAATTACAAGCCTCCAGCAAACCATCTAAGCGTAAGATATTGTCTTCATCCAGATACTTTTTCAAATGGGTAAGAATGGTAACCTCTTTTACTCCGTGTTCTTCGGCTAATAGCTTTATGGATTGTCCTTCGTTAAAGGCTTCTCCAACCTGTTCATGCTTTTGAGTACTAACCGTTTTCCTCACTTTTTTGAGTAAGGTCTTTTGCCTTTCCATGATATCATGTTCAGCGGTAAAGGTCTTAATTACCCCAATAAAGGCATCCCCAAACTTCTCTTTTTTAACTGATCCTACTCCGTACAGAGCTTCAAGAGCATCTTTGTTCTGAGGGTAGTAGTAGGACATTTCAATGAGGGTGGTGTCCGGGAAAATGGCATATGGAGGTACATCATCAGCGTCGGCTAGCTCTTTTCGCTTGATGCGAAGTAGCTCAAACAACTCTTCATTGTAATTGTTTTCTACATCACTGGAAGTACGAATTACGGTTTCCCCATCAATGGCTGTACTGGTTCGATCTAGAATTCCGAATACATTTTCATCCCCTCTTAACACGGAATGGCCCCGCTCCTCAACCTGTAAACTTCCGTACTCTCCTTTGGAAATATAATTCTGCCTGATGAGCATTCGTGATAACTGCGTCCACTGATCTTTCGACCATTCATTCCCAATTCCATAAGTAGGAAGTTGATCATGCTCATGCTCCAATACCTTTTGCGCTTTAGATCCTCTCAACACATCAATAACATGTCCTGCTCCAAATTGCTCTCCACTTCGGATCATACAGGACATGAATTTTTGAGCCTGAATGGTCATGTCTTCCACATCATCGTCAACGGAAAGGCAGTTATCACACATTCCACATTCTTCCTTCACATACTCTTCTCCGAAGTAACTAAGTAAGGGCTGACGACGGCAGGTAGTGGCTTCTAGAAATTTAATCAGGTCATTGAGATGTCCTTCTGCTACTTCTTTTTCGTTTCCCTGCTTTTGGTTGATGAAGTATTTGATCTTCTGGGTATCTGCATATCCAAAAAGAAGAATACAGTCTGAACGTAAACCATCCCTTCCTGCACGACCAATCTGTTGATAGTAGGATTCAATATTCTGAGGCATATCGAAATGAACCACATAGCGAACATTCGGTTTATTGATCCCCATCCCAAAAGCAATTGTGGCTACTATAATACGGGCATCATCCCTGATAAAAGCTCGTTGATTGATCGAACGATCTCTAGCACTTAAACCAGCATGATAGGGCTTAACGTCATATCCTTCTTGTTCAAGCAAATAGGTTAAATCATCAACCTGCCTTCTGGAAAAACAATAAATAATCCCCGATTGGTTTTTTCGAGTGTATAAGAAATCGAGAAGCTGATTCTCCGGGTCCTTTTTATCAGCAATTTTCAGAAACAGATTTTGCCTATCAAAGCTGGAAATAAAGGCTTCTGAATCGGTCAGGTTCAAGCTCCTTTTGATATCTTCCTGTACTCTTGGAGTAGCAGTTGCGGTAAGGGCTATACAAACAGCTTCAGGAAAATCCTTTCGAATCCGAGCCAATTGTCGGTATTCAGGACGAAAATCATGACCCCATTCAGAAATACAGTGCGCTTCATCAATTGTAAAACAATCAATTCTCAAGCCATTGAGCATCTCTCTGGTTTTATCCATCATCAATGTCTCCGGAGCTAAATAGAGCAATTTGATACCTCCACTTAGCACTCGTTTCACATTATACTCATACTCTTCAGGCCGTAACGAACTGTTTAGGTAAACTGCAGGGATATCATATTCCCTAAGCTGTTCTACCTGGTCTTTCATTAATGAAATAAGAGGAGACACCACAATGGTCATCCCTTCAAAAATCATAGCTGGAATCTGATAGCATAGCGATTTCCCACCACCAGTGGGCATTATAACCAGCGCATCTTTTTTATTTAGAACCTGTGTGATGGCTGCCTCTTGTTGCAGCCTAAACTCGTCGTACCCAAACGTAGTTTTGAGAATACTCTTTGCCTGATGAATAATTGGTGTCACTTAATTTTTTACTTTTTGATCGATGATGAAATGATTTAATTGATTTGTGCTGGCAATTTAGAGTTAATCACTCTTTTCCATGTTAATTTAGATTCCCCAAAATTGATCAATAAACCTACTTCCAGTTTATATGCCTTTAGATAATTTAAGATTTGTGAAAAATGCCTCTGCTCGAGTTCTTTAATTGCCTTAAGCTCAATTAAAATTTTATCCAAAACTACAAAATCTGCACGTCTCGAACCTACTTGGTTTCCATCATAATAAACTGGAAAATCCACTTCCCGTCCAAAGGAGAGGTCATACTTATTCATTTCATCAGCCAGCGCCCTTTGATAAATAACTTCTGGAAACCCATTACCTAGTGCTGAATGAACACGCATCGCACAACCAATGATAATCCCTGTTTCTTTACTAAATCTATATTCTTCTTTGATCACTGATTTTGTTGATTGAGTTTACTTTTTGATCGCTAATGAAAAGTCTTAATTGATTTGCGCTGATCGCTCGTAAAACCTTTCACTTGCTTTGTTAGACTAAACCCAATCGAAATCCTTACAAATTAATTTTGACCTCAAGGAAAAATCAGCGAAAATCAAAACAATCTACACATCAGTGATCAATAACCCGATCTTCTACTCACTCAAATACACGCTCTTAAACTCGAACGGTTTCTTAACGTGCTCATCATCACTGATTTTGTTGATTGAGTTTACTTTTGATCGCTAATGAAAAGTCTTAATTGATTTGCGCTGATCGCTCGTAGAACCTTTCACTTGCTTTGTTAGACTAAACCCAATCGAAATCCTTACAAATTAATTTTGACCTCAAGGAAAAATCAGCGAAAATCAAAACAATCTACACATCAGTGATCAATAACCTGATCTTCTACTTACTTAAATACAGGCTCTTAAACTCGTACGGTTTTTTGAAGTGCTCATCTTCGAAGCTATCGGCGAAATAAATACTCTCACCAGTAGACTTCATCTCCGGGCCAAGCTCTTTTTTCACCCCGGGGAATTTATCGAATGGAAACACTGGCTCTTTAATCGCCCAGTTTGTCAACTTTGATTCCAAATCGAATTCCGTCAGCTTTGCACCCAGCATCACTTTTACGCCAATCGCCGCTTCTGGAACCTGATTGGCTTTAGCCAGGAATGGAATCGTTCGGGTAGTCCGAGGATTTGCTTCCAGCACATACACCCTTTCATCCTTTACTGCATATTGAACATTAAGGAAGCCTTGAATCTCCATTGCTTTAGCAATACGCTCCTGGTATTCCCTGATAGTATCCTGTACTTCCTGACTTAATGAATAAGGAGGAATAACAGCAGTAGAATCCCCGGAATGTACCCCGGCAGGCTCAATGTGCTGCATCATCCCTGATATATGGAGTTGATCTCCATCATACACTGAATCCACATCCACCTCGATGGCATGTTCCAGGTACTTGTCGATTAAGAAGGCGTTTTCGGGGTGCGTTTTTAGAATTCGAGCTACATATCGTTCTAACTCTTCGGCTTTTACCGCGATTCTCATTCCTTGTCCACCCAATACATAACTTGGACGAATCAGTACCGGATATCCAATTCGGTCTGCTATAGTCAATGCATCTTCTACATTCATAGCTGTACCATATTCAGGGAAAGGGATTTCAAGTCGGGTTAGCAGATCAGAGAACTCACCACGATCTTCAGCGAAATCGATCCGCTCGAAGTCGGTGCCAAAAATCTTGATTCCAGCTTCAACAAATCTTTTTCCGAGTTTAAGTGCGGTTTGCCCACCTACCTGGATAATGACACCTTCCGCTTTTTCGTGCTCATAAATATCCAGCACTCGCTCCCAATACACGGGCTCGAAATACAGCTTATCCGCGATGTCAAAATCTGTAGAAACCGTTTCGGGATTACAATTAATCATGATGGCTTCATAGCCCATTTCCTTGGTCGCCAGTACCGCATGCACACAGGAGTAGTCGAACTCGATTCCCTGTCCAATCCGATTAGGGCCGCTACCCAAAATGATCACTTTCTTCCGATCTGTTACCTCGCTTTCATTTTCTCCTTCATAAGAAGAATAGTAGTAAGGCGTTTGCGCAGGGAATTCTGCAGCACAAGTATCTACGAGCTTGAAGACTGGTTTCAGACCCAGACTCAATCTTTTTTCTCGAACCTGATTTTCGGAAATATCGGCTCCACTTTGACTTAATAACCATGCAATCTGAGCATCTGAGAATCCAGCCTGCTTCAATTCATAAAATTCGTCTTTAGTGATCTCCTCAAGAGTCTGGCCTTCCGTTCTGTTTTCAAGGGAAACCATGTACCGGATTTGTTGAAGGAACCATGGATCTACTTTGGTTATGTCTGCTATCTCCTCCACAGAAGTGCCCAATTTGAAGGCGTTCCTAATCTGCATTGAACGGTCCCAATAAGGCTTCATTAAGCGCTCACGTACTTCTTTTCTATTAATTTCTTCGTAGCCATCAGCTCCCAGACCATCACGACCTACCTCCATACTTTGCCATGCTTTATTGAGTGCTTCCGGGAAGTTCCTTCCAATACTCATTACTTCACCAACTGCCTTCATTTGGGTAGAAAGCTCCTCATCTACACCTGGGAATTTATCGAAGTTGAAGCGTGGTACTTTACAAACCACGTAATCAATAGAAGGCTCAAAACAAGCCGAAGTTGTTCCGGTAATCTGGTTTTTCAGTTCGTCTAATGTGTATCCAACAGCAAGCTTGGTCGCTACTTTCGCAATCGGGTATCCCGTTGCTTTTGAAGCTAATGCCGATGAACGACTTACCCTTGGGTTGATTTCGATAGCCACAAAACGATCCGTTCCTGGTTCCATCGCAAACTGCACGTTACATCCACCTGCAAAGGTACCTATCGAACGCATCATTTTGATAGCAGCATCCCTTAGCACCTGGAGTTGTTTGTCAGTAAGTGTTTGGGTAGGAGCTACGGTCACCGAATCTCCAGTGTGTACTCCCATCGGATCCATATTTTCGATGGAACAAATAATAACCACGTTGTCGTTAGCATCGCGAAGAAGTTCCAGCTCGTATTCTTTCCAGCCAAAAATACATTCTTCGATAAGCACAGAATGGACAGGGCTCATCTCCAAACCGCGTAGTACTTTTTGATCGAATTCATCTTCATGCCAAACGATTCCACCTCCAGCTCCACCCATGGTGAACGAAGGTCGAATTACTATTGGAAGCCCCCCTAGCTCTTCTTTAATCTCTTTGGCATCGAGAAGTGACTCTGCCTGACGGCTACGGCATTGCAGGATTCCAATTTCTTCCATTTTATCACGGAATAGCTGGCGGTCTTCCGTCAGTTCTACCGCGTCAATATCAACCCCGATGATCTTAATGCCTTTTTCGTCCCAGAAACCTTGTTTTTCAAGATCTCGACAAAGGTTTAATCCTGTTTGACCACCCATCGTTGGCAACACTGCATCTGGTTTTTCTTTCTCTACAATCTCTCTGATAGAATCCGTTGTCATGGGCAGCATATAAATAGCATCTGCCATGATTGGATCCGTCATGATGGTCGCAGGATTCGAGTTGATCAAAACTATTTCATAACCCTCTTCCTGGAGTGATCTACATGCTTGTGAACCTGAATAGTCAAATTCGCAGGCCTGACCAATTACAATGGGTCCTGATCCGATAATGAGAATTTTGTGTATATCGTCGCGTCTTGGCATTGAGCTCTATTTTATGATTTGGTTCTTAAAAGTCTCCTCTTGGGAGGGGATTTAGGGGTGGGTTTTATGCTGTTACAGTTTTTTGTTCTTTCATCAGATCAATGAATTGATCAAAGAGGTAGGCTGAATCATGTGGTCCTGGAGAAGCTTCAGGGTGGTATTGTACCGAAAAGCCTGGGAAGTTTTTAAATCTGAGTCCTTCCACAGTATTGTCATTTAGATTTATGTGGGTGATAGAAGCAATTTCCTCTTTTACACTTTCTTCAACCACTGCAAAGCCGTGGTTTTGAGTAGAAATCTCTACTAATCCACTTTCCAGATTTTTAACCGGGTGGTTTGCTCCACGGTGACCCACAAACATCTTTCCAACTTCAATCCCTTCGCTCATAGCCATCAACTGATGCCCTAAACAAATTCCGAATAATGGCTTTCCTGTTGATTTCGCATAGTTAACAATATCGAGCGCATATTCACCGGTTGGATTTGGATCTCCTGGTCCATTTGAGAAAAAGAAGCCATCTGCGTCCCAGGCTTGAACTTCTTCCAGTGTTGCCTGCGCCGGAAAAACTCTGAGTGTACAACCTCTGGCTACCAGGCTGTTAATGATGTTCTGCTTAATACCATAGTCAAACGCAGCAACTCTGAACTCTGCGTCTCCTTGAGCTTGGTAGGTTTGTGCTTCGGTACGAGTAACCCTCGAAGCTAACTCCAGACCTTCCATATCATCCCAGTCTTTGGCCATTTGGATAAGCTTTTCCTCATCCAGTTCTGTAGAGGAAATCACTGCATTCATCACTCCCTTTTCTCTGATGTGACGAACCAATGCCCGGGTGTCTACTCCTGAAATCCCTACAATTTCATTGTCATCCAGGTACTCGTGTAAGCTACGATCGGCCATCGGATTGCTGAATTCCCACGAGAAAGCTCTTACAATAACGCCCGCTACCATTACCTTTCGATGCTCATCATCACGAGCCATAGTACCATAATTTCCAATATGGGGATAGGTCATCATCATTAACTGACCATAGTAGCTTGGATCTGTGAAGATTTCCTGATAACCCGTCATACTTGTATTGAAACAGAGTTCCCCTCCGGTAATCCCGTCGTGGCCAATCGCCCAGCCGTGCGCTACCGTTCCATCACTTAGAGCAAGGATAGCTTTTTTTCTAGGTTGAAGTGACATGCTAAAAGAGTGTTTTTTTTGTTGAAGTGAGATGAAAAGTCCATTTGTGAGGATTATAGCGATAGCTTAATCCGAAGCAATCTCTACAGTAGGCTCCAAAAATCCTGAGATTGCTTCGTACATGTTCGCACTGCTCACTGATGTTCTCGCAAATGTGAGATAAATTCTGATCAAAAAAAATCCGACAACGGATACCGCGTCGGATTTCTGAAAAATATGTTGATCTGAAAATAGTCATCAATCTACGTTGTTTCCCTTTTCTTCGTAGTTGATGTTTCAAAGCTATGGTGTGCTAACAAAAGTATTGATTCGAAAGCTTTGTTAAAGTTTCGCTAAGATAAGGAGTGAGAGCTTTTGATACAATTGGGGATTTTAAATCTGTGGTTCAAATTGTATTTATTTTTTGCCTCTCCTTTCAGAAAACAATTAATAAAATGTAATCACTGAAAAATTAACTCCAATAAATGGATGTCCTGCGGCCCAAATATACCCGGTTTCCAGCGCACCTGTTAAACCAATACTAGATTTTTGAGGGTTACGAATTAAAATACGAGTCTTAATTCCTGAGTTGAATAGAAATACTGATTGATCAGGAAACCAAACAAAACCATCATTCTCTTCATCAGAAAGACTATAGTATCTCCTTGAATCAATTCCCGAAAATAATCCTGTCGAGATTGCGAGCCCTGAACGATTTATTATTGGCCGTTGGACTGTAAGTTTAGCTGAGTGTGGGAATGATAATGCTAATGTTCCGTAATAATCTGAATACAATTTATTTGTCCAATCTACACCAAGACCCCTTCCAATGGAGAACGATCTTGCTTTACCATAGCCAGTTGAGCTATAAGATTGTAATGTAATGCTTGGGACTTCGCCATCGGTATAAGAAGCGTAATCCCCTGGTCGGAATTCTTCGAAGTCATTCCCAGAAATTCCTGGCTCAAAATACATCACAGAGACCCCTTTAGTTCTTCTATTTGTATCTAAAGAGTCTGATTCAATATTTTTCTCGAACATTACAAGCTCGCTCATTGGTGCATGTGCTGCACAGCTGGTAAAAATTATGAGGATTGTGAAGTGTATAAGCTTCATTTTTTCTCTTTTTTAATCAAAAAATGCCAATTGAGGCACCTACCGTTACATATGGGATATTATAATCAATCATATATCCAGTTTTCCCATACACTTTTAAAAAGCTTCTATTCTTCTGCCCGTTATGGTCAAGGATTAATCCTCGAATACCTACAACATGCAAGTAAGCTTCATCCTCAGGGCCGAAACCACAAAATCCACAATCAAAGCTCTCTTCCAACCCTAAAAAAACGCGATCATAAAAGATTCCAAAGGCAAGTCCACTTCTACCTGTGTAGCGTAATCTCTTCTGAATGATAGCCTGCTGCCCTCCATATAGTGTATACCCCACCGTTAAATAAATATCTTCCATCGCTTTAAATGTTGCATCAACCCCCATACCTCCCGATACTGCAATATTAATAGCGAAATATTCACTTCCCAGAACAGATAGATTAGCAGTTGCCAACAAAGAATTTGCAACCGAAACACCGTCAGAGGTTTGATATCTGGATTCTGCAATTCTCTCAACAGTTGAAAACTCATAAAAACTTTTGTCTAACCCCCCTGAAAAGGCGAACAGTGAATTATAGTTCACTGTACTTGAATCTTGTATCGATGCCTGAACTTTTTTTTCAGCAAACATAACCATTTCACTCATTGGTGAATGCATAGCACACCCAGTAAGAAATAGGATTAGTGTAAAAAACGTGAGCCTCATTCGCTTTTCTTCATGTAAAATAGTGTTCCTGTCAGAGTAGCAAATCCGCTTACCAATCCTCCTAATACTCCGGTAATTAAAATTACCAGGTAAGGAGAGCCCACACCTAACATATTCGCAATTCTAGTAGAAAGAATTCCATCATTCATAAAGTGGATGAAGAGCGCCTGTCCTGACCATAAAATAAATAAAGCCAAAAACCCCCAGCCAAAAGAAGCCAATGCTTTTTTCTTGAAGATGTATCCAAACAAAATTCCCGGAATAGCAATACTCCACCACGGAAGGAAGAGGTTAAGAATAAAAGCCAGTATGATTATTAAAAGTGCTAGTAGCATGATTGGGGAATTATGGATTTTGAATTATGAATGCCTAATCGGGTAGTTCATGATTCAAAATCTAAAATTAGTTGTTTGGGTTGATTGTTATTGAGTAGAGGTATCCACTTGGTGGTTCTTTATAAAAATTGAGTTCATAAAGCTCACCTGTTCGCCAGGTTTCTAAAGTGGAATCGTAATTTTGAGAACCGGGATTTCCGGAAGCCCCTCCCGGATATACCCCCCAGCCTTTTACTTCAGGGCCTAGTTCAACCACCATTCTCCAGGATGGCCCCCAACTAGCCCGGGTAGCATTGATGGATTCCCCATTTCCACTGGAATACACATTTTCTTTTCCGAATCCGGGAATGAATGCTATGTGATCGAAATCATTATTAATGAGTATGCCCCATTTCCAGCCGTCACCGAATTTACCGTGCCATTCTGTAAGCTCTTCTATTGTTTTCCTGAAAGCGGAGGTTACAATTCCCTCCATTGTTTCTACTTCCTCAGTATTTACGTTGTCAATAAATACGAACTCAGGCTCATTCTTTAGTACTTCATTTACCCGATCTCTGGACGGCCATCTCAGAGGCGCTTTTGTAGAACCATACTCATCATTAAAAATAGCTCTGTACATGTTACTCCAGAATTGTCGGAAAATTCCAGGAGCGAGGCTTTCTGAGTCGTTATGTAAATCCCAATTTTTGAGTTCTTCAAGTACTTCTAGTTCTTCTTCATTTAGTACCTTTTCATCCAACCATTCAAGCATTTCAGGAAGTATAGTTGCCGCATGGTAGCTGTAATCATCCATGTGCATCTTTTGAAAATCATCTTTAGTTATGTTATCCATCTCTGCAAGTAGGTCGTTAATTCGCCTTCCGCGTTCAAATGGAGCATATTCATCTTCCAGGTAATAAGGGTAATCAAGGGCTGCTGATTCCTGGTTGGCCGAACTCACAAAATCTCGCTCGGGATTTAAAATATGTGGGTTATGCTCTGTAGGAATCCAGCCTTGCCAATCATAGAGTGGATCAGAGCCGTCACTTACTGTTCTGCCCTGGAACTTCCACTTATTCGGGAATTTTCCGCTAATCCAGGTTGCTATATCACCCTCACTATTTGCAAAGATGAAATTCTGTGCAGGTGCAACGTAATGACTCACTGCTTCCTTAAAATCCTCGAAGGTTTTCATTTTATTAAAACCGAAAAAGGTATTTAAATCATTAGATGGCTCATGAGCAATCCATCTCAGTGCGTGGTAAGCAGGAGCTCGTTCTTCATCAATATCCGACTCCACTTTAGTTACCGGGCCGTGATGGGTATAAACGATGGTATCAATAACTGTTTCCTGACCTCTTACTTTGATTTCCTCGATACGTTTTGTGGTAGCTTTCCACTCTCCATCATGCCAGTATTCATTCATAGCATCATCCTTGAACTCTATTTCATACCAGTCCATCACATCTGATCCTGTATTAGTAGTACCCCATGCTGCATCCTCATTAAATCCAATGATTACCCCTGGAGAACCTTGCAATGAGACTCCATAGACATTTAGTCCGGGCGCATGAAGCTGTACTTCGTACCAAATAGATGGCAGCGTCAATCCTAAATGAGGATCGTTGGAAAGAATAGGAAAACCGGATACCGTTTTATCTCCATTAACTGCCCAGTTATTGCTCCCAATGCCTTCTGGTCGTTCAAAAGATTCAAGTTCAACAGCAGAAGCAGGCTTGAATAGCGTATCCGGAGCCTGCACCGGAATAGATTCAAAATCCCAAACTCTTGTTTCCGGAATGATGGGATCATTCAGCTCAGGTTTGATGGTGAAAAACTTATCCACGAAATCCTGTCCGAAATAAGCAATGGTATTACTGGTTCGATCATCATTACTATTACCAGCTAAGGTCCTGGTCATATTTTTAAGAAGATACGCCGTTTTAATAGGCGCCCATTCTTCGGGCGTAAAATCAAGGATCTTATATTCAACCGGGTATTCATCGGGAGATAGTGAAGAGATATAGGCATTTACTCCAGCAGCATATGCTTCTAAATGAGCATAGATATCCGGATCGTTTTCTTTTATAAACTCAGCTGCTTTTTCCGCTCCATAAGGCATCCCCAACCTTCTGGTACTTCTGTCCCTGCTTAATGTACGTGCTCCCAGGTGTTCTGACAACCGACCTGCTGCATCATAGGTTTGTACTTCCATCTGGAATAAGCGGTCTCGCGCAGTGATATAACCCTGGGCGTAATAGAGGTCATGCTCGTTACTTGCAAAAATGTGGGGTACTCTTCGTTTATCAAAAAAAACCGACACATTCTCTTTTATACCTGGCAATTCCAGTGAAGCTGTAGTGGGTTCGCTTGTTTCAGCATTTGCCCAAAAACCAGCGTTTGGATCAAAAAACTTTCCTAACGGGGGAATTGTACCAAATTTGGTATTAAGGGAAACAATGAGAGCTGCAAGGATAATTAAGGAGAGTACGGGTTTAAAGAGCTTCATGAATGATGATTTAGTCATTTCCGATGAAAGTGAGAAATCTTAACCATGTAATCAAAAGCTATTTTATGGAGAGATAAGATTCATCTTTTAAATGTTGAATTAGGTCATTCCATACCGAAAGCCGGAATCCAAATCTAATTCAACATTTAAAAGCTAAATCTAGATTCCCGCCTTCGCGGGAATGACTAAAAAGCAGGACCAGGGTTCCTAAATATTTCTTATCTCTTTTTACCAGAGCATCATCTTCATACAAAATACGCTACCACCGCTTTTCAGGTACTCATTCGTATCATATTCATGAACAACAAAGCCAGCTTCCTCCATTGCCTGGTTAGCTTCCTTACATCCCGATTGTATAAACACATTTTTTCCATCGGGACAAGTAGCGTTACAGGCGAAGAGCTCTTCTGCTTCATAGGTATTGGCTTCAATCACGTTTGGAACCAACGTTCGAATCAGTTCTAAGCCTTCTTCACTGAATGCTCTCGGATAAATAAGTACCGTTTCTTCGTTTAGTACACATAAGCAGGTATCGAGGTGATAGAACTTTTCATCTACCAATTCGAGAGCAACTACGGGAGTTTTAAAGGTTTCTGAAATATGAGCATATACATCTTTGGTGGAACGATATCCATAACCTCCCCAAATTAGTCGCTTTTTAAAATGCCAGATGGCATCTCCCATTCCTTCAAAGTCAGTGAATTTTTCTTCATCCAGATATACGATTTCGTAGCTGCTCTCTTCATACACTTCCTGGATATGTGGCACTTCTCCTTTTCGTTGAGGAGCATGCATCACGCTCATCACCACTTCCTTTTTCCCATCCTTAGTGATATTCGGCAGACTTTGGTTTGCACAGAAAACCATGTCAGGATAACCTGTTGCTCCATCTATTTCGTGTACATAAAGTCCGAGCTCTTTGTATCCATTTCTCAATGCCGTCCATTCTCTTAAAGCTGCATCTTTATCTATATCTCCAATATGACCCTCCATATGAGGATTGATCACATATTTCACTTCAAATTCTGAAGGATTTACTACTAATACCTTTCCTGGAGCTGGCATTGGTTCTAAATCTGTCAATGAAAAATCCAGTTCATTTAACCGGGTGATAACCTTATTCACGTATCTCCTATCCTGTTCTATTTCTTTTGCGGTGGGAACCAATAATCGTAATCAAATGCCGTATCTGAAACCGAAAACTCAAACCCACCGGTATAGGCTCCCAATACTCTTTTCCCAAAAAAGGGTAATTCTATACTACCATCTTCATTCACTAACTGTATGCCTTCCTCCGGTTCCCGGCCATAATGGGTATACTCAAACCGATAATCAATAACTGGTACATCAAAACAGCTAAACTCATCCGTACCTAAGCCTTCTCTAAGCAAACTCTGAATATTATAATAAATATCTATTATCTGGTACTCTTGTCTATCCGGATCTGTCGCTTCTGCCTCAGGAAATACCACATCCCTTGCTTGAAATGTTCTTCCTTTCCAATCAAATTCTACAAAATAATCCAGGTATTCTCCTCTGCTTTTTGCTACTGGACCAACAGTGATATGCAGCAATATATTTGTACAATCAGTAAGGTCATATTCGAAAAAATACGTATATGTTTTCCTTGGAGTTAAAACCCTTACTGAATCTCTATAACCTGTTTCATCCTTTAGTGCAATCACGTACTCCGTATCAAATTTAATTGAATCACTGGTCATGAAATTATGAGTAACAGCACCTTCAAAAGTGGTAATCTGACGCTCTAATAACTCAGTCTCTCCGGTATTTGTATTTCTAAGAGTTACATTAACATTCAGATTATCTTCTGTTACTGCGTCTATAGGAATACGGTTATCATGTACCCTAATAAAGCTATTTGGATCTGTAATCGATAATAAGCCATAAATGGAATAATAATCCGTCTCTCTTTCCTCCTGAAAATCTACCGTATTGTCGCAACTAAGTACAAAGCAGAGTGAAACAGCTATTAAAAAAACTGGATGTATTCGTGTTGCTTTTACTTTCATTTGAGAAACTTTCTTCTGTTCTGAAAAAATCAGTGCCTATCTATTTTTATTCCGGGAACCAATAATCATAATCAAATAATGTATCTGAAACCGAAAACTCAAACCCACCGGTATAGGCTCCCAATACTTTTTTCCCAAAAAAGGGTAATTCTATACTACCATCTTCATTTACTAACTGTATACCTTCCTCTAGCTCTATGCCATAATGGGTATACTCAAATCGATAATCAGTGACCGGGACATTAAAACAACTAAACTCATCTGTTCCTAAACCCTCTCTAAGTAAACCCTCAAGATTAAAAGCTAGCGTCACTACCTGACCATCGTTATCAAATTCAGGATCCACTGTATCGCTTTCAAAGACTGTACCTCTTGCTCTATACAACCTACTATTCCACTCAAACTCTATGAAGTACTGAAGGAATTCTCCTAAGGCTATATTAGGTGAAAATATATCGATAGTTATTCTTGTATTTGCACAATCAGTAAAATCTCTTTCATTGAGAAAGTAGCTTGTTTCCTTTGGGGTTATTGCTCTAACAGAATCCCTGTAACCTGTCTCATCTTCAAGTGTTATCACGTATTCCGTTCCAAAATCAAGTGGATCATTGGTCATAAAGTTATGCGTAACAGCACCTTCAAAAGTGATAATCTGACGCTCTAGTAACTCCGTCTCTCCGGTATTTGTATTTCTAAGAGTTACATTAACATTCAGGTTATCTTCAGTTACTGCGTCTATAGGAACACGGTTATCGTGTACTCTTATAAAGCTATTAATATCAGAAACTAATAAGAGTCCATATATGGAATAGATTCCTTCTTCTCTTTCCTCCTGAAAGTCGATCGAATTTTCGCACCCTTGTACAATGAAAAAACCAAGGACGATCAACAAATAAGGACGTATTTGTACTATTGTCTTTTTCATTTGAAGGAAATTTTAGCTGCTGCATAAGGAAGAATCGGAGTCTGATCTACCCGCTCAAGCGCATTTAAATCTACGTAGAACACATTGCTTCGGTCATATGTGTTTATACACCCAATCTCAGTATCGAATACCATGTTCTTAGAAATAGTAAAACTCCGTTGAATAGATACATCTAAGCGATGATAATACGGCAACCGATCATTATAAGGCTGACTGTAGAAAGTACGTGGAACACCTGGGTTCTCGTCCGTTGTTCCAAGTGTCACATCCGGTATTAAATCAAAACCAAAAACTTTGGTATAGGGTTTTCCGGAGCCAAGATTCCAAACCGTACTGAACTTTAACTTTCCCAGTGTAGCATTAAATATAGACGTTATTTGATGCCTTTGATCATGAGGCGGGGAATAGCTGAAAACCTGTTGATCTAACCAGGCTCCCAGGTCATCGGTTCGGGCTTCATAAGTTACTTTACTCCATGCATATCCAAGTTGTATATACAAGCTTCTTGTTTCATATTCTACACGTGCATTAGCTCCATAGCTTTTTGCATCAGCCAGCGCAGGAGTTACTGAAACCTGGGCAAGTGTTGTCCATTTGGCAACGGGCAAGCCTTCGTAGGTCATATAAAAACCTTCAACGTTTGTTTTAAAGTTCGAGCCAAGTCGTTGCTTCCAACCAACAATTCGGTGTATGGAGCTGAAGAGATCCGCCAGATTTGAGTTTGAACGGTAAATGGTAAAGGCGGTACCTGCGTCCCGCTGATCGCTAAAGCCGTCGATTACCTGATGATATTTACCCACGGCTAAACTTACTTCCGATGCAGAACTTCCAAATGGTTTTGTAATTACCCTGAGGCGCGGTTCAAAAGTTAACCTTGACTCAAAGGTACCCTGAGTACCTAAACTGGGTATTATTCTTATGTCTTTTGTGATATCATACTCACTTTTAATATGCAGTTGCGCCATAGGCAGGCGCTTTGTAGATGTCTGTTCTGCAAATAAAAACCGTTCGTCTACTGTTGCCTGAAAAGTGTTTGATAGGATTTGTATCCCAAAATCGAATTTCTGCCCAAACCAATAGTCTTGAAAATCTAACCTCATATAGGTTTGTCTAACAATAGAACTGTTATTTGTTCCTGTATCACTTACTTCTTCATTCTCAAAGGCAGTATGTCCTATGGAAACTTCGAAAGGCAATACAAAGCTCTCATCGAATCCAAAGCATCTAATTCCAAACCCCGTATTACTCCAGCTCAGGTATTTGTCGGTTAACTCACTGATCCTGCCTCTGTCGTTAGTGAGCAGCCCTGTGGCATTACACATAAAACCATCTCCATGAACGGAATAACGACCCATTAGATCATGAAACTCCATATCCTGCTCCCGGGTGCCTAAATATCCTGAAAATGACTTGATTGTGGATACTCTTCCGCTTGCAAAAAAAGAGGACTTTTTCTCGTGAATTGGTCCTTCAATAAATAATGAAGAAATATATGGGCTTATACTACCGCTCCCGCTGTACCGTGTCATATTCCCGGTTTTCAAATTCACATCAATCACAGCAGAGGTAGAACTCATATAACGGGTATCAAAGCCTCCGGCGAGTACATCGATACTACTTACCACAGGTTCTGGAAACGCCGAAAACAGATTTGAAATATGAAACGGCTTGATAATGGGCAGGTCATCAACTAATACTATGTTTTGAGCTGGAGTTCCACCCCGGATATATAAATCACCACCTGTATCTCCTATACTCACCACACCCGGTACATTACGAATATAGGCCATCAAGTCCCCATCAAGGCTCATAGAGGGAACCCTACTCAGATCTTCGGCGTCAACTCTTGTAATACCCAGGCCACCGGTAGTAAACCCTCGTTCTTCTTCAACAATTACTTCACCTAACTCACCTATAACAGGGTTTAATTCAATACGCTCGACCCATATTTCTGACGGCTCAAGAGTTATAATTTGCTCGTGGGTTTCAAAACCGAGAAATGAAATCTGAAGCTGATAAGACCCAGGACGTAATCGCTTAAATTCGCAAAACCCATCAACGTTGGTCACACAATATGCCTCTAATTCGGTTTCTCCATTAACATAGAGTAATACATTGGCGCCAGTTAGCGGATCTCCACCTTCATCGGTAATCACAATTCTTATTGCAGAACCAGACTGAGCAAATACATTCTGACCCGGAGAACACCATACAAATAAAAGAGCGAAAAAAGTTGCGATCTGAACTTTCCTTTTAATATTCATTTATTCGAAATATTGGATTACCTGCTGGTCGGTATAAAACGCCCCAAATTCTCCTATGGAAATATACCCTTCTTGTTGCCAATCATTTTTATCGATAAAAAAGTTCGAACCATAGTGAAATACATCGAACTCCATAGTGCTGGCGCTCATTTCAAACTCCATACATGGATCTGAAAAAAGTCGATATCCAAATCTTAACACATTTATCAATTGGATGGAGTGTGTTAATGTATCTCCACTCAGAGTGTATTCATCAGAAGTGTAATATCCTATTTTCCCCTCCGGAAGTGTAATTCGAAGATCGATTTCATTAGCCGTTAAAATCGGGTAAAAAGAAACATCAATGGTTGAGTAGCACGTTCTGCGCTCAGGTTCGGGAAGAATAATTTCCATATTAGCTCTGCTTGGTGTATTCCAGGTTCCCGTAATCCTTTCGCCTGTAGAGATTCGCTCCACGTTCATTTCATATTGTTTGCCGTATTCAATATCGTAGCTAAAGAAGTTATGGGTGTATACCCCGTCATATATAACTACACTATCTGAAAGCTCCCTTTCCCAATCGTCGGTTATATTTTTTAGATACACACGGGCATCTATTTCAGGTGTATCCTCTTCGAATAGTGTTTTGGTAAGATCGTCTACTCTGAAAAAGTGAGGCGCCGGATCGCTCATATTTATTACTCCAAATACAGAAAATGCTGCTCCTCTTTTGTCGAGAGCATCCACTGTATTATCGCAGCTAATAACACCCGATACGATGAAACAGGTAATGCTTAGTAAAGCGATATTTAAAAACTTCTTTTTCATTTAAAAGAGATTTTAGCTGCTAAATATGGCAATATAGCTGTCTGATCGACACGCTCAAGAGTATTTAAATCCACATAAAAAACATTGTTACGGTCATAGGCATTCAGGCATCCCAGTTCCGTTTCAAAAGTAATGCCTTCCGAAATGTCAAAACTTCGCTGTATCGACACATCCAAACGATGATAATAGGGCAGTCTTGATCCAAAGGGTTCGCTGTAAAGAGTTCGTGCTACTCCTGGGTTTTCGGTAGGGGATACATTGGGTACGTTCACATCTAAATCAAAGCCGAAAACCTGGGTATAAGGTTTTCCGGTACCAAGCTCCCAAATGAGGTTAAATTTAAATTTTTCAATTTCTGCGCTAAACAGGGTGTTGAGCTGGTGAGTCTGATCATGCGGAGGAGAATACGTGAATACTTCCTGATCAATCCAAGCACCAAGAGATTCACTTCTGGATTCATAGGTAACATCAGAATAGCCATAGTTCACAGATATAAAAAGAGGCTTTAACTGGTATTCTAAACTGGTGTTAAACCCATAGCTTTTCGAGTTAGCACGCACTGGCTCTACAAATACCTGAGCTACGGGAGTCCACCTTGCCACAGGAACACCTGTATGGTTCATATAATAGCCCTCCACATTTACAGTGAAGCGTGATCCAAATTTATGCTTCAATCCAGCTATCCGATGTATAGATTCAAACAGTCTGCCTACTGAGTCGCTTGCCCTGTATATTGTGAACGAAGTGCCTGCGTCTCTTTGGTCGCTAAAACCATCAATAGCCTGAAAATACCTACCAAAAGCAAAGCTTAATTCTGAATTCTGTGAAGCAAAGGGTTTGGTTATAATCCTGACTCGTGGCTCAACTGTGGGTGAAAAATGTACATTTGCCTGTGATCCTAAGCTGGTTATTACCTTAACCCTCTCTGATACATTAAAATCACTTTTGATATATAGCTGATACATTGGATAACGTCGTTCCCTACCAACAATATCCAGTACTGCAAAACGCTGATCTATCTTCGTCTCGACGGTGTGTACCAGTATTTGCAATCCAAAATCAAACTTATGACCTAACCAGTTATCCTGGAAATCAAGACGCATAAAAGTCTGCTTTACACTCGACCGGTTATTAGTTCCTTCGCTACTAACCTCCCTGTTTTCAAAAGTAGTATGGCCTATCGATGCTTCAAAAGGAAGGGCAAAAGCACCTCCGAAACCAAAACATCTCATCCCTATCCCTGTATTTGTCCAACTTAAATACGCTTCACTTACCTCGCTAATCCTTCCCTGGTCATCAGTTATTAAAGCAGTAGCATTGCACATAAAATCATCTCCATTTATGGAGTACCTGCCCACCAGATCATAGAATTCGATATCTCTTGCTTCTGTACCTAAATACCCGGAAAAAGACTTAACCGTCGAAGCCCTTCCGCTTACTAAAAAGGAAGATTTCTTTTCTTCTACCGGACCTTCTAAAAAAATAGAAGAAATGTAGGGGCTTAAACTACCGCTTCCCGAATACCTGCTCATGTCTCCACTTTTTAAATTTACATCAATCACAGCAGATGTTGAGCTCATATAACGAGCGTCAAATCCTCCAGCTAATACATCAATATTATTAACTACGGGTTCCGGAAACGCCGAAAATAAATTTGAAATATGAAAAGGCTTGATAATGGGCAGGTCATCAACCAACACTATATTTTGGGCCGGAGTCCCGCCCCGAATGTATAAATCCCCTCCGGAATCACCTATACTTACTACACCCGGTACCGTACGGATATAAGCCATTAAATCACCATCAAGACTTACCGATGGTACACGACCAAGGTCTTCCGCTTCCACCCGAGTTATACCTAACCCGCCTGTAGTAAAGCCTCTTTCTTCTTCTACTACAATTTCACCAAGCTGCTCAACATCGACTAGTAGCTCAATGCGTTCCACTCGAATGTCATCTTCACGAAGTATTAACAGTTTTTCGAAGGTTTTGAAACCCAGAAAGGAAATACGCATTTTATAGGTACGGGGGCGTAGACGGTTGAATTCACAGAAGCCATTTACCGATGTGACGCAATACTCTTCTAGTTCTGTTTCTCCTTCAAGGTAGAGTAATACATTGGCTCCGGTTAATGGATCCCCGCCTTCATCAGTTACTACAACACGAAGAGTGGAATTAGTTTGCGCAAAAAGGTCGTGCTCCAATATCACAGGAACAAAAAAAAGCACTAAAAGCTTTAAAATTTGTATACCTTTTTGATTAAACATAGACGACCAATAGCAGAACCTGTAAAACAGTGAAAAATTGTTGAGGAATTTGGTTTAATCTAATCTTTAAGAAATTTAAAATCAGCTAACTACTTTAATGTCCCAGAAAAATCTTGTTGTTGCCTTTGGTGGAGCCTCCCCTGAACATGAGGTATCGGTGCTAACAGCGCACCAGGTCATCGCTTCTTTACAGGATAGCTCATATACCCTTATCCCTCTATATATCACTAAATCAGGGCGCTGGTTTACCGGAGATTCGCTTTTGGATTTATCTTCATTTAAAGATCTGAAGCAGTTGGAACAAGATGCCATTTCATGTGCTTTTGTTAAAGATGAAATTGGGAGAACTCTGCTAAAAGAACAAAGCAAAGCCGGGCTTTTTTCGAAATCAAAAGAATGGGCTGTTTATGCTGTAGTATGTGCTTTTCATGGAAGTGAAGGTGAAAATGGTGCTTTCCAGGGAATTTGTGAGACGTTTAACATCCCTTACACCGGTAGTGGTGTACTTGGCTCTTCAGTTGGAATGGATAAGCCCAAGGCTAAACAATTATGTGAGGCAAATGGGATCCCGGTTACAAATAGTCTTGATTTTTTTGAGAGTGACTGGGAATCGGATCAGGCGACTATCTTGAAAGAAGCAGGGCTTCTTGGATATCCACTCGTTGTAAAACCTGCTACCCTTGGAAGTAGTATTGGGGTTAAAAAAGTGGATGATGAAAATGAGGCAGTCGAAGCGATCGAAACAGCTTTTCGTTACGACTCCCACTTATTAGTTGAAGAAGCCATCCATCCTTTAATGGAAATCAATTGTTCGGTATTGGGTTCTGCAGAGAATTGTAGAGCCAGCGTGTGCGAACGTCCGTTGGGTATTACTGAAACTCTTTCATTCGAAGATAAATATCAGAGCGGAGGGAGTGCTGAAAAAGGAATGGCCTCAGCTGATCGGATAATTCCGGCCGACATCTCTTCAGAATTAACGAATACCATTAGAAGTCTGTCTGTAAAGATTTTCAAAACTTTTGATGCCGGAGGCGTAGCCCGATTGGATTTCCTCGTGAATGCTGAAACGGAAGAAGTTTATTTCAATGAGATAAATACAATTCCGGGTTCCTTTTCTTTCTACTTATGGGAAAAATCTGATCTTTCGTTTACTCAGCTAGTAGAAGAACTGATTCAGATTGCCCTCAAAAAGCACCAGGCTAAAAATGGAAGGATTAGAAGCTATGAAACTAATCTGCTTAGCGAAAAGGCTGCGACAGGGATCAAAGGCCTAAAAGGAACTAAAGGCTAAGTTCATTACTTTTCACCATTATGAAACTCGCAGTAGTTGCTAATCCCGGAAAATACGAAGTTAAGGATGTCATTCATTCTACCATAGAATGGTCGAAAGAATCTGACTCCCATCTTTTTCTCTGCCGTGAAGTTTGCCAGTTACTCGGTGTTGAAGCTTCCGAAACACTCTCCATCACTGATTCGGATAATGAATCTATCGACCAATGCGATGTGGTTTTGGTTATGGGAGGGGATGGGACCATCCTTTATACTGCAAGAATCTCAAAAGCTTCAGGCAAGCCAATCCTTGGTGTTAATAGTGGTAGGCTGGGTTTTATGACTAATGTGCAAGCTGAAGAACTCGAAGAAGCACTTAATCATATCAAGGTAGGAAACTATACTCTCGATAAGAGGCACTATCTTAAGGCTACCGATAATCAGGGAAATGAATATTTTGCGCTAAATGAGTTTTTGTTCAGCAGAAAAAACTCTTCTATGGTTAATATTAGCGCTGAATATGACGGAAGTTTTATTAACACCTACTGGGCAGATGGGCTTATTGTCTCTTCATCCACAGGATCTACGGCCTACAATTTGTCCTCCGGGGGGCCGATAGTAGCCCCAGGATCGGGAGTGGTTTTAGTTACTCCAATTAATCCACACACTCTTACTTCACGCCCCCTTGTACTGCGTTCCGACCGACCACTGAAAATAATTGTAGACCCCGACCAAAGTGATATTCTCTTTTCTTACGATGGAATAATTTGTGAGGACCAGTCATTGCCACTAGAGGTAGAGATCATTAAATCGAAGCTGTCCTTTAATCTCATCCAGCTGCCCGGTCAAAATTACTTTGAAACACTTCGCAAAAAACTTATGTGGGGGCAAGATTCGCGAAGATCAAAAAACTAAGCAGAACACGCTTAAATCAGTCTTTGTTAATTAATCAAAAAAGAGAGCCGAGAACGGCTTAATGAATATACATCATCACATAAAATTCATAATTTTAGGGCATTATTAATCGAAACTAACAATCCACAAAAAAACTAAATCCATGAAAGTAACTGTAGTTGGAGCCGGAGGTAATGTTGGGTCTACCGTAGCACTTAGCGTAGCCCAAAGAGATTTCGCAAAAGAAGTAATAGCTGTTGATCTTGAGCGTAAAGATGGCGACAAAACTTTTTACCCTTCTAAAGGGCGGGCCCTTGACCAATGGGAAGCTTCTCCAATCCACCTTTTTGATACCCGTATTAAAGGAACTACCAATTATGAGGACACTGCTGGATCGGATGTTTGTGTGATTACCGCCGGTGTTCCAAGACGTCCTGGTATGAGCCGCGACGACTTACTTGAAATCAATGCTAATATCGTTCGAAGTGTTACCGAGCAGCTTGTAAAACACTCACCTGATACTATCATTATTGTTGTTTCAAATCCATTGGATGTAATGGTACAGGTAGCAAAAGATGCGTCCGGACTCCCTTACGAAAAAGTAATGGGTATGGCAGGAATCCTGGATACTGCTCGCTATCGTGCCTTTATTGCTGATGAATTGAATGTATCTCCAAAAGATATCCAAGCTCTGTTAATGGGTGGTCATGGTGATACTATGGTTCCTCTTCCTCGATTTACTACGCTTTCAGGTATGCCTATCACACACTTCATTTCTGAAGATCGCTTAAATGAAATTGTAGAGCGCGCTAAGAAGGGTGGAGGAGAAATTGTTGGATTGATGGGAACATCAGCATGGTATGCTCCTGGTGCTGCTGCTGCCCAGATGGTAGAGGCAATTCTCCTTGATCAGAATCGAATTTTCCCAGTATGTGCACACATTGATGGACAATACGGAGTTGAAGACTTGTACATCGGTGTTCCGGTTAAACTAGGAAAAGGTGGAATTAAAGAAGTAATTGAGGTTGAATTAACCGATTCAGAAACCGATCTTTTACATGAATCAGCCAAAGCCGTTCGCGGAACTTTGGATGCATTCAAAGCATTAATGAATAAGTAAACAAACGAGGACCAAGGTTCTCACTACTTGCATATGATCCCCTGCATTATTTTGATGCAGGGGATTTTTTTTAACTACTTTCCAATATGGATAAAATTAATTGGGGAATAATTGGTTGCGGGAAGGTTTGTGAAGTAAAGAGCGGGCCTGCTTTTTCTAAGGTAGAACACTCCAATCTGGTTGCAGTAATGCGAAGGAATGCTGATAAAGCTTCGGACTATGCTAAAAAGCATCATGTTCCCATCTGGTATTCCGATGCAGATGAACTAATTCATAATGCAAAAGTGAATGCCATCTATATAGCAACGCCCCCTTCTTCACACCTTGAGTACGTCCGAAAGGCAGCAAAAGCCGGTAAGCCTGTATATGTAGAAAAACCTATGGGCCGAACTTTTGCAGAATGCGAGGAAATGATCCGTGTTTGTAAAGATGCCGGGGTGCCTTTATTTGTTGCATATTACCGGAGGCGCCTACCCTATTTTTTAAAGGTAAAAAAGTTATTGGACTCCAGAGCCATTGGAACGCCTACTTTAATAACTCTTACGCTTATCAAATCAGCTAAGCAATCGGATACTGACCCTGAAACTAATTGGCGAATAAACCCGGAAATTTCAGGTGGAGGGTATTTCCATGATTTGGCATCCCACCAATTCGACCTGTTCCATTTTTTGCTTGGAGATATACGTGAAGCAAATGGCTCATTTAGTACTCATCATATAAATAATGAGGGACAGGATTCAATCTCGGCGAGCTTTCAATTCGAGTCAGGCTTAGTAGGTTCAGGTTCATGGACATTCACTTCAATTTGGGAGCATTATAAGGATGAAGTGGTCATTTATGGCGACCAGGGAAAGCTAACTTTTGCCTGCTTTAACGGTAAAATTCCAATTGTACTGGAAACCAGTAACAAGCGAACGGAGTTTAACCTCCCATATCCCGAGCATGTTCAGCAACCCCTCATCACAACTATTGTAGATGAACTTATGGGAAAGGGGAAATCGCCAAGTACCGGACAATCAGCTAGTAAAGCAAATTGGGTGATTGATCAGGTATTAAAGTCAGCTCACTAATTCGATATTCTCAGCTACCAGCCCTTTGTCATTCTCAACTACATCAAACTCGAAAATTAAATCTCTGCTTGGTATCTGACTGGAATCTAGGTCTCCTGCAAATTGTGAGATATGGGCAAAGAGTGTCTTATAAGGAGAATCGCAATCCCTTGAATCTGTCACCCAAAGTTTGTCACTCATTTTTGTAAGAAACCTCATAAACCCGTACCCATCTTGATGAGAAAAATCGTAACACACTCCCCTCACCCTTGACCCTGTTTCTCCCCATTGATATGGAGAATCCAGCGGTAGCATTTTTGGTATCAAATATCCCGATACAGAGCAATCTACGGCCTTCTTTAATCCAGCCGATACATTATCGAAACCAATATGCTCTACTTTACATCCCTTGTCCTGGATGGCATTTACCACGCTTACATAGCTTCCATTACTTGTAAGTAATACTATTTTGTCGAGGTGCTCTGATTGAACAATCATATCGACAGCCATTTCCATATCAATGTTTGATTTGGAAACCTTTTCTCCTGTTTCATGATTGGTGTAAACCTGTACGGGCTTTTCTATGACTTTATATTCAAAGTCTCTAAGCATTTCACAAAACCGCTTATTTCTGGCTTTATATTCTGCATCTGTCTTTAACCGTTCTTCATCATAGCACAAATACACATTTAACCGAGAAGCTACCCCACCATCCCTGCATGCAAATTTTCGGAGCGTATCATACCTGAGGCCATATCCCCCATTCATAGTTACATTAACTGCATCTACATAAATCCCAATTTTCTGTCCGTTCATCGTTCTTAAAATTTATAAGCTTAATTAATACTAGCCGAAATCAGCTGCTTTTTTGGGGAAGCAACCGATTTCCAAAGCTTACTACGCTGATCGCTATCGATGTGGTAATAAATAATAGTATTGAAACAGAAAGGTCTGAAAAAAATCGTTCAGTTAAAAAAGGCTTTATATATAGAGCTATGGCCGCTAAGCCTATCACACTAAAACCCTGCCATAAATTGTAGGGTACCTTAAATGATTTAGTTGAGTACCAATAGATAAGAAGAGCCATCAACGCATAGCTTGTAAGAGTGGCTATAGCTGACCCCATCATTCCAAACTTCGGGATTAAAACAAGATTTACAACAACGGTAGTTCCAGCTCCAATCAACGTAATTTTTGCCAGCTGCTTCGTGTTCTCAGCTATAAAAATCCCCGCTGAAAAATTTACATACCATCCCTGGAACCAATAGGCTATTAATAGAAACGGCACAATCGAAAGCCCCATCCAATACTCCTGGCCAATCAAAAGGGTATCCAGGATTGGTACTTTGATTGCAACTATCTCATTTACAAATAACGAAACTCCTAAAAAAAGAACCGCAGCAAATACATTGAAATACTTAAACGCCTGGGCAAATAACTCCGGAGCTTTTTGATCATCAGACTGCCTCATAAAGAATGGTTGCCACGCCATTCGATACATCTGAACTAACAACAGCATAAATACAGAAAGCTTATAACATGCATTATAAACCCCCACAATATGCTCAGGACTATAGTCCATACCATATATTTCGATAATGGAATCCTGAGACATTCCTTTCAGAAAAAACCGATCCAACATTTCATTGATTACATGTCCGATCCCGGCAGGAATAAAGGGTAGTCCAAAGGATAAGGCTTTGGTAAGAAGCTCTTTATTGAAGCTTGCCTTCCACATCTTGATGGTCACAATCCAGATCACAATAGCAGTTACAGCAGAGGCAATGAGGTTGCTAATGAATACGGCTTCTATTCCATAATCAAGCACCAGGATTAAGTAAAAATTCAATCCTAGATTGATAATTACATTCCCTGTTTTTAACACAGCAAAAAGGGGCGCTTTTTGGGAAAGCCTTAACTCAGCAAATGGGATAATAGCCAGCGTATCAAAAATTAGTATCCCTAACATCATAAGGTAGATCGAATCACCACTTACCAAGCCAAGGAACGGAGAGAAAACTGGTTGTAAAGCCCAAACCAGCAAACCGATTATAAGAGATACTCCTACTAAAAATATCTGAAGGGTTCGAAAAAAGCCTCTGGCTTTATCACGGTCTTTTGCATACCTGAGATAAGAAGACTCCATGCCCATCGTAAAAATCACATTCAAAAAAGCGATGGCTGCATATACCAAGCCTACCACTCCATAAGTCTCCGGAGCAAAGACCCCGGTATAAAATGGAACTAGCAGATAGTTGATGAAACGCGCAAAAACACTGCTTATACCATAGATAAGGGTATCAGAAAAAAGTTCTTTAAGTTTGCTCAATCCTGGGTTGATAGAAGTTCAATTGCTTTTATACCAAGTACATAACTCTGTTTTCCAAAGCCTGTGATTATTCCATCCATAACTTCTCCGGTTAAGGATTTCTCCCGAAATTCCTCCCTGGCATGAATGTTTGAAATATGCACTTCAACTTTTGGAAAAGTAATTGGTTCCAGGGCATCACGTAGCGCTACTGAAGTATGGGTATATGCACCAAGGTTTGTAACGACCCCTCTTGTCCCGTCAATCATAGCTTCCTGAAGCCTGTTTATGAGCTCTCCTTCAACATTGCTTTGGTAAAAGGAGAAGTCATGTTCAGGAAACTCATCTTCCAAAAACCTATTCAACTCCTCAAGGGTCCCTGAACCATATACGTTGGTGTTGCGAGTACCAAGCAAATTAAGGTTTGGTCCATTTAGTACTAGAATTTTCATAATTGAACTTTTTGGCTGATTAGTTGAGCAAGTTCCTTCATTCGCTGCTCGTTAACATCAGATTTTCTGCCAAGACTAACAGGCTGCCCTTCATAGTAAATTGGAATCAGATGAATATGGGCATGTGGGACTTCCATTCCTTCAACAATTATACCCGTTCTTATAGTACCAAGTGCATCATCCATAGCAAGAGCAATTTTCTTTGTGAAGAGATTTAATCCCGTTAGAGTTTCGTCATCTAAATCGAAAAGATAGTCCACTTCTTTTTTAGGGATTACCAACGTGTGCCCTTCAGCAATAGGATTGATGTCCAAAAAAGAAAAGAATCGATCATCCTCTGCTATTTTATAACAAGGAATTTCTCCATGTATAATTTTGGTAAAAATGCTTGGCATTTGACATCATTAATTTCTGTTATATTCAGCGAAGATATTATTTCGAATCAAGAATTGCTTATCAACCATTTATGAAATATTTCCTGATTATTGGAATCACCTTTTTGTCCGGTTCTCTTTTTGCTCAAAAACCCGATTTAGTCGGAAAAACGACCGAAGAAGAGATCCGATCGGAACACAGAGTTTTTGATATTTATACAGATCGATACACTCCAAACTCGGAGTCAGTAGCTTTTTTAAGCAAGATTGAGGACTCAGTTAAGATTTATGTACTGTTTGGAACCTGGTGCCATGACAGTAAAAAACAAATACCTGCTTTCATGAAAACACTTGAAGAAGCAGACAATCCTCTTATTGAAGTTGAGTACATAGCGGTGACCAGAAAAAAGACAGATCCGGAAAATTACTATATACAATGGGACTTGAAGCTTACCCCAACTTTTGTTATCTACCGAGCAGAGCAAGAATTAGGAAGGATTATTGAAGAACCTACTAAACGGCTAGAAGAAGATTTAGTAGAAATTTTGGCAGTCGGTTCAACTTCAGATCAGTAAGGAATTCTAATACTCTTTGTTCAATTTTAAATTGAATAAGTTTATTCAAAAACCTTATCTTTGGAGTCTGTGGCTGATCCGGTAGCTCAGTTGGTAGAGCAACTGCCTTTTAAGCCGTGGGTCGTGGGTTCGAGTCCCACCCGGATCACGAATATATATCCCCTAAGAGTTCATATTGACTCTCTCTTGACCAACCCCTTTCGATTGACCTCGGACGGGGTTTTTTATTTTATATAGCTAAATAGTTACCACTGGACGAAGCCTTTCTAATCTCTTTTCTCCAATTCCATTGACATTAATTAGTTCCTCTACCGTTTTAAATCCTCCATTCTTCTCCCTGTACTCAATGATTCGTTTCGCATAGGTTTCGCCGATTCCGGGTAATAGCTCCAACGTAGCCTGATTAGCTGTATTTATATTTATTGGGTAAACCGCATCTATTGCATCCCCTCTGGATACTTCTTTCTGTCGGGATACTTTTGTCCCAATCTTATCCGGGGTTTTCCAATATCCTGCTTTACTCTCTTTTGCTTCTTCTTCATATGCTTTAAATGCCGCCACTGAATCCGGATGCTGCGAATAATAGTTAGAGAAGCTTCCATAACCATTTTTTAGCATTTCTTTGTTTAGGGATAAGAGATTTCCATCGTAATCCAACTGTACGTAAGACATGAATGCACCGTACCTGGACTCGGGCGCATTTCGTCCAACTCCTTTTACTTTTACTTTTCTTCCCTCTATTAAATTACGCAGATAGTCTACTGTTGCTCCGGAAAAATATCTGGACGAATCCTGACCAGCATAAATAGAAGGCACATTCACTCCTAATAACCTAACCGGATAACCAAAGCCTGGAAGTATTTCGATCTCAAATTGACTGCCGTCTCGTATCGCAAATATTGAATACCAGGTATCGGTGCTTATCGTTGGGGCAGGAGCATATGTTTCCCCTTTCGCCCTGGACATCACCCCTGAAAAATCCGCAGCATATTGATCAGCTATCTCATCTGAATAAATGATAAGAAGGTTCTCATCATTATTTACTTCCGCATTATTAGAAAAATTGTAAGAACCAGTTACTACTACCGCAATATCATCCTCACTTGTATTGTCTGCATCAATCACCATTGTTTTATGGTGGAGCTTCCTCGTTTCTTTGGCAGGTAAAATCATTCGGTTGTTTTGTTGAGCTTCATCTGAAGCCCATATCTCTCCAGCATTTCTATACCTGCTATAAAAACCGGGGTCTATCACTCCTTCAAGCTTTATTTCTCCGCTTGCACTTGCTTCCCAAAGCGCCCGGCTCAGCGGAATATTTGGAGTAATTGAAAAGGCCTGGAATTTGATATCCGATTGAGCTTCTTCCTGCACTAATCGTACTAGCCGATCGCTGATACTCGGTTTACTTCCATCCCTGTTAATAGGGGCGAAGTAAATCTCAACCTTAATACCCCCCACGTCAAACACATTTTGACTTACATTCCTTTTGTCTTTATGAAATACCGCTCGTTCTGGATTTGGCCTTTCGTTATCGCTCCCCCACATTTGATTAAACTCTTCAGTATATACTTTGGCTACCTCATCATCTTTTATTATAACCACATTATTTGTGTTGTAAGCACCTGTATAGGTTAGGTTAGTAGAGCCTGTCCAAACAATATCATCCTCATTCGAAGAACTTAAAAAATCAATTACTGCAAATTTGTTGTGCATATCTGCTCCGGCATTAACCAACCGATTATCCTGAATTCCTCCCGGGTAGCCATAAATATCTCCATCATCATCTATTGAGATTATTTGTCCCTCCTCAAGCATACTCCACATAGTTGCATCAACCTCGCGGCTGTCTGTTCTGTTGTGGTTATCCGTTACTATGCGAATTCGAACTCCCCGTTGTTTAGCTCGCACAAGCGCCTTCCCAATTCTTGGGTGCTCTAGGTCATAGATGTTTAAATCCACACTTGATGTTGATGAATCAATTAAAGTCTCAAGGGTGCCTATTAAATCCCAGTTATCATTATCAGCAGAATACTCAGCATTCCGAATCTCCCCTGAAGGCATATTAAAATATACCTTGATCCATTCATTACTTTGTGCATGTACATAATCTCCAAATAGAAGTGTAGCTAAGGAGATAAGTATCATTGTTCTAGCAGACATGAATACACACCGCTTTGGATTATTATTAAAGAACAAATTAATGTATTTTTGTTAGCGGCAAAGTTAATTCTATAATAAATCATCTATGAAAGCAGATCTGCTAAATCCACTACGCTGGAATAAATCCTTTCTTCTGCTCTTGTTAGGGGCCTTTGTTTTGGTTTGGTTTTCTTTCATTGATACTTACAGCATTAACACCCGATGGGAGTTGAACGAGCGAAAAAAAGAGTTACAAACCCGAACAGGAGATTTAGCCGAGCGCTCAGAAATATTAAAAGTACAGTTGGAATCTTTGGAAAATGATCCTGCCCTTCTTGAAAAAATTGCACGTGAAGAATATGGGATGAGAAAACCTGGTGAAACCGTATATAAAATTAAGCCCGAACAATAACGGAAACCCTGGTAAAAAGAATTTCGATTTAATGAAAGCAGTAGCAATCGATTTAGGTGGTACAAATATTAAAACCGCCGTTGTTGATAGTAACGAAGGAATTATTGAGCAAACCTCAACACCTACTCACGCAGATCTTGGCCGAGACCAC
The DNA here is from genome assembly GCA_003712055.1 of Balneola sp. Taxonomy (NCBI): domain Bacteria; kingdom Pseudomonadati; phylum Balneolota; class Balneolia; order Balneolales; family Balneolaceae; genus Balneola; species Balneola sp. The sequence goes on from RHLJ01000003.1 coordinate 349,743, forward strand.
TTGCTTGATCGTATAGCTGGTACCATTGAAGAGCTCACAAAAAAAGACGATGTAGTGGGAATTGGTTTAGGGCTTCCGGGAATGATTAATAACGAGCAAACCACTGTTCTTCAGGCTCCGAATTTACCCGGATGGGATAATGTAAATGCAGCTGATGAGATTACATCACGTACCGGGCTGCCTTGCAGGATTGAAAATGATGCGAACATAGGGGCACTTGGATCACTTCATTTTGGTGTTGGGCAAAAGTATGACAGCTTTGTTATGATTACACTTGGTACCGGAGTAGGTGGGGGTATTATCTACAACCGAAAGCTTTTTAAGGGAACCCAGGGTATGGCTGCAGAGCTTGGACATGTAATCATTGATTATCATGGGCCACTCTCTAATAGTGTAACCCGGGGAACAATCGAAGCTTACATAGGACAGCGTTTCCTCAGTCGTTTTGCTTCTGACATGATTATTCAGAACCCGGACAATAATCTTTACAGAAAGTTCCATAATAATTTTGATAAGCTTGAACCTGTTGACCTTACTCAGGAAGCAAATCTTGGGAATGAACTTGCCATAGAGATTCTTCAAAAAACGGGGCAACGTCTTGGTTATGCGATTATTAACTATACCCACATTTTAGACATTCGAAAATATGTACTGAGTGGTGGCGTTTCTAAAGCTGGTAAATGGCTCTTTGATCCTGCTCGTGAAGTAGTTAAAAAACATATGATGGCTCCTTTTCAGGAAGGATTTGAGCTTGTTTATGAAGATCTTGGAAACGATAGCTCATTACTTGGAGCAGCAGGTCTGGCTTTCGATTCTTTTGCTTAATAATCTAATAAATGCAGAAAAACCGGTTTACATATATCGGTAAATATACATTCAGTATTTGCCTGATATGGGGATGTCTTTCTGCAAATCTTTTGGCTCAGCAAACGCCACCACCTCCGCCCGATACAAGTAAGGTTCAACCAAACCTTCCTGATACTACCCGACCTCAAACACCTGCACTTCCCCCTTCTCGCTCATCCGTTAACCGATCTACTCCTCCTGATGCTGTTCAATTCCAATCCAATGATTCACTTATTGTAGACTTTAGATCAGGCAGATTAGCAACCCTTTTTGGTAACTCAAAAGTAGAACATACTTCCGGCACGCTGACCTCAGGAGAAATCCAGATGAATCTGGAAAAAAATACCGTTGAAGCTACCGCCACTTCGCCGGAAGACACATTGTCAATGCCAGTATTGAAAAGAGAAACTGACGAGATCAGAAGTAATCGCATTCTTTTTAATTACAAAACAAAAAAAGGGAAATTTGAGCAGGCCCGCGTTGAAGTAGGAGAGGGAAACCTTATAGGGTCTAAGGTTAAAAATGTTAGTGAAACTGAAGTCTTTATTGAAGATGGGATCTATTCTACCTGTCCACCTGATTATCTCTATTACTATATAAAGGCAAAAAAGATGAAGGTAGTAGACCAGGATGAAATCTTTTTCACGAATGCCCGGCTTTATATTCTGGATATCCCATATCCAATAGTATTTCCATTTGGCTATGTGCCTTCAGGAGTTGATCAAAAACAATCCGGGTTATTAACTCCAACCTACGTATTTGATGCTCAGGCCTCTCGGGGAATTGGTTTAAATAATGTAGGATGGTTTCAATATGTCAACGATTACTTTACTACCGAAGTTAATGTTGATGTGTTTACGTCCGGGACATTTGCCCTCGAAAATAGAAATCTCTACAAGAAAACCGGGGTATATAACGGTTCTATAAATGTTGGGTACTCTATTGATCAGGGACTTGAATCAACCGATCCTGATTTTACCAGAAGCGTAAACAAATCAATTGGAATACAGCACAGCCAAACCATTTCTCCGTATTCCTCTTTATCAGCAAATATTAACCTTAGAACAGAGGACTACTTCCGGCAGAACTCTTTTGATATAAACGACAATGCGCAGACTTCAGCCAATTCAAGAGCCAGTTATAATTATAAGCACCCGGAAGGGTTATTTAGCTTTGGCACCAATGCTTCACTGAGTCAAAATTTCTTTAGTAACTCAACTTCTTTACAGGGTCCATCGGCTAACTTCACGTTAAAAACTCTTACTCCTTTTAAAAGTGATCGATCAGGGAATGATCAAAGATGGTATGAAAATATCTCCGTTAGGTATAGCAATAGCTTAAGGTCTCAATTTAGCTACCGTCCTATAGATGCAGATACCGCTGAAACTACTTTTCTTGAAGCGCTCTTATCTCCTTCAGAATACAGAGAAGCGACCGGAAATAATGATTATTACCGTACCGGATTACAACAAAAGGCCACTATACAACTAGGGCAACTCTTCCCGAGTCAGTTTATAACCTCTTCTGCCAATTTTAGCATGAATGAGTACTGGTTTCCAACCTCCATAAGAAAAGAATTTAATGCTGATTCTAATCGTGTAGAGACCAATAAAATTATAGGCTTTGCATCAGGAAGGGATTTTTCATCTTCTTTTAATCTTTCTACCAGGATTTATGGTATTTCAAATCGAAGAATTGGGAACCTGGAAGGTTTTCGTCATACACTGCAACCATCTGTGAGCTTTACTTACCGGCCTGATTTTAGCGACGAAAAATGGGGTGTATACAGAACTTTTATAAGTGATACCCTTGGTACAGAGGAAACCTATAGCATTTTTGAGGACGAAGTCTTTTCTGGTCCAGGAGCTGGAGAGCAACGATCTATAAGCTTCGGAATTTCGAATGTGTTCGAAACTAAGATTGTGAACCGCGACTCAACGGGAGAAAAAAATGAGCGAAATCTTCGGCTCATTGATGACCTTTCACTGCGTTCATCCTACAACTTTGCTGCTGATAGTCTTAAACTTAGCCAGTTATCTACTTCTCTTCGCTCAAATGCAATTCCCGGGATTAATGTTACAGCCGGAGCTAATTTTTCTTTCTATGAACGTAATGCAAATGGTTCGCGCATTAATCAATTTTTATTTTCTGACGGTGGCAAGCTTGCTCAGCTAGAATCCTTCAATTTATCAGCGGGGACTTCATTTAGAGGAGGATCAGGAAGGATTAGAACATTCACCCCTGTTTATCGCCGGAAATACGACCCTTTCAACCAGGCAATCTTTAGCCCCATTGATCCTGGCTATGGATATGAAACCATTCCCCCTTTAAACTCTCCATGGAGTTTTAGTCTCAACTTCAGCTATCGCTGGACCTACCGTTTCGACCAGGATCCTTTGAAAACTGCTGCTATTAATGCGAATAACATTTCTTTCAACTTAACCCCAAAATGGAAATTCCGAACAACATTGGGTTATGACTTTATTCAAAAAGAACTCACTCCTTCGCAATTCAGCCTGACCAGAAATTTGGAATGTTGGGATCTGTCTTTTCAAATCAACCCATTTGGAGACAGACAGTATTACTTCTTTAGCCTTAGAGTGAATAGTGCTCAAATACAATCCTTATTCCAGAAATTACCTGTCCTCAAGAATCTGGAAAGAAACTCTTCCGATACAGGAAGGGGGTTATAGAGTCACCTCTATTAAAGTCATTCCGAACTTGTTTCGGAATCTTACGGAATGGCTAAGAATGTAATATCTGTCACTAAGCCTTATATCGAGAATAATACTCTTTCAAAATATTCTATTTCTATTCTCTTGACGAATTAATAGCTCAGGAGTACGAAGTCATAATCTCATGATGTTGATTAACCAGATTAACATTCTCTGTTATATGCTTGAGGTGCTTTATGGCTCCAGTCCTTACGAAGATCCCGAAACAAGTTCGGGATGACTTCTTAGTTTTACTTAGAGATTAACTAACCGCGTTGAATACTCGCTAAATACTTAACCACGTATTTACCAATTACATCAAACTCCAGGTTCACCTTATCACCCACTCCTTTGAACTGCAGGTTAGTGTGCTCCCAGGTATAAGGGATGATAGCAACTGTGAATTCATTTCCTTGTTCGCGCGCTATTGTAAGGCTTATTCCCTCCATTGTGATGCTCCCCCTGCCAACAATCATCGTTTTAAATTCTTCGGGAAATCGAATGGTAAGCAACCATCCGGTTTCTTCATTTTCTACTTCAATGATTTCACCTACAGTATCAACATGACCTTGCACCAAATGACCTTCAATTCCGGTTTGTAGCGTAAGAGAGCGCTCCAGATTTATATTACTTCCTTGTGAAAGTTCCCCCATGGTTGTCTTGCGAAGTGTTTCTTCAACACTTTGTACCGTAAAAGTTTGATCATCAAATGCTGTTACTGTATGACAAACTCCATTGATCGAAATACTTTCATCAATATGGCAGGTACTGGCAAACGAAGAAGCGATCTCAAACTCAATCCCTCCACCATTCAGGCTTTTCACTTCTTTAATGGTTCCAACTTCTGATACAATTCCTGTAAACATAATTTTTAAATGTAACCGGTTAATAACATGTCATCACCTATCTTTTCCCAACTAACCTCTTTAAAGCGGATGATATCTCGCATTTTATTCACTCCAATATTAAGAAAAGACCTTGTGCCTCCACCCAACATTTTAGGAGAGATAAAGAGTTCGATTTTATCCACGAGCTTCTCCTTTATTAAAGCGGAAGAAAGATGCTGACCACCTTCAATAAGTACTGAGGTAATTCCTTTTTCAGCAAGTTGATTTAGCATTTCTTTTAAATGGATATGCCCATTCTTTTTCGAAACCTGGATCACTTCTCCTCTAAAATAATTGTGCTGCATCAGTTTTAGCATCGGATCTGCATCCGTCGCTGACGCTTGCTTATTCCAGGTTACTACTATGGTTTTCTCCTCATATTTATCTGAAAAAAGATTAAGCGTTTTGGGGAGCTCATAAGGTCCATCCAAAACAATTCTCTGGGGCTGTCTTCCTTTAACATGGCGAACTGTAAGTGATGGATTGTCGAGCATGGCTGTTGATCTTCCAACTAGTACCGCATCGTACTCTGATCTCCATTTATGAACCCTTTTCCTAGACTCTTTCCCTGAAATCCACTTGGAATCTCCATCCGGAGCTGCAAGGTAACCATCTGCAGTTTGAGCAACTTTTAAGGTTACAAATGGCCGCTTAAAAAGCTGGTGATGGATAAAAAACTCGTTTAGCTTCTCCGCCTCATCTTTAAGAACACCGATCTCTGTTTCGACTCCTGCATTTCTAAGTTGGGCTAAACCACTTCCATTTACTTTAGGGTTTGGATCCTGCATCGCCACTACTACTCTGGAAATTGGTAGCTTGCTTAGTAGTGCTGCGCATGGAGGAGTTTTTCCATGATGTGAGCAAGGTTCCAATGATACATATACCGTTGAATCCTTTAACAGGGCAGTATCTTTTACAGACTCTACTGCATTAACCTCAGCATGTGCCTCTCCGAATTTCTCATGGTACCCTTTTCCGATTAAATCACCTTCTTTTGATACAATTACACACCCTACCATTGGATTAGGTGAAACGAAGCCTTTTCCCTTTCTGGCAAGGTCAATAGCTTTCTGCATCCAAAATTCGTCGATTTGTAACTGCTCGGTTTTTTCCATCGCTCAAAGTTAGCTCTTGTTTTTGTAGCAAAAAATAAGAGCCACAAAAAAAGGGCGAACACAACATTGTCTCCGCCCTTTTAAAAATCTGATTATTTTTTATCTAAACAAGCGAGAGCGGTTATCAGTTATATCCGCTTCTTCTTTCAATTCATCTAGCCAAATGGATAGATATTTCTGACTTTCCAGCTGCTCGAGCTCCGCTCTAATTTGTTGTGCTGTTGCACCATCAAGGGTAGATGGTATAGCTCTGGTTATTGTATTAACCTGTACAACATAGGCTGCATTCAAGCCTTCAAGAACCCCTGAAGTCTGCCCGTCCTCCATCTCAAAAATAGCTCCTACAATACCCGGCTCCCTTCCTGCACCGGTAATTACTGAACTGTTTGCTGCTAAATTATCAACGGTTTGAATTTCTTTAGATGCTGCAGTGGCAAGACTTTCGAGAGAAGCATTTGCAGCTACAAGATTTGAAATATTGGAAACTGCAATTTCTTTTCTCTTCTCGTTTCTAACCTGAGTTCCGATTAAAGCTTCTACTTCTTCAAAAGGTCTGAATCCCTCAGGAGTCTTTTCCACCAACTCTATTACAACAAACTGAGTGCCCAATTCAATAGGCTCAGAGACATCACCTTCATCAGCATCCCTGAAAAAATCGAGTGCTTGCTGGCTTGCTCCTAAACCAGAAATAAAGGAATTGCCTTTTGTGGCAAAAACTTCCTGTACGGATAGTCCTGCTCGTTCTGCTTCTTCATCAAAACTGGTTTCTTCTGAAGCAAAAAAGAAAAACTCATCCGCATTTTCTGCCGCATCATCAATGGTAGATGGAAGAGCTTCAAAAGGAAGTGAGAATACCACGAATTTGATCTCATCGCCTTCTTCTGCTACTTTTTTGATGATTGCCGCACTTGAACCCAGATTAAGAGCTTCAGTTACTTCTCCAACAGCTACATCAAGTACTGGTGCATATTCTTCTCTGATTTCATCCCTATTTACGAATACATTGGTATATGGGGTAATTGATTGCTGGCGAATCAAGAAAAGGGAATCATTATCAGTAGCTGCAAAAGAATTTGATAAACCAGCTACTTCTTCAAGGATCTCAGTAGTATCCTGGCTGGTTGGTAGTGTACTAAAAGAAACCAACCTTGCTCTATAAGACTCTTCCTGCTTATAGCGTTCTTTATTTTCTTCATAATAAGAACGAAGATCATTATCTGAAGTAACTACTTCAGCCTCATCTACTTCGTTAAATGGAAAACGGATAAAGGAAAATTCCGCAAAGCTGTTTCTTCTTTTGAATTCCTTCTCAACATCCTGATCGGTTACCTGAATACCTGCAGTTATGAAATTACGAAGTTTATCCTGGCGTCTCTTTTGGCGAAGCTGTAATTCAATAGCAATGGCTTCCTGAGTATAGTCGCCTGAGGCAAGCACATTTTCTACAGCAAAGCGATCAATGCTTCCATCTTCACGTGCAAAGTATTGATAGATTAAGGGATCAGGATTGTCACCATAAGCCATTTCCAGTACTTCACCATCGGTAACAGTAATTCCCAGTTCGTCCATTTTTTGCTCAAGTAGTGTCGCACTTACAAGATCTTCCCATACCTGAGTCTCATAGATAGCTCTTGTTTCAGCAGTCATAGAAGCGCCCGTTTGCTGGGTATATGCTGTTGAGTAGTACTGAACTCTCTGATTATATTCTTCCAAACTAATTGGCTCACCATTTACACTTCCAAGTGTACTTGGTCCGGCAGAAAGGGCATTAGGATCGTACACGTCCATAATTACCCACAAAAGACCAAAAGAGCCTATCAAAATCCACAAGATAATACCTGTATTATCTCTAAATTTCGTCATTACACCCATAATAGGTATCCTCTAAATCGTACTTAAATTTGATGTTTCAATTTCGGCACCGGTAGTTCTGTTTACCTTGACCGTGAGCCTGGAAATATACACCAATAGCTAAGTAATAAAAAGCATCAGAGCGCTTAAAGGTGTTAAAATATATCGACCAGGCGCATATGCTTTAGGTAACGCTTAGGGTCTTCCTGGATTGACTTAATCAGCTCGTTTAGGTTAACTGTTAAGCTATCCAGGTTATCATAGAGAGAGGGATCGTTAACCATTTTTCCTAAAGTACCTTCGCCAATATCTATTTTGGAAAGTATGCTGGACATAGATTCGGAGCTCTCCAAAAACTCAGCAGATAAAGAATCTAATTCTCCACTGAACTTTTCAAGGTTTGAAATGATACTTGTAAGGTCTTGTTTGCTTGAGTCACTTAGTTCACTAACATTCGCAAGCGTTTTTTGTGCATCCAGAATCATTGCATCAATCTCTCCTTGGCGATTCTTGATGATCTGAGCTATGGACTCTGTACTCTCTTGAATATTTGAAATAGTGGATGAGATTTCTCCTCCTTTTTCCAAGTTGGCCATTGAGCGGAGCAAATCGTTAGTTAACGATAGCGTGATTGCTACAGAGTCCGCGATATCTGATCCTTTATCAGAAAATGATTCCACTACCCCTTCTTCATGGGTTCCTTCTATAAAATCACCCCAGCTTATCATTTGCTGGTTGTCAGATTTTACGATCTCAATGCTAGCTGTTCCCAGTAGTGCCGGAACTATTTGAGCTTTAGAACCTATAGGTATGCTAATCGGCTCTGAAATATTCAATGTAACCAAGGTGCTATCTCCATTTGGCAAAAACTCCATTTCCCTAACGGAACCAACTTTAAATCCTCTTAGAAAAACATCTCCGCCTTTAATGAGCCCATCTACATTTGCATACTTAGTATAAATGATATTAGTAGCTGAAAACAAAGGTTCATCTTTCATTACCCGGAAACCAAGATAGGCCACTACAATTGCAGCAAGTACTACTAGTCCAATTTTAACCTCGTTGCTTAACTTGTTCAAAACGCTCCTCTAATAGTGTTTTTGTTTGATCTGGTACTCACTTGCTGTTATAAAATCGATAAGTGGAGGATAATCACTTTCCTGCATTTCTTCTACCGAACCATACCAACTAAGTTTTTGCTCGTCCAAAAAGGCTACTTTTTCGGCTACCGTTAGCACACTGTGCATATCATGAGTAATAACTATTGAAGTTATATCGAGATTCTTGGACATACTTACTATCAGTTCATTGATCTCTTCGGAAGTTTTAGGATCTAACCCTGATGTTGGTTCATCATATAGTAAGTATTGTGGCTGTAAAATAATCGCCCTTGCCAAACCTACTCTTTTCCTCATCCCTCCTGATAATGATGCTGTACTTTTATCTCCCGCACCAGTAAGATTTACCATTTCCAGAGCTTTATTCACTTTCTCCTGAATAACCTCTTCGGAATCTTTAGTAAAGTAACGAAGCGGAAATGCCACGTTCTCAAAAGTACTGATAGAATCAAATAGCGCGGCTCCTTGAAACAGTATACCAAAGCGTTGTCGCATTTTTCTCAATTCGGAATAGGACAAGCAAAATAAGTCATGTCCGTCAATCATCACTTTACCTGAATCGGGATACAAAAGTGCATTCAGGTGTTTTAGCAGTACAGATTTACCACATCCTGATTTCCCAATTATTGCAAGAGTTTCCCCATTCTCAATATTGAATGAGACATCTTTCCAAATCAAATTGGAACCAAAACTTTTAGTAAGATTCTTAATCTCAATCATTTTTATAACAAGATTGCTGCAAGCACAAAATCGGCTAATAAAATATAAATACATCCTAATACGGTGGACTGGGTAGTAGCGTTCCCAACCCCCTCTGCTCCACCAAACGCATAATATCCCTTAAAGCAAGCAATAGAGGTAATTACAAAACCAAATACGAAAGACTTCACAATACCAAAAACCACATCCTCGGGATAGAAAAACTGTCTTGCGCCCTGCATAAACTCAGCAACCGGAAGAATCCCATCTAATGAGCCTGCTAGAATACCTCCCGAAATCCCGGTGGTCGCAGCCGCAACATAGAGTACAGGAAACATACAAATTCCAGCTAGAATCCTCGGTACTACCAAAAAGGTAACAGAATTGAATCCCATCGACTCCAGCGCATCAATTTGCTCACTAACACGCATGGTTCCAAGCTCGGTTGAGATCCTGGCTCCAACTTTACCAGCTAATACAAGCCCTCCAATAACAGCTGCTAATTCAATCACTATTGATTGCCCAACAATGGATCCTACAATTGAAACCGGATATAAATCTGTATCAAGCTGATAAGCAGTTTGCAGGGTCAATACTGCTCCGGTAAAAAAACCGGTTAGCATTATAATAGGGATAGACTCGTACCCCACCTTTACAAATTCCGCAAAAAGGTTTTTTCGGTACGTACTAAATTCAGTAACTGAGCGTAACGCCTGGTAGAGAAGTAAGGAATACTGACCAAACTGTTTAATAGAATCCATGTACCGAAGCTTACTCCTCTCGAGTGATAATAATGATGTTATATACTTTCGCTACCATTATATTCATATTACAAAACAATATTTAAAATTGTCATCTCAATCATGACTTTCTTCCGCTTAGTACTTGTTGTTGTGTTCTCCCTGTTGTGCTCATCGTATAGTTTAGCCCAAACAAGTAGTTCCAGTATTTTCAGGTTTTTAGAAGTCACTCCTTCTGCAAGATTAGCTGGACTTGGCGGAAATCATGTTGCCTTGTTCAACCCTACTATTTCTGAGTTTTATTTAAACCCAGCATACCTAAATCCTGAATCTAGTAAATCAGTTTCTGCCACTTTTGTGAACTACCTCGCCGACTCAAGAACGGGTTTTGCCAATGGCGCTTACCATATAGATAACCTTGGGACTATTGGAGTTGGGTTACGATATACAGGCTATGGCTCTTTGAGTGAGTATGATGAACAGGGAACACGGCTTGGAGACCTCAACGCCGGAGATTTAGCCCTCACCTCTTCGTTAAGTACCGATCTTGGCCCAAAATTATATGCGGGTGCATCTGTTACCTTAATTCATTCATCCTACCATACCTATAATTCGAATGCTCTTACTGCTTCTGGTGGGGTATACTATATGAACTCCGACACTGATTTTAGTGCGGGGCTTTCTTTTAGAAATTTAGGAGATCAACTCGACTTCTATAATGGCTTTAGAGAAACCATTCCATTTGACATTTCAGCAGGAATATCAAAAAAACCAGAAAATTTTCCTTTTCACTTACATCTCACTTTACGTCAATTAAATAATTGGGAGCTGGATGTAGCAGGTGAAACTGAATCTCCTAACTTCACTGAAGCTTTATTTCGTCATGTTATCCTTGGAGGAGAAGCCTCATTAGGCGAGAATGTAAAACTTCGATTTGGGTATGACCGCCTCCTTCATGAACAAACTAAAACCAATGACTCTTTCGACTTTGCAGGAGTGAGCATGGGTATGGGATTTAAGATCAAATCATTAATCCTAGATATGAGCAGAAATTCATACAGTGATATAGGTGGTGTTGTGCAGCTCAGTCTTCGCACTCAATTGAAGTAGTATGAATAATCGACTGTATTCCGCTCTGGTCGAAAATCCCGCCGTTTTTAGGATAGGTATTGCTACTACTATTATGATGGCAATATTCCTTGTTGGAACCCTGGGCTACCACTATATAGAGGGTATGGGCTTTTTTGATGGGCTTTATATGACCTTTATCACTATCTCAACAATAGGTTTTAGGGAGGTTCATAATCTATCGATTGAAGGGCGCATTTTCACGATGGGTATCTTTATATTTGGGATCGGGGTGATTTCATACATCGCTTCACAAACTACCCAGTTAATTTTTGAGAATGAACATTTTCTAAAACGGGCTATAAGAAAGCGGCTTGGAGAAATGAATCAACATTACATAATCTGTGGATATGGAAGAATAGGTAACCGGATCGCAAATGTACTCCGCGATGCCGGTTTGCCAGTTGTAGTTGTAGAGCTGGAGGAGTCAAATATTGATCGAATTCAGGCAGACAAACACGTCTATATCCAGGGTGATGCACAAAATGAGAACATACTGCAAGAAGCGGGTATCGATAAAGCTAAAGCGCTGATCTGTGCACTATCAAGTGATAAGGACAATGTATTTACTACCCTACTTGCTCGAGAATTGAATCCTGAAATTTTCATTTTAGTCCGTGCTAATGAGAACAGTAACCGCTTGAGAATTTCAAGAGCTGGAGCTAATAAAGTAATTTCTCCCTACGATATTGGTGCAGATCGTATGGCAAATGTAATACTAAGACCTCAGGTTGAACACTTTATTGAAACCATGACGAGAGATGATCAACAAGATCATACCTTCGATGAGGTTTTAATTGGTAAGGGTTCAGCCTTATCTGGAAAAAGCCTTGGAGAGATCGGTGTAAGAAATAAATACGGAGTACTAATCATTGCCATTATACCCAATGGAGAGCGCATCAAATTTAACCCACTTAGTACTGATATAATTAATGAGGGAGATTCTCTTATTTTACTAGGTGATATGAAAAAAGTAGGTGATTTCAGATCTGAGCTATGCAAAGACGACCGGTCACTGGCGGAAAGAACTGAACATATTTAACACAGAACTAACGAATGATAAGATATTTTACAGCCGGAGAATCACACGGTCCGGGATTAACAGGAATTATAGAAGGAATACCGGCTGGATTAGCCATTACTGAAAGTGAGATTGCAGAGCATCTTGCTCGTCGCCAACAGGGATATGGACGTGGTGGTAGAATGGCTTTTGAAAAAGATCATGCAACCATAAGCTCTGGTGTTCGCTTCGGAAAAACGATGGGTGGACCTATCGCACTTTATATGGAGAACAGGGCTTTCCAAAAGGACAAAGCCAATTGGCCTGTGGTAATGAACAAAGAGACAGAGTCCGATGATATCGAAAAAATTACTCTTCCACGTCCGGGTCATGCCGACCTGGTAGGCGCTCAGAAATATCGTTTTGATGACATAAGACCGGTAATTGAACGCTCAAGTGCCAGAGAAACCGGAATGCGTGTAGCCTGTACAGGAATTGCCCGGAAGTTACTCAAACACTTCGGTATCGAAATAGGTGGCCATGTTCTAAGAATTGGAGAAGCCGGGTATAATTCATGGGAGGAAATAAGGGAAGTAGCAGATCCTCTTATTCAAGGCGGGGCAGAACATGTTTATAAAACGGCCGATGAATCTGAAGTACGATGCTTAAATGAGACCCTTTCTGCCGAAATGGTTGATGAAATCAAGAAATACAGAAAAGCTGGTTCCTCACTGGGAGGTGTTTACGAGATTATTGTAACCGGAGTACCTGCTGGTTTGGGAAGTTTTACTCACTGGGATAGAAAACTTGATGGCTTAATTGCCCAGGCAATTATGGGCACCCAGGCAATGAAAGGGGTTGAGATCGGCTTAGGATTCGAATCCGGAGCCAGACCCGGGCACAATGTGCACGACGAAATTTCCCACGATGGTACTACTTTTCAACGTTCTACAAACCGCTCGGGTGGAATAGAAGGCGGAATGAGTACGGGTATGCCTATCATTATACGGGGAGTCATGAAGCCTATTCCTACTATGCTCAACCCACTAAAAACGGTAGATATGCATAGCCTTGAGGTTATGGAAACCCGTTATGAACGATCTGATGTGTGTGCATTACCTAGAGCGGTTGTAGTAGCTGAAAGTGTGATCGCACCTGTAATTGCTAATGCCTTTCTCGAAAAATTTGGAGGTGATTCTATTAGTGAAATAGAAGAGCGCTTTAATAGTTATAAAGGGTGATGAAAAATAATATTCCGACACTTGCCGCAAGAGTTAAGGACAATCCAAACGATTCATTCTCAAAATTTGCACTTGCTCTGGAATTGATGAAAATAGGTCTAAACGAAAAAGCCCTTGTTCTTTTCGAAAGCATTATAGAAAACGACCCAAATTATGTAGGCGTTTATTATCATTTAGGCGCACTTTACATTTCCCTAGATGAGAACAAAAAGGGAATAAACACCTATAAGAAAGGAATTGAAATAGCGAATACTATAAAGGATCAACATGTAAGGTCTGAATTACAATCCGCATTAATGTCGTTTGAGCTCAATCAGGACAGTTAATCAATGAAATTTCTACTCTCTCTTATTCTCCTTCTTTTAGTTTCCCTGAATGCTATCGGACAGGAACAAAAAACCTATACAGTAAAGCAGGGGGAGACTCTATACGCCATCTCAAAACAGCTGAATGTTTCCGTAGCTGAACTTCAACAATGGAATAACTTAAGTGATAACACACTTTCGATCGGGGATGAACTCGTATACTATGCCGTGGAAGTCGATACAACACAGGTTATCGAAACAAGTGCTTCACTTATCGAAATCACTACCCCTCAACAGAATACTTTCTATGTTGTACGAAGTGGAGATAACCTTACTAGAATAGCGCGTGAGCACAATATGACTATAGACGAGCTCAGGACATTGAATAATCTGAACGGAGATTTATTGAGTATCGGTCAACGATTAAGTGTCAGAAAGCTAATCGATAGTGTAGCTCCATCCGTTTCAGAATTCTCAGAAGAATCTTCCCCTCAAGGATCATTTGCAGTTTATACCGTTCAGCAAGGCGAGTATACGAATCAACTTTTGACTCGCTTTAAAATGACTTTACCTGAGATTCAGGAGCTAAACCCTGAAATCAACTTTGATGCCCTGGATGTGAATCAGAAAATTACGATTCTTCTTCCTCCCTCACGCTCATATTCAAACCCGTATGAGCCTAAGGCTAATTTACAGGATTTGGGAGTTGTAGGTGCTATTTCTTATAAAAACTCTGAATTCGGGAATACTACTACCAATGGAGAGTTGTATAATCCGGAACAACTTACTGCGGCACATTCAAATATAGCGTTGGGTAGTATAATTTTTGTAGAAAATTCTAGTACAAAAAATGGGATTTTTGTTCGAATAAATGACAGAGTAACAGGATCTGGATTGAAACTTTCAGCTAAAGCGTATCGAATATTGGGTCTTGATGAAAACTCAAACCCAACGGTTAGCATTTATATTGAAAGTTGATGGCAAATCAGGTCCGACAATATCTAACAACTACACATACCCTCCTTTATAGTTTTCTATTAAGCCTTCCTTTATTTCTCATTTATGAAAGCTTAATTCTAATCTCCCAGCCAAATACTGAGCACATTGTCAGAATTAGTGTAGATGTGTGGATGAAATCCATTTTTACTTATTTGGGTGTTAACGCAGTTTCATTCTCTTTGCTAGCGATGATGCTCATTGGCTTTTTCATTTTGTATAAAGAAAGAGAACGCCTGAAAGAGATCCGCTTTGTTTATTTCACCATGCTTTTTTTTGAATGCCTGATTTATGCCATCGTTTTTGCATTCATTAGCAATGCTCTTGTCTCTTTACTTCTCAATATGGCAGCTACCGATCCTGTCGAATCCCTGACTTACTTACAAAAACTAGCTCTTTCTTTAGGAGCTGGCCTTTATGAAGAACTCTTCTTTAGAGTGATTCTTGTAAGTTTATTTATACTAATATTTAATAAAATTTTAGGGAAAAAATGGGCGGCAGTAATAGCTGCCGTGACTCTTTCAGCTTTATTATTTAGCGCCGTTCATTACATGGGAGATATGGGGGACCTGTTCACACTAAATTCGTTTCTCTATCGCTTTATATTCGGATTAATTTTAAATGGACTCTATGTTTGGAGGGGCTTCGGAGTAGCTGCCTGGACTCATGCCATATATGATGTACTAGTGATCACATTCCTTGGGGCTTAGACATTTACAAACATCGTGATCAACATTTTCTATTTACCAATTGAGCGGTAGTTAATTACTTTAATTTCTTCGTGTTAAATTTCCGATTTTGATTTCCATTATTGGTTATAATTATCGTTTTTGTTTTATAGCATTTTTGAGGAATAAAGGTGAGTAAAAAACATCGATTAAAACAGCTTCAATTCAATGATGAGATTATTCCTCACCTGGACTCGCTGTATAATTTCGGCCTTAGGCTTACCGGTGATCCTAGCGACACAGAAGATTTAGTTCAGGATACCATCGTTAAAGCCTTCCGGTTCTTCGATAGCTATGAAAAGGGAACCAACGCTAAAGCCTGGTTATTCCGTATCCTCAAAAACTCGTTCATTAATAACTACCGGAAAAATCAGAAAAAACCGCAAGAGGTAGATTACGATGAGGTTTCTTCCTATTACGAAAACGTAAGGGCCGAAAGAACCGACACCACCGATTTAGAGCACCTGATCTTCAGAAACCTGATGGATGATAATTTCACAAAGGCGCTCTCAAAATTACCTGAGGATTTTAGAACCGTTGTATTGTTGTGCGATGTAGATGGCTTCACCTATGAAGAAATTTCGAACATGCTGGATGTTCCAATTGGTACTATACGTTCAAGGCTGCACCGGGGAAGAAACCTGCTCAAGACAGAACTTTACGAATACGCCAAGAAAAGAGGCTTTACCGACGATTAACTTTCTTTCTCTTCAACAGGAAGGGTAATCCTCATCGTGGTTCCTACGCCCAATTCCGATTTTAATACAAATACTTTTCCGGAATGATAGTCTTCGATGATTCTTTTGGTAAGACTAAGTCCCAAGCCCCAACCTCTTTTCTTTGTGCTATATCCGGGTCTGAATACTGACTTAAATTGACTTGGCTCTATGCCTGACCCGGAATCTTCAATATCAATAATTACATCCTTCCCTTTTATCCTCGACGAAACTGCGATATACGCTTCCCTACCATTTGTAGTGAGAGCATCCATCGAGTTTTTTACGAGGTTTTCGACCGCCCATTGAAATAACTCCGGGTTGATCATCACCTTAGCATCAGCTTCTAAGTCCTTCTTCACATTTACGGCTTTACCCAGTTTGGGCAATCTTCGCTCCATATATGTTATGACTCCATCCAGATTAGACTTTATGTCCATCGAAGAGAGTTCAGGAGACGAACCAATTTTACCGAACCGTTCAGCTACACCACTTAATCGTTCAACATCATTTTCTATTTCCTGAATGATTTTTGATGCTGATTTATCATCCCCATACTCATCTTTGAATAGATGAATCCAACCATATAAACTAGAGATAGGAGTACCTAATTGATGCGCTGCCTCTTTGGCCATACCTACCCAAAGATTCGATTGCTCGGTTCTGGTGATACTTTTATAGGTAGTATATCCTATACCTAGTAATAAAGTGAGTATCAAAATTTGAATGTAAGGGAAGTAGCGAAGAATTCTTACCGTTGGGCTCTCACCATAATACACGAACTGAACAATCTGAGTTTGTTCATCCCCAATTGTAATTTTAATAGGAGGATTAGTTTCCTTAAGCTGATTAACCAGCCGTTCTCTTTTTGCTGGGGTATCAATATGTTTGAGAGCTATATTTCTGAACCCATACTCTACCGTAACCTCTTGTGAATCCGGATTCGACTCGCTGGGAGTGAAGTATATATATTCAACAGGAGCGCCAGTTGAATCGACCAGCACCGCCGGAACCTGGAAATATCCTGCTTCATCCAACACCAGTTCATCGGTTACAAAATCCTGAGAACTTCTCAGACCTTCTACTTCCAGTAATTTATCGATCAAACTATCCGGAACGCTCGAATTCTCCTGAAGCTGAAAAGCCACCTCAAATAGTTTTGCGCTTGCCTGTTGATCATACGGGAGCGAATTAAACTCTATAACTTTAGCCCATAGCTGAACACTGGCCCTTTCCTGATCAAGTATCTTACCCACCAGATAATTATTGTAGATAAGCGATCCTGCCCCTAACAAAAGTAGAAAGAGGATAAGCATCAACTTTATCCAACCCGATTGGGCAAATAAATTCATTTTGGCAGCTTTGGTTTAACCTTGATGTTCGGGGATTTTAGGGAAACAAAAAACCCCGACATAATCGGGGTTAATTTCTTTATGCGGAAGCCTTTTGCTTTTCATAAACAGGGGGCGCATTATTTTCGATAGTATCTTTAGTAATAATACACCGTGACACGCTTTTCATTGATGGAAGTGTGAACATAATATCTAGCATGGAAGCTTCCATAATAGACCTGAGCCCTCGAGCACCTGTTTTTCGATCTTTTGCCTTGCTTACAATGGCCTTAAGTGCTTCGTCTTCGAAGGTAAGTTCTACATTCTCCATCTTGAACAGCTTTTCATACTGCTTTACAATAGCATTTTTTGGAGTTTGAAGGATATCAAGCATAGCTTCATCAGAAAGTTCATGCAATCCACAAATCATTGGAAGACGACCAATCAATTCAGGAATTAATCCAAACCTCTGTAAATCTTCAGGCTCCACATGAGTAAATATCTTTGGATCCCCTTTATCAAACTTAACCTGCTCTTTGGTATGGAAACCCATTGCACTGGTAGATAGTCTCCTGGAAATGATTTCTTCGAGACCTGCGAACGCTCCACCACAAATAAACAGGATATTTGAAGTATCCAGTTGAATAAAGCTTTGCTCAGGATGTTTGCGCCCTCCTTTGGGAGGTATATTTGCAATAGTACCTTCTAAAATTTTAAGTAAGGCTTGCTGAACGCCCTCACCACTAACATCCCTTGTAATAGATGGGTTGTCGCTTTTACGAGCTACTTTATCTACTTCATCAATATAAACGATACCACGTTTTGCACGCTCAACATCGTAGTCTGCAGCCCTTAACAAATTGCTTAAGATACTTTCAACATCTTCACCAACATAACCAGCTTCAGTAAGTACTGTGGCATCAGCAATGGTAAATGGGACATCAATAACTTTGGCCAGCGTACGTGCTAATAAAGTTTTACCACTTCCGGTAGGCCCCAGCAAGGCAATATTACTTTTTTCAATGCTGGTATCGCTGTGCTCAATGCTTTCCGTAGAAATTCTTTTATAGTGATTGTATACCGCTACCGATAAAGTTTTCTTAGCCTGATCCTGACCAATCACATATTCGTCGAGTTTGGCTTTAATTTCGATGGGCTTAAGAAGAGGTTTATAGGATTTTTCTCTTCTTCGAGCCAGGGAGGCTAAGTCGCTCTTAATAATACTTGATGCATCTTCAACACATCTGTCACAAACATATACCCCGGGGCCAGCTACCATACTGTTCACTTCCAGGCTCGAACGCCCGCAAAATGAACAATTTACGATGTCATTATTTTTCTCTTTATCGCTCATCCAGCCCCAAAGGTAATAAAATTTATACTACTTAGCCTACTTAGGCCTTGCTATCACATTATCAACCAGGCCGTACTTCTTGGCTTCATCAGAAGTCATCCAATTGTTACGATCTGAATCAACAATAACTTCACTTAGCTTTTTTCCGGAATGATCCGCAATAATCTGGCTTAATTGCGTCTTTGTTCTAATGATTTCTTTAGCTTCAATTTCAATATCGCTGGCCTGACCTTGTACACCACCTAGTGGTTGATGAATCATAACTTTAGCATTTGGCAGGCAACTTCTTTTCCCGGCTGTTCCCGCTGTAAGAAGTACAGCACCCATACTAGCAGCCATACCCATACAGGTAGTTGCTACATCGCATTTAATATGCTGCATGGTATCATAAATAGCTAAACCAGAGGTAACCACACCTCCCGGGCTATTGATATAAAGATTAATATCCTTTTCAGGATCATCTGATTCAAGGAATAACATTTGTGCAACAATAGAACTTGCCACTACATCATTAATGGCGCTTCCAAGAATAATAATACGGTCTTTTAATAGACGAGAATAAATATCATAAGCACGCTCTCCTCTATTAGTCGTCTCAATAACCATAGGTACCAGGTTATCTTCGATCGGAGAAAAGCCAGCCTCAAAAAGGGGTTGTTTAGTCATAATAGTAGTGTGAATTATTTCTTCTTTTTTGACTTCTTTTCCTGCTCTTTTTGGTAAGCCTCTTTATTAAGCTCTTTGATACTCACTTCATCCTGTAGCTTGTCGAATACCTTATTCTCTCTAATACTGCTTCTGAGTGATTCGAGCAAGCTTGGATTCTGAGCGTAATAGCCTTTTAATTGGTCTACCGTTGCGCCATATCGTGCGGCCTCTAAGGAAATGAACTCGTCGATATCTTCGGGTTTTATTTCGATATCTTCAAATGTTTCTTGAAGTTTTTGACTAATGAAATACCATTTGGTTTCTCTCTTGGCCTGCTCAGTCATTTCTTCTCTGTACCCAAGCTCATCAAAGGTTCCTGGCAGCTTATCTCCGTACTGCTGCTTTAGCTGTTGTACATAGGAGCTCTTAACCTGCTCAACAAATGCTTCAGGAGTATCAAACTCATTTGCATTTACCAGTGCTTCTACCACTTCATTTTTGAAAAGGTCATCTGAACTCTGGTCATAGTATTGTTGCATGCGGCTTTTGATGAAGCTTTTGAATTCGTCTTCTTCTTTAGCTTCTCCGTTACTGTTTCTCTTGAAAAATTCTTCATTCATCTCAGCCTGATGAAGTTGCTGAACCTTTTTAAGTGTAACTCTGAAATGATCTTTTTCGCCATCTTCTTCCAGCTTCATATCTACTACTTCGCCGGCTTTTTTTCCTTTTAGAGACTTAAGGAAGCTTTTTGCAGATTCTTCTCTTAGATCAATAACCTGATCTGTGTCCGAATCACCTTCAATCGGGTTACCATCATCATCTAACGAAACAACATCTACAACAAGCTTAGAATCTTTGGTAGCCGCTTTATCTACATCTTCCCAATTACCATCACGCTCTCGAGTTCTTTCTACTTCCTCTTCAACTTCTTTATCGGTTACATCGTGAACCATTTTGTTCACTTTAATTTTTTTCAAATCGCCCAGGGTAAACTCAGGCTTAGCCCCGATTTTGAATACTACTTCCAGCTCATCGTTTTCCCACTGAAAATCGATCATCTGAGTTTCTCCAATCGGGTCATGCTCCTCAACTACATCCTTTTCAAAAACCTCCTGGATATATTTATTGATTTCTTCAATCTCAATATCATTTCCAAAGCGTTTTTTTACAATGGAAAGAGGAACTCGGCCAGGGCGAAAACCTGGTAAATTAATTTGACCCTGGTATTTTCTAAGTGCCTTGTCAAATTTTGGTTGAAGTTCTTCTCGATTAGCTTTTAACGTTACTTCTTTATCTACAGAAGTAATTTCTTTCACAGAAATATTCACGAATATTACTCTTTAATTGTTGGTCAATAAATAAAACAGGGGGTGCACAGAAAGGAAAGTACGAGAGGGGGGACTCGAACCCCCACGCCGGTTAAAGCACTAGATCCTAAATCTAGCGTGTCTACCAATTCCACCACTCTCGCGAAATTTCAGAGCTTGCAAAGATACGGGTTGAAGAAAATAAAATCCATCTTCTATTTTGTATTTCTTTCGTCACTACGTGTTATTGATTAATGGTTATTTGTTATTGGGAAGGTGATTCACCAATAACAAATAACCATTAACAATTTTTAGATTTCTCAGTCTCTTGTTCATTATAATTTGAAAGCCTAAAACTCAACTCACTCGCTATGTACTACAATCTTAGATATATCTATATCACCACTTCATCTAAAGAAGAAGCGCGAAAAATCGGACGTGATTTAGTCGAAAAACGTCTGGCGGCTTGTGTCAATATCGTAGATGGTATGGAGTCTATTTTTTGGTGGGAGGGTAAGATTGAAGAATCAAATGAATGTGTTTTAATAGCCAAAACGGCATATTCAAAAGTTCGGGCTTTAACCGATAGAGTGAAAGAACTGCACAGTTACGATTGCCCATCTGTAGTTTCCTTAACCATTACCGAAGATGAGGGAAATAAAGATTACCTGGATTGGCTTATTAAGGAGTCTGCACAATCACGTGTGTAAACCACACTCGGTTTTATCCAGCCCACTCCAACGACCTTCTCTGCCCTTTCCCTGAGCTGTACAATGAGTACATCCTAAAGAAGAAAAACCCAGCGCTTCTAAAGGGTGTCTTGGTAAGCCAAAGTATTCATAATAGTCTTTAACCTGTTTCTCCGTCCAATCGATTAGAGGATAGAAGCGGTATAAATCTTTCCTTTGCTGAAGGATATTGAGTCCGGTTCTAAAACTGTTTTGATATCCCAGTAACCCGGAAATCCAAATATCATAATTACTGAGAAGGCTTTCGATCGGGGTAATCTTGTTATAAGAACAACATAAATCCGGGTTCACCTTCCATAGCATCTGCTGACGGCTCTTCTGATTCAGCTCATAGGGTGCTTTATGCGTGATGATATTCAAACCCAATATCCTGGTTAGCTCTTCTTTATAAGCATGAGTTTCCGGAAAAAGAAACCCTGTGTCTACGAAATGTACAGGGAGATCCGGTTTAACCCGGGCCACGATATGTAATAAAAGTGCAGAAGTTGTACCAAATGAGGTAGTTACCAGTGCTTTATCCCCATACTTGTTGAGTACATGAGCGAGCCTTGCATCGACTAAAGACGAGGCAAGGTTTTGGTTTAACCGATCCAGTGTTAATGCTTCCATCCCAAAAAGTTGGAGCTTTACCTGATAACATCCAATCTTTTCGTCACAAAAAAGCCGGATTTTTACGGAAGCGCTTCTAAAGAAATGGCCCGCATTTCAATGCAGGCCACATATCTGATTGTGAACTAAAATTTTTGTCATTGAGAAGGACTCAGCTTTAGCAAGTCCTGAAGCAATCTCGTAATGTTAACTCACCCTCTGAGATTGCTTCGTCGTTACCTTTTGTAAATGAAAAAACATGAGTGAGCTTCTCGCAAAGACTCATCGATTAAACTACTATTTAATCAAGGTCATTCTTTTCACTTCCCTGTAGCTTCCAGCAATTATTTCATAGAAGTAAACCCCGGAAGAAAGATTTATCGCATTCAAACTCACAGAGTGCGTTCCAGCTGCTTGCTGAGCATTAACTAATACCTGTATTTGTCTTCCTGTAACATCATATACCGTCAGCTTCACATCTGAAACCGAAGGAATAGAATAGGAAATTTGTGTAGTGGGATTAAATGGATTTGGATAATTTTGAAATAAGCTATAGCCCAGAGGCTTTTCAATAGCTTCATCTTCATTTGATACTACTACTTCTGTTTCTTCAACATATGTTCTTAACCATGTAAGCGCCGGCCGTTCCTCTTCGCTTGGTCTCATAATGTATGCCTCCTGTTCAGACCTCCAATGCCCATCTCTCCACCCCCAAAGAGTGATCCCTTCTACTGAGGTATGCTCCCACATCAACGGAAAAATACGTTCGTACTCTTCAAGTTGGGTTTGGTCAGACTGAGCATCAGATCCGCTTGGAAAGCCATCAATATCCAGTTCTGTAATTTGAATGGGTAAACCAGTAGCTGCAAGTTGGTTCAGGCTAAACTCCAGCTGACTAACATTGGCAAATTTTGTTGAAAATGCGTGCGCCTGAACCCCAATGCCATCAATCAGGCCCCTGTCTTTTAACAGATTGATAATAGTTATATAGTTAGCCGTGTTTTGGGTATTACCAAGTATGCTGTAATCATTGATGATAAGCTTTACAGAATCCGGGAAAATATCACGTGCCATTTGGAATGAGGTAATTATCCAGTCCCAGCCTGTTTCACCATTTCCACCCAAAGCATCGATATATCCCCCACTATCAGATGTACCTGAGTTGGCTCCGGAATTATTTGGTGGATCGTGTAGCGGTTCATTTACTACTTCAATCCAGTCTAAATCAGGATAACGTTCCGCTACAGCTTCGAACCATTCTTCAATTTCTTCAAGCTGTTCGGAAGGAGAAAGGGATTTGATCCAGGTTGGCTGTTGATTTCCCCAAACCAGGACATGAAATTTAAACGGAAACCCGTTTTCCCTCGCAAGATTTGCAGCTGCATCCATCTGGCTCCAATTCATCACATCCCGTGTACCTTCTACCGAGCCCCATTTCCCAGCATTTTCAGGGGTAACCTGGTTCCAGTATTCTTCAAATCTTGGAGCTTGCGCCGCGCTGTACACATTACCTAGAAACTTAGGTTTATCCCTGGCAATAGGCTCAAAGGTTTCTTCAGGCTCAATTGGTTTTTGAACTCGAACACTGTCAATCCATATACTTTTACCAACATTACCTGTCATGCTTAAGTGTATAGGTGCTCGCCCAACCGTATCCTCCGCTCCGGCTTGAAACTGGAAGCTAAATTCCTGCCAATCGGTAGTTAGTGATACCTCACTATTATTAATCCTGCCGAATTCTGTGAATGATGGATTTCCAACTGTGAAATTTGCTGTTGCTCCTGATTCACTTGCTTTAGCCCATGCTGAGAAGGTATAGGTAACTCCAAATTCTACGGGAAATAATTCATTGATAGCCTGAATACTCCAATCATTGGCACCTTGAGCAGCAATATCAACGCGAAGTGCGCGATCTCCATCTTTGACTACATCATCTACAATGGCAAAGGTAGCATCTCCGGTATCCTGAAGTTCGAAGGTCCAGCCATCTATGGAAGCAGTATCGGCTTGTTCAGTTAACTCGGCGTCTTCAAAACTTCCGTTCGTATTCTGAGCTCCTTCCGGATCAGGGCCGATTACCTGGAGATTATCGATATAGATAGTGCCCCCTACATTAGAAGCAAAATTCATTGGAATGGCAAAGCGCATCATATTTTGCTCATCAAAAGCTGTGGCAGTGTATTCAATCTCGTACTTAGTCCAAACAGTATCCAATCCTGAATCGAACTGCTCATACCTGCTCCAGCCTCCACTTTCGGGTAGTCCGATATAAAAACGTGCTGTTCTGCTAGTGGTATCGGCTTTAAGCCAAACCGTTGCTATATAAGTATCACCGGCTTTAACTAACAGGTCTTCATTTACAGCTTCAATATTCCAGTCATCACCATTGTTGAATGCTCCAAATGTTACTTTCAACGCTTTGCCATCATCATCATGAGCTTCATCTACAATCTCAAACGTGCTACTTGCTCCATTGGCGTTGATATTGAAGACCCAGCCCAGATCATTTCCGGCTAATACGCCCAGCTGGAAGTCTTCAAAACTCCCGTTAGTCGCGAAATCTTTTGTGGCCTGTGCAAATACTGAACTGGTACAGATCATAAGTGCACCTATGACCAGGTGAACTCTCTTTTTAAATACTGAAAACTTCATAGTGTTTTTTATTTCGATGAGTGTTTGTGAGTTAGGCTGGGATGAATTCTTCTCCACTTTCGCCTCTTCTTTCTATTAGATCGACTTCAATTTCTTTCATTTTCTCGTTGGTGAGTGGGTAGAAAATGATCACAATGAAAGCTAAGATTCCAAATATTGCGGGGATGATACTTACCAGCATCTGAATACCTTCCAGAGCCTCTACAGATTGATCCTGATTTGCCACAAAGCCATAGGCTGATAGCACCCAGCCTGTTATTGCTCCTCCAAGAGCTACTCCTAGTTTTAACGCAAAAAGAGATGCTGCCATAATGAGCCCGGTCGCCCTTCGGCCAAACTTCCATTCTCCATAATCAGCTGTATCGGTGTACATTGCCCATTGCAAAACTGCTACCGGTCCCAAAAGAAAACCAGCAATAATATTTACTAAATAGATGGCAGCAATCTGATCGGGAGTTAGAAAAAAGAAGAAGATGCTGACCACCGCACCAAGCCCCAGAAACCAGCTATAGGTTTTCTTTCTATCAAGAAATTTTGTGATTGTACTTGTCAGTAGTGCCCCAACAAGTGTAGCTAAAGCCCCAGAAGTGAGAAAGGTGGAAAGAGAAAGCCCTATAGCGCTCCCGAATAAGTCAATGGAATGATCACCAACATAATAGTTAATGTAGAAGGCGAAGGATCCCCCGCGTATTACCAAAAACATAAGCTGAAAAACAGTCGCTAACCCAATGAGTACCCATGGTAAGTTCTTAATTAAATCTCCTCCATCTCTCCAGATATTGATTTCCTGACCCTTTGGTGGTGCAACTCTTTCTTTGGTTGTGAAAAAGGTGATCATAAAGAGAACGGCAGCAACAAGACCGTATAATCCCATTGTCCACATCCAACCAGCTTGCCTATCTCCACCACCAAAAAATTCAACTAGTGATTCAGTAAAACCAGTAACAATCAATAAGCCAACATAGGCAGCTACAAAGCGGTAAGAAGAAACCACCGTTCGTTCCTCCGAACTTGGAGTAATAACTCCCATCAATGCTGAATACGGAACATTGATTGCCGTGTACAAAATCATCATCAAGGTATAGGTGATATAGGCATATACGATCTTTCCGGTATCGCCTAAATCCGGGGTAAAGAACATGAACATCCCTATTACCCCAAATGGGATCGCTAGCCAAAATAAATACGGGCGGAACTTACCATATATGGATATTGTGGAATCCGAGATAATCCCCATCACAGGATCAGTAATTGCATCAATTATTCGTGTAACTAGAAACATGGTCCCGGCCGCAGCTGCTGAAATACCAAATACGTCTGTATAGAAAAAGAGCAAATAAACTATAAAAGTCTGAAAGAAAAGGTTGGAAGCTGTATCCCCTACGCTATATCCAACTTTTTCTATAAAAGGAACCTTGTGTGATGAATTACTCATATGCTGCCTTGGTTTTGCGAAGTACTACTCCTTCACGGTTAGGGTTAATTTGGTCAAGTCTTCATCTCTTGAGGAATTTCCAATCATGATGTCAAATTCACCGGGCTCTACCACATAATTCATGCGGATGTCATAAAACGCCAGAGATTTTTTGGTGATTGGAATGCTAACAGTCTTAGTTTCACCAGGCTTAAGCCACAATTTTTTGAAGCCTTTTAATTCTTTAACCGGGCGTGTAACCGAACTCACGCAATCCCTGATGTACATCTGTACAACTTCAGACCCTTCGTATTCCCCGGTGTTGGTTACATCTACTGATACTGAGGTAGCACCATCTACCGAAATAACCGGATCATTAATTACCGGGTTTGAGTATTCAAATGTGGTGTAACTAAGACCGTATCCAAAAGGAAATAGAGGCTGTGCATCATCATGCAAAAACCCCCGTCGGGCTGAGGGACGGTAATTATAATACACGGGAAGCTGACCTACTGATTTAGGAATGGAAATCGGGAGTTTGCCCCCAGGGTTGTACTCTCCGAATAATACTTGGGCTAAGGCGTTGCCACCTTCCTGTCCCAAGTACCAGCATTCTAAAATGGAGGCTACTTTTTCGGCTACATTATTAATGCTTAACGGGCGGCCATTTACTACTACCGCGATCACTGGCTTTCCGGTAGCTACCATGGCGTCTACCAGTTCATCCTGTTCTCCAAATAAATTCAAATCGGTACGATCGCCCATATGAGTTAAGCTCCAGGCTTCGCGAGAGGTTTGATCATTACCTCCAATAGCTAAAATGATTACATCGGAGTCCTTCACATCTTCAACTGCCTGAGCGATATATGCGCGGTTTTCATCTGGCGTAGGAACTACAACAGTATCCGCTTCCCAGCGTCCGCCTACGGTAATTTGACACCCTTGACTATGAACTACTTCAACCCCCAGGGATTTTGCCTTAGTTTTGATTCCGTCAAGTATGGTGACATTAGTTTTTGGAGCGCCACTATAGCCACCCAATAAACTACGATCGGCATTCGGTCCTACCACTGCGATTTGCTTCAATGTATTTGAATTCAATGGCAGTGTATTACTTTCGTTCTTAAGGAGGGTAATAGCCTCCCGGGCAGCCTGAAGGGCTAAAGCTTTGTGGGATTCTGAGCCTGATACCTGCTCCGCCATTTCCGGATCGAGATAGGGATCATCGAACAAGCCCATTTTGAACTTCCAATACAGCATGGGCTCCACCAGTTCATCCAGCATTTCTTCTTCGATACGGCCTTCATTTACCAGATCAATGATATGTAGGAAACAATCAGGCTCGGGCAGTTCGATATTCACACCAGCTTTTATCGCTAGCTCAGCTGCATGTTTTCTGTCTTCCGCAATTCCATGACCATGAGTAGCCTCACGATCAAACAGCTCTAGAATAGCATAGTAATCGGAAACCACAAATCCTTTAAATCCCCATTCGTCTCTAAGCACATCGCGAAGTAACCATGGATTGGCATGAGAAGGAATAGCGTCAATTTCGTTATAAGAAGCCATCACACTTACCACATTTGCTTCGTCAATGGCCTCTTTAAATGGCATCAGAAAGGTTTCACGAAGTACACGCTCGGAGATATTTACCGGACCACAATTCATTCCTGATTCCGGCTCTCCATGAGCAGCAAAGTGCTTGAGGGTAGCCATCACACGATCTTTATTATCGAACTCGCTATCACCCTGAAATCCTTTTACAGCTGCTACACCTAATTGTGCTACCAGATACGGATCTTCTCCAAATGTCTCTTCCACACGTCCCCAACGAGGGTCACGAGCCACATCCACCACAGGCGTCAATGCCTGATGAGCTCCACGTAACCGAGCCTCTTTTGCAGCCATAGCATAAAGCCTTTCTACCAACTCTGTATTAAAAGTACCTCCTAATCCAATAGGCTGTGGAAAGCTGGTGGCCCACTTTGATGCTAATCCATGCAGGCACTCCTCATGGAATACTACCGGAATCCCTAAGCGGGTATGCTCCAGGAAAAATTTCTGAATGGCGTTCGTGAGCTCCACCGTTTGGCGAGCATCAAAGCCAGCTTCATGACTGGCTTCTTCATCTTTGCCTGCATCACTTGGTCTCCCTACCTGACCAAGTCCATACCCGTGTCCAAAATGCTTACTTGCCTTTTCAGGATCGAAATAGCCTTGTTCATCTACAAGCGTATCTTTTTTCTCATTCCAAATCCCGACCATTTGGGCGGCTTTCTCCTCAAGGGTCATCCTTGAGATCAAATCTTTGGTTCGCTCTTCGGGACTCTTAGTAGCGTCTTTATAGATTGCCTGGTCTAATGCTGTTTCTTTATGAATAGTCTCTTCCATACTTACTTATTTGAAGGCAGCTCCATGAGTACTTTCGCTACCTCTTTTTCATTTCCTTCCCGGTCGAATAACAGCGGATAATTCCTCCGCTCTGAAACGGGCCAATAATTTTTCCATGAATCTCCATCGGTTACCCCCCAGGTGGTCACCCGATTGATTTTATCTGCATGCTTTAGAAATACCTCGAAATAGGCTGTATACTGATCGATTTGAGCTTGTTTAATGGAATCGGGCATTCCTTCTGTATAAGGATTAAGCTCCTCTTTTAGCTCAGCTCTCATACTAATATCTGCTCCCATATATTCGAAAGCGGGAGGGAGTACATCTACATCTAATTCGGTGATAGCAACAATCCCCAGCTCACCAAACTTAATGATGCTAGCCTCTACTTCTTCAGCGGTAGGGCCTTGCAATCCATAATGTCCCTGCATACCAATTCCTGAAACTTTGATCCCTTGCTCTTGGATATCTTTAACCATTTGGATTGCGCCATCAGCTTTATCAGGGTTGAACAGGTTATAGTCGTTGTAATACAACTCAGCCTCAGGATCAGCTGCAGCGGCGTATTCAAAGGCTTTGGCGATAAAATCCGGGCCTATGATTTGATACCATTTGGACTCTCTAAAAGTACCATCTTCATTTAGTGCTTCATTCACCACATCCCAACCATTAATCCTACCTTTATACCTGGTTACAATCGTAGTGATGTGATCTTCCATGCGTTCAAGAAGTGCTTCCCTTGAAAGTGGATTTCCATCCTCATCTTCAAATACCCAATCCGGCGTCTGGCTATGCCACACTAACACATGGCCGACAATGAACATATCATTCGCTTCACCGAATTCTACAAAGCTGTCTGCTTCTTCAAAATTGAACACGCCTGGCTCAGGATGAATTCGCTCCCATTTCAAATCATTCTCGGGAGAGATAGAGTTGAAGTGTTTTTCAACTATAGGAATTCCTCGCTGGTCTTCTCCTGTATATTGACTGGTTTTGAGAGCCGCACCTATGTAAAAGTGGTCGTTATAGGCACTTGCCAGGGTTTCAGCGGGTTGCTGCTCGATAGTACCAATACATGATGTACTTAGAATTACTATGAGAACAAAAGCCGGTAACTGGGCTAGTCTTTTCATGTTCTAAACGAATTGGTTGATGATATTTTCGTACAGCTCCTGCTTACCACTTCGCTGCTCGATATCCTGATTTGAAGTTGCATGGGCATGTAAATCTTCAAGAGAAAGTTTTCCTTCCTCGAAGTCTTTTCCTGAACCCGAGTCAAAAGAACTGTATCGTTCTTTTCTTAACTCCGGATAGGCCGACTTGGTCAAAATAGCGTCAGCAGCCATTAATGAACGAGCGAATACATCCATTCCGCCAATGTGCGCATGGAAAAGGTCAATCAAATCAGTTGAGTTTCTTCTGGCCTTGGCATCAAAGTTGATCCCTCCTCCCTGAAGACCACCAGCCTGAAGGATAACAAGCATGGCCTGGGTAATTTCAAATACATCTACCGGGAATTGATCAGTATCCCATCCATTCTGGTAATCGCCACGATTGGCATCAATACTACCTAGCAAGTTATTATTAGCAGCTACTTGTAGTTCATGCTCGAAGGTGTGTAGCGCCAAAGTTGCATGGTTCACCTCGATATTCAGTTTAAAGTCATCCAGCAAATCATACTTGGTTAGGAAACCCAAAACGGTAGCTGAATCAAAATCATATTGATGCTTAGAGGGCTCCATTGGTTTGGGCTCGATAAAGAAGGTGCCAGTAAATCCCTGACTGCGAGCATAATCTTTGGCCATATGAAGGAATTGAGCAAAATGATCTAATTCACGCCCCATATCTGTATTCAAGAGCGACATATATCCTTCTCTACCTCCCCAGAATACATAGTTTTCACCGCCCAGCTTTATGGTAGCATCCAGTGCATTTTTTACCTGAGCACCAGCAAAAGCAACTACATTAAAATCAGGATTAGTAGCAGCCCCATTCATATACCGAGAGTGGCTAAAGCAATTGGCCGTTCCCCAAAGAAGTTTCACGTCTGAGGCTTCCTGCTTTTCCTTTGCATAATCGGTAATAAAATCCAGCCTCTTTTCTGATTCAGCTAGTGTATCTCCTTCTGCAATAAGATCGAAATCGTGGAAGCAGTAATAGGGAACACCCAACTTGGTGATGAATTCGAACGCAGCATCCATTTTATCTTTTGCATTTTGATAAGGATCGGTGCTGCTAGCCCATGGAAACTCCTTTGTTCCCGGACCAAAAGGGTCACCTCCTGTTCCGGTAAGCGTATGCCAGTAAGCCACTGCAAATTTGAAGTGTTCCTTCATGGTCTTGCCAGCTACTACTTTATTTTCATCATAATATTTGAATGCTAGAGGGTTATCCGATTCCTTGCCTTCAAACTGGATGCGACCAATCCCTTTAAAATATTCCTTGTTTCCAATCAGTACTTTCATATCAAATGTGTTGTAAGGTTTTCCCTTTATGAGTAATTAAAATGAGTGTTTTTCTATTTCCTGCTTCCAGCTTCCGAACAGCTGTTTATAGTTTTCAGCGAGTTCAGGATTAGGGTCAATCACAGCAATGCGCTCCAAAGTTGAAAAAGCTTCTTCCGGAGTGGTATAAAAACCTGAACCAAGAGCTGCGCCTCGGGCTGCACCAGCAGCACCATCCGTATTATAAAGTTCCAGAGGAATTCCGGTTACATTCACAAAAATCTCCCGAAAAGATTTGCTTAAGAAAAGGTTCGCATGACCCGCCCGAATCCGGTTTTGTTCAATGCCCAGATTTTCCAGCATTTCGAAACCAAGATTGAGGGCATAAACAATTCCTTCAACCGAGGCACGAAGAATGTGACTGGTATGGTGACGGTTGAAATCCATATTGAGTAAATGCGAACCAACAATTCGATTTTCAAAGATCCGTTCGGCACCGTTACCAAAAGGGAGGCAGGCAAGCCCTTCAGAACCTGCTTTTACTGAATCCACCATATCATTCATATGGATATAATCAATGTTCCCACTCCCGGTATTCAGTATTCGGCGTAGCCAGTTATAAAGAATCCCAGTGCCGTTGATACAAATTAGAACACCATTCCTCGGGGCTTCCGGAGTATCGTTTACATGAAGAAAGGTGTTAATCCGCGATTTTTCATCATACGCATTCTTATCAGTTACCGCATAAATCACTCCTGATGTTCCTGCGGTGGATGCTGTTTCGCCCGGGTTCAATACGTTTAATGAAAAGGCATTATTAGGTTGATCTCCTCCTCTGTAAGTAATGCTAACACCGGCTAATAAACCAAGTTGGGCCGCTACTTCCGGCTTAACTGACACCTGGTCTCCAATAGCAGGCACCACCTCCGGAACCAGGTCTTCTGAAATACCATACACGCTTAAAAGCTCCTGGCTAAGACCTCGTTGTTTAAAATCCCAGAAGATCCCTTCTGATAAGCCGGTATTGGTGGTTGTAATCCGGCCGGAAAGCTTCATCGCGATAAAATCACCAGGTAACATAAACTTATGGATCTTTGAATAGATCTCGGGTTCGTTCTGTTTAACCCATGCGAGCTTGGAAGCCGTAAAATTCCCCGGAGAATTCAAAAGGTGTGGTAAGCAAAATGCTCTACCTAAAGAGTCGAATGCTTCATTACCAGCTTCTACTGCCCGGCTATCGCACCAAATAATAGAAGGTCGAAGTACCTTTAACTTTTCATCGACCAATACCAGGCCATGCATTTGATAAGAAATACCGATGGCTTGAATATCTTTGGGGTTCGTTCCCGATTCTTTAATGAGAATAGCATAGCCTTTTTGGAAATTTTCCCACCAATCCTCCGGGTTCTGTTCGGCCCATCCAAATTCTGGAGCATTAATTGCCAGTTCTTCTTTGGGATAAGAAAGTGAATGAATTACTGTGCCTGACTCGGCATCGAATAATGACAGCTTTATAGATGAGCTTCCTAA
Organism: Balneola sp.; assembly: GCA_003712055.1. Classification (NCBI taxonomy): domain Bacteria; kingdom Pseudomonadati; phylum Balneolota; class Balneolia; order Balneolales; family Balneolaceae; genus Balneola; species Balneola sp. The sequence continues at coordinate 382,235 of RHLJ01000003.1, forward strand.
ATCTATTCCTAAGTACATGGATACATTATTGCGCTTAACGACTCCTTCAGATTGTACAGGAACGAGAAGGTCTACTCTAAAAAGAGGAGCTTATAATCTCGCTCGTACAATTCCCTTGCTCTACAAAGGAATAGATAATATTTAAATGGGAGCAAAAAAGAAACAAGTTTGCGCAAAATTTTTGCATTAATTAAGCAAATTTGCTCAACTCATAATTTCAGCTCGACTCTCTTATTTTCAAGCTAACCGGAACCATGCTCACGATACCCTGATGCTCATCATCTCTTCCGATTCGGGAGAGTAAGTTATCGAGAGTGTTTTCTCCTAACCGGATATAGTCGGTGTCTACAGAAGTGATTTTAGGATAGTGGGTTTCACAAATGGGTAAGTTATCATAACCCGCAATGGCAATATCATCAGGAAAACGATATCCAAACTTACTCGCTGCCTCCATAAAGCCAACTGCCATGGCATCGTTAGTTGCAAATATGGCCTCGGGCTTAACACTAGCTGAATGAAAAGCTTCAAATGCTTCTTTTCCCGATTCCAGGGTGTAATCTCCTCTAAAGCTCCATACTATTTCCTCTTCCGCAACATGAGTTACGTAATCATTAAAGCCATTTGAGCGAAACCTGGACTCGGGCATTTCAGCCGGCCCTTCTATAATTCCCAGCTTTTTATATCCCTTGCCATGGAAATGCCTGGCTATAAGTGTAGCTCCCTGATAGGCATCAAAAGTAACGGTGTCCAGTACAGAACTATCAATATTAGAACAGGAAATGATGGGAAAATCTCTGGGTGTGGAATACAGAATCTGCTGGTAATCGGCTTCTTTCATTTCAGGGGCAAATAGCACGGCTCCTGAAAAGCCAAAGGCTCTTAAATGTTCAATTAAATGAGGAGCATCATGTAAGTCTTCATCTATTCCAAACAAGCTGAGAGTCACATTTTTCCGATAGGCAGCTTTCATAAAACCTACTGCAAACGACGAATAAAATTCTCCCTCACGGAACTGGGTAATCAATGCGATATAAGGGGGCTGGTCTTTTGGTATGGCCCTGCCGTTGGTAGGTAACGGGTATCCCAGTTCATGGGCGCTGGCCAGAATTTTCTTCCGGTTTTCTTCTGAAATTCTACCTTCTCCCCGAACTGCTCTTGAAATCGTAGAAATCGAAAATCCGGTGGCATCCGAAATATCTTTTAGTGTAACCTTCATTTGGCCTAAATCTTTTTGAGCAAATTTTGCACAAAGATAGGGATTCGTTGCTTCATTGGAAAGGAAAGATCCTTGTTCTTAGTTGCCAACCCACTTCTTCCTCTTGCTCTCGTTTCGAAGGTCCACCTTCGGAACGCACGCTGGGAAGCTCTAGCTTCCCAAATGCATTCCCAAGCAGGAGCTTGGGAATGAGTTAAAGAGGAAAAGAAATACAACCTCCTATTAACTCAAAGCTTCAGTCATTATAGATCCCGGATCAAGCCTGCCTGTCGGCAGACAGGTGCGGGATGACCATTTAGGTTAAAGGGCAGAAAGAGTTTTGGTCTTTCGTTGATCCTTCGCAAGTATGCTCAGGATGACCAATAAGCTCTACCTTCCAGCAACCCTCTTTCTTAGCGTCATTTCGGCTTCGTAGTCTTTTCCATCGCGGTGAAGTTGTATCACCATGTTATCTCCCTCTTCATATTCACGCATAAGCGCCCACGCATACATTTCACTACTTACTCTCTCTTCCCCAATTCGGATAATTATATCTCCGGGCATGATACCACATTCATACGCAGGTCCGTCTTTATTCACAGTAGTAACTAAAAGTCCTGGCACGGGAGGCAAGCCATACTGGTACACCAAAGATCGGGTCATCGGGGTGAATTCAAGACCGGGATCAAAATCCAGGGAAACCGAACCTGATTCTTTAAGCTGATCAATAATCTTAATTACCCGGTCGCTTGGGATAGCAAAACCAAGTCCTACAAATCCATTGCTGGTTCCGCCTGTGAAGATGAAGGTATTCACCCCAATTACTTCGCCGTCACTATTTACCAGTGGCCCACCGGAATTCCCTCTGTTAATGGAAGCATCTGTTTGGATCATATCCATATATACGCGGTGGTCATTGGGATCGGGTTTAAAATCACGTTTGGTGGCACTTACCACGCCAACCGTTACTGAAGGCTGTCCATCGGCAAACAACCCAAATGGATTTCCCATTGCTATGGCCCATTCACCAACCAATACCTGATCGGATTCGGCGAATTTAACATGAGGGAAATCTTCCCGATCACTGATAATCTTTAACAGAGCCAGGTCAGCTAATTCATCAGCGCCGAGTACTTCGGCATCATATACCTCTCCATCCGCAAGCGATACCTTTACCGTTTTGGCCGACTCACTGGCCACATGCTGATTAGTTACTACCAACCCATCATTACTGATGATAAAGCCAGAGCCCATACTTTCCACCTCACGCTGAACTGGGCGAGAGAAAAAGAAAGAGAAAAAGGGATCTGCATTGCGATCGTATCCGGTTTGAAGTTCCGTTACCGTGATACTAACAATTGCCGGACTAGCTTTCTCAACCGCATTGGTGATCGCATTCCTTCTGGTATCCGAAATTAATTCTATTTGCCGTTCCTTCTCTTCAACCACATCAACGGGACTAGTTACGGCCGAAGAGGGTGTACCGCTTATCGAAGTTGCAATCGTATCACTTACCTCAAGGTTAGGCTTGGTGCAAAATGAAGTAGTAAGTAAGAGAGAAAAAAGAATAGTAGCGGTTTGCTTCATACACTATAGGTTGGTTTCAATTGTTCTTCTCCAATGCTGATTACGTCTTTAATAGCTTGCTCCAACGGGCCTTTATGCCATCCGGCTGCGGCTTTTTTATGTCCGCCTCCCTGAAACTGTCTGGCCCAGATATTTACATCAATTTCGCTTCTTGATCTTAAACTCAATTTTATCCGATCTCCATCTTCTCTAAACAATGCGCAAGCTTTTACTCCGGAAATACTCAGAGGATAGGCAACAAAGCCTTCGGTATCCTCTTTGGTAGTTCCGGTTTCCTCAAACATCTCCTGGGTAACGCAGATAATGGCAATTTGTTGGTCAGCAAATAGAGTAATTGTTTCGAGTGCTTTACTAAGCAAGTGCTGCTGCCCCAGGGTCCGGGCGGAATAGATGTTCTCCACTACTTTATTTGGGGAAAACTTCCCGCGTTCGAGTAAATCAGCTGCAGCTTTAAGGGTATTTGGACTCACACTATCAAACTGGAAAGAACCTGTATCAGTTACTATTCCGGTATATAATGCTTTAGCAACCGCTTCATCAATCTGATCCGGGTTGTGTTCAGCAAAAAGCTGGTACACTAATTCACATGTTGAGGAATAATCGGTGCGACTAATCCCCACTTTATAAATATCATCCGGCTGCGGATGGTGATCGATCATATAGATAGGCTTACCTAAATCAGCTATTTGTTCAGCTACAGAGCCAAATCGATGCAAAGCATTTCCATCTACCACTACAAAAGCATCAAAACCCGAAAGATCCTCTGAAGAAGGCTTTACTACCGGAAAAAATTCAAATAACCAGGCCAGGTTATCTCCGGGAGAGTCTTCGTTAAAGGCGACAGTTTCCACTCCGTTTTTTTGCAGCCACAAGCATAATCCGATTTGGGATCCTAAACAGTCTCCATCTGGGCGTATGTGCGAAAATACAGCGACCCTTTTATGGGATAAGATGTTTGATATAAATTCTGAATACATAATTACCAGACGAAAATAGAACTATCCATCCAGCAATGCTATGGTAACGTGGATAGATATTATAATGCTATTAAATTATTACACATACTCTCATTCTTTAATCACTTAGGGTACTGCAACGCGTTTTGGTTAATGGTTATTGGTAAGGCGGCTCACCGATAACCATTAACGAATAACTAATAATATGGTGCGTTCAATTTGTTGAAAATGCCTTCGTTGATGGGCTTCCATAATGGCAAAACAGCTACTCAGGTTCATTTTGATAATCGGGTAAATCGGATTGTTTAGCTTCACTTTTGATAAATCAATCTGATGTTCCTCTGCTATTTCAATCAACGTAAGAAACCGATCTTGTAACGCATTAAAGTCGGAAAGCAGCGCTGTTTTTTCTAACTCTTCTATCTGTACAGGTTCAAAAGAGGGCAATGTTTTAATTCTTCTTCGGAATTCAGGGCTAACCGATTTGATAAAGAGGCGTAGGTGCCAGGCATGTTTATATTCTCCGGATACTTTTGGATATCTATCTAATCCTCCTTCCAGCTTCGGCTCCATTACAGCAAGGTATTCCTCCCCCGATTTAAGCAGGTGACTGATTACTTCTCCCACGCACCAGGCGTCAGGATTCGGCCGGGTAGAAAACTGGATATCGTCCAAATGATCAACCAGAGAAGCGAGTGTTGATTTAGCCCTTGTGAAACCTTCCCGGTAAAACTCGTTGGTGTACATAACTCTATACTTTTGATGAAAAATATTGCCGATACAAATAGCCTGCAATTATGAACATTTTATGAACTAAAACTACAGGGAGTAGAAAATTTTCTGCGTTTTCATTCGGTGGGCTTCGTTCAAAAACGTATATTCCAGATTCGCAATTTGCAGGAAATTAGTTCATGGCATCCACTAAAAACGGAACTCCAACATCTTCAAAAATCGATAAGGGCAGGCCTATTATTGTTAAAGGGGCGAGAACTCATAACCTTAAGAATATTGATGTAGAAATTCCCCGCAATAAACTAACCGTAGTTACCGGTGTATCCGGTTCCGGGAAATCCAGCCTCGCCTTCGATACCATTTATGCGGAAGGACAGCGCCGTTATGTGGAAAGCCTTTCGAGTTATGCGCGCCAGTTTTTGGAACGCATGGATAAACCGGATGTGGATTTTATGCAAGGCATCTCGCCTGCCATGGCCATCCAGCAGAAAACAACCAGTAGCAACCCCAGGTCAACGGTGGGGACCACCACAGAAATTTATGATTACTTAAGGTTGTTGTTTGCGAGAATCGGCGTTACCTATTCTCCCATTTCCGGAAAGCGGGTGAAAAAGGATTCACCCCGAACTGCTATTGCTGAGCTATTTGAAACCCAGGAAGAGGGGGCTCGATTCTACGTACTCTTCCCTATCCCAAAAAGGGATAAAAAGAAAATCTCTGATGAGCTTAGGGTACTAAAAGAAAAAGGACTTGCCCGCCTGCTTCGTTTAGAGGATGAGCAAGTATTGGATCTGACTCAGGAAGAGCCCGAGCTCAAAAAATTCAAACCAGATGCCTATCGGGTCTTGGTAGACCGGCTGGTTGTAAAAGACGATGAAGCAACAATTACCAGAATAGCCGATTCACTTGAAACAGCGTTTAGGGAAGGAGCTGGACGATGTAGCATAAAAATCAGGAATGGAGATGAGCTACCCTTTAGTGAGCGGTTCGAGCTGGATGGAATGGAATTTACCGAGCCAACTCCGCAGATGTTTTCATTCAACAATCCTTTCGGGGCCTGCCCGAAGTGTGAGGGCTTTGGTAAGGTTACCGGAATTGATGAAGACCTGGTGATTCCCGACCATGATAAAACGCTTCGAAATAATGCTATTTCACCTTTCGATTCTCCCAAATTCAGCGCACATCTCAAGGATCTGGTACGGGTGGCATCCAGGGAAAAATTTTCGATTGATACCCCTTACTCGGAACTTCCTAAAGAAGTTAAAAATATTGTTTGGAGAGGGAAGGATGAGTACATCGGTATCTGGAAGTTCTTTGACCAGGTAAAATCTCAAAACTACAAAGTGCACATGCGAGTGCTTTATTCCCGATACAGGGGCTATAGCCGCTGTCCTGAATGTGAAGGGTATCGCATAAGAAAAGACGCTCAATATGTGAAGGTGGGTAATATGCATGCCGGGGAAGTATCAGAACTGACCATTGGTCATGCCCGGGAATATTTTGATAAGCTGGAACTCAGTGATTTCGAGAAGGAAGTAGCAGGCCAAATTCTATTTGAAATAAGAAAACGCCTTAAGTATTTGGATGAGGTCGGCCTGGATTACCTCACCCTGGATCGGCTTGCAAACACCTTAAGTGGTGGAGAGTCCCAACGAATAAGCCTGGCTAATGCTCTGGGTAGTTCACTAATTGGCAGTATGTATGTGCTTGATGAGCCAACGATTGGGCTTCACCCTAGAGATAATGACCGCCTGATTCAGATACTTGAATCCTTAAGAGATATTGGCAATACGGTATTGGTTGTGGAGCACGATCCGGAGATGATGAAAGCTGCTGATAATATCATAGATATAGGGCCTTTTGCAGGAGTACATGGTGGCGAAGTTGTATATGCAGGGGATTTCCCAAAGCTGCTTGAAGCCGATACCCTGACGGGAAAATTCCTCAGTGGAAGAAAGAATATTGAGCTGCCCAAAAAACGACGAAAAGGAAATGGACGATCTATCCATTTGGAAGGAGCCAGTGAACACAATCTCAAAAATATTGATGTCGAATTTCCACTTGGGTTGTTATTGGTGGTAACCGGGGTTTCCGGTTCGGGAAAATCCACCCTGGTACATGATACCTTATATGGTGGCATTCGCAAACATATTGGCTCCTACAATCAGAAAGTTGGGCGATTCAGAAATATCTCCGGGCTTAGTACAGTTCATAATGTAGAGATGGTAGACCAAAGCCCTATCGGTCGTTCATCCCGCTCAAACCCGGCCACCTATACAAAAGCATTTGATGGGATCAGGGATGTGTTTGCCGCAACGCGCCAAGCTAAGATTATGGGATACACTCCCGGTCATTTCTCATTTAATGTTCCGGGAGGACGATGTGAGACTTGTCAGGGTGAAGGGGTTCAGAAAATTGAAATGCAGTTCATGGCCGATATTGAACTCACTTGCGAGGTATGTAATGGAACCCGCTTTAGAAAGGATATTCTGAATGTTAAATACAGGGGGCAAAGCATCCATGAAGTTCTGGACATGCCTATTTCAGAAGCTATCGACTTTTTCGTAGATGAAAAGAATATCATCAATAAGCTTACTCCGCTTGAAAAAGTAGGACTTGGTTATCTGAAACTGGGGCAAAGTGCTACCACCCTGTCAGGAGGTGAAGCTCAGCGGGTTAAACTGGCGCGTTTCCTTACCAAGTCCAGCTCCGAACATACCGTTTATTTTTTCGATGAACCTACCACTGGTCTGCATTTTGAAGATGTAGCCAAGTTACTGGATGCCTTCAATGAACTTGTTAATTCCGGGCATTCGGTAATCATTATTGAACACAACCTGGATATTATTAAAAGTGCAGACTGGATAATTGACGTAGGGCCAGAAGGCGGTTTTGGAGGAGGACAAATAGTTACCGAAGGAACTCCGGAAGATGTTATTAAATCCACGAAAAGCCATACCGGTAAATATCTTTCTGATTATCTGAAGAGTTAATATTGATAGGGTTGGATGCTTGATGAAAAAACCCTGGAGTGGAGCTAACAGTTAGGTTAAAGTTTTAATACTCAGTCCCTTCTCTTCACAAGACTGTCTTCAATAAGAAGGTCTTTTTTTGTAATTATTATCAGATTCTAAGCTCATTCATTACTGAACACTAGTATCTTCAGCGCATGCTTACGAAATTACTGATTCTGAACTGGCGGATTTTCCTGGCTAACCTTAATCGGTTTCAGCTGCTTTTGATGATTGGTTACATCATGTTCCTTGGGATTATGATGGTAAACCTGATTGGTACCGCTATTGTGGTAGTTTGGCTTGATACTGAACCCTGGATGCAAATTCAAATGCCATGGCTTACTCCAAGGGTTTATACTTTTATCCTGCTCGTATTTTCGAATACCTATTGGGTGATGCATTTTTCGTTTACGAATCTGCGGCTTTTGAATATACAGGAGAACCGAAAGCTGCTAGGATTTGGATTCCCTCTTAAGCGCCTCGCCCGGTATCTGATGATCATTAGTTTCTGCCATCCTGTGAATATCATTTATAACTTTACCTGGTTGGTTTTCCTGATGATTCAGGTTCGTGAATTTTACCAGGTTCCCGTTGTTTTTGTGGGTGTAATCCTGAACTACGTGCTCATTTATTCCATTAAGCATCGTTTTCTGCAAATTGTTGAGCGTAGATTTATTGCAGTAGTTGCCGGATTCTTGATACTTGTATTCTCTCTGTTTCAATTAGTTGCCATATTTTCCGAAAACAAAGCTCAGATTTTTTACTCGCTGATACCCCGAATAGAAACGATAAACGGAGTACTGGAATGGTTACCTGGTGGACTTTTAATCCAGGCTTCCAGGGTAGATTATGGCATCGCCAATGCAGCAATACTATTTGTATTTCTTTCCATTTTGATAGGACTGATTTTTGTTGATCACTTCAACAAAACCTGTCAGGGACTCCTACGGCCTTCACTAAAGAAAGCGGAAGAGACATCAAGTAAACTTTGGGTTTTCCTTAAACGAGTATTTGGCAGTAATGCAGGCAAATATTATTACTATGTAATGATTCACCCATATAACCGCCTTCAAGTACTTACTCTGGCTATTATTCCCATTGTATATGTTCCTCTACTCCTGAATGTTGAATTTGAAATCGCGCAAACTATTGCTATCCCTACAATTTTGGCGGGTATCCCAGTTGCTCTCTTAGCAATGGGTATGGCAAATATGTATGGCTATGAAAACAGGGAATTGCTCCTGCATTTACAGTTTCCAATCAAACTGGAAAAGCAATTAAAAGAGCGGTTTCTGGGGGTTATTATTTTACCCCTGTTAGTGTTTTATGCCATTACTATTTTTGAACTGTTGGTGATTCCTGACATCGGTGAAGTGCTTCATATTTTCATTGCTAACACATTCATATTTCTTTGCTTCATGCTTATTTTTATCTGGAGCTCATACTATCAATACCAAAAAGCCATTTACTCCTCCTTTAGCTATAAGCACCCTATCATCCCCCAAAAAGTGACCTTTGTAATTTCATTCAGCATTTTCTTTGTTGGATACCTGGTTTTTGTGCCCCTTGATGGCTTGAATTGGTACCGTAGTACAATTATGGGCGCCGTGATCCTGATTATCGGTATCTATCTTTGGGGGCATATGGAGGTACTCGTAAATCTTTTCAAAAAAAGAATATTGAACCGTATTTGGAGTGAACTTTAATTAGTACCTTTGTGCGCAAATAATTAAACCTGTTATGCTACCCATCCATCTGAATCTTGGCTTTAACGAAATTTACTTTTACGAGGGTATCTACTTCCTGATCTCTATTGTAATTGGAGTATACCTTGCCTTTTTGAGAGTTAAAAAATACGGGGGAAAGGTCGATCTTTTTGATGGGCTTATTACCTGGTCGATTGTTGGAGCATTAATTGGAGCGCGCCTCTCTCACTACCTTTTTTGGAACCTGGATTTATTTTTATCAGACCCTACAGTAATACTCAGTTTATCTGGAGCGGGTAATAGCATCACTGGCGGACTGGTTGGAGGAATGGTTGGAGGCTTACTTTATACTCGCCGTAAACGAATGAATTACTTTGAGTATTTCTCTCTGTTATCTCCAGCCATACTATTTGCTCAGGCGGTTGGAAGAGTCGGGTGTTTTTTAAATGGAGATGCACATGGTACAGCAACCAACTCGATTTTTGGTGTTCAGTTTCCAAGGTATGGAACAACTGTTCCGGGTTTTGAAACGGATTACGGCGTTTCAAGTTCTGCGTGGCAATGGTCGTATCAAAATGGCCTTGTTGATCAGGCTTCGAACCTAAGTGCTGCACTACACCCAACACAATTATATGAAATGGCGGGTGACCTGGTGTTAATGGGAATTGTGCTTTGGGTATTCCAAAAAACCTGGAACTCTGATAAGAAATCGCCACTGATATTTTTCATTCATACAGGTGGATATGCCTTTCTAAGATTTGCTTTGGAATTCATTCGGGGAGATCGCGAATTTGTCGCTTTTGCAAATATGACCAATCTCCAATTAGCCTTATTAGGCTACAGTATTTTCACCTTGATCTATTCCATCCGGTATTACATAAAGAAGAAAGCGAATGCCTAACGCAGCAATTTCAATAACAGGCCTTAATAAAAGCTACGAAGATAAAGTAGTACTTAAGGAGCTCAATCTTGATGTTCCTGAAGGAAGTATTTTTGGTTTAATCGGACCGAATGGCGCAGGGAAAAGTACCTTGATTGGAGTACTAACGGGATTGTTAAGTTATGAAGCAGGTGAAATTGAAATTAACGGACTTACTCTAAACGGTGAAAATGAACTGGCCATAAAGCGAGACTTATCTTCGGTATTACAACCCCCTCTTTTATTTGAGCAATTTACAAGCCTCGAATTCATCGAGTATGTATGCGATATTTATGAGATAGAAAAGGATGGACTTGTTGAAAAGGCCTATTCTTTGATGGACTTCTTTGAGATCAAAGATTTCGCCAAAATCAAAGTGAACAAGCTGTCATCCGGAAGCCGAAAAAAACTAGCCTTTGTTACCTCAGTTCTTGTTGAACCAAAAGTGCTTTTATTAGACGAGCCTTTTGAAGCTGTGGATGTAATCTCTATTGACCGCATGAAAACGGTACTACGAAAGCTTAAAGCCAAAGGGGTTACAATCATTATCACCAGCCATATTTTAGAAGTGGTTGAAAACTTATGTGACGATATCGCCATCCTTCATGAAGGACTTATTATTGCCTACCTCGACGCGATCAGCCGAAAAGAACTGCAACGGGATGCCACCCTACACGAAATCTTCCAGGATTATGTGAAGGTAGAACATAAAGACGGCATTGTGGATTGGCTGTAAATGTTTTTCTGGCACGCACTTGTAAAACCGACCGGATCTAAACGTTCCTTCATTGAGGCGGGTATTAATTTTTTTGTTGTATTGTCTATAGCTTTTTCAATCTATATTAGCTTAGCTCCCGAATCTCACCTAATTATTTTATCTGAGTTTTATTCTGAAAATGAATATTCGTTACAATTTCTTGACCCAGAAACAGTCCAGTTTCTACTTGTTATAGCTTTGTTTTTATCGCTGAATACAATCGATATGCTTTTGACATTAAAGCGATTAAACTGGAAAAAACTTACCTCTAGATACCCCTTCAAAGGGGATAAGAAAAAATTGGATTTCACAAGGAATGTGATAGAGTATAACGGCTATATCTCTTCAATAAGTAATTCAATAGCTATGGATGAGTCTGGTATCTACTTTGTACCCAATTTCCTGGATAAGCTCATCTATTCGCCCATTTTTATTGAATGGAGTCACTTAACAATTAGCACTGAAACCTATCGGCTTAGCTCTTTTGGAATTCCTTTCGGTAAGGAAAAAGAAATTATGGTGATCGAAACCAAATACGAAAAAGGGTATCGATTAAGAATTAGAAAAGGAGAACTTAAGATTGACTATGAAAGAGCTCTTCTTGAAAGGGCTAATTAAGCCCAAACTCTGCCGCCTGCTTCTTCAAAAGTCATACAGCCATTAAAATAACCCGGAACCATTTCATACTGGAGTACCTGGGTCATTCCTACTTCACTTGAGAAATATCCGGCTAATGTCATTTCCTTCATTTGCCATATAAATGGGCGAGGAGCATCCCAATCAACATCACCACCAAATACCGCATCATGTTCTTTAGTAATAAATGCGGTTTGTTCTTCAGGCGTTGCATCCACAAATGGCTTCCCTAATTCCCGTTCTGCTTTTTTGGTAAAAGAATCCAAATTATCCAGGAAATACTTTCTGTCTTTTTCTTCCCAAATAGTAAAGATCATATCATCCATAAATTTTGGAACTCCCACTTCCCTTGCGCCGGGAGTGTCGGTGGTAGGGATGATAATTTCGGCTACATCACCTAGAAATTTCATTTCTGCTTCCGTAAAGTGGGTTGCGCTTGCTCTCGAAGGGGAACATCCACTCATAACGCCGAGTACGGTTGGAGCACTAATAGCTCCACCTAATAAATAAGCCGCTCTCTTAAGAGCTTCTCTTCTGCTAATTTGATTTGGCACGTTCTTTTCCATGATTACAAGTTCCCTTTCTTTAGTTCCTCTACTGCGTGATTTGCTGCCCTGGCTGTTAATGCCATATAAGTGAGTGATGGATTTTGACAAGCAGCTGAAGTCATACAAGCACCGTCCGTCACAAATACATTCTGCACTTCATGCACCTGGTTCCACTGATTGAGGACAGAAGTTTTAGGATCACGTCCCATACGGGCAGTACCCATTTCATGAATCCCCAATCCAGGCGAAGGATCATTATTCCAGGAATGAATATCCTTCAATCCTGCCGCTTCCAGCATCTCAGCAGCGGAATCTCGCATATCTTCGCGCATCTTATATTCATTCTCGAAAGCCTGCACATCAAATACGACGGTTGGTAACCCAAATTTGTCGAGTACTTCAGTAGTTAAGTACATTCGATTTTCGTGATAAGGCAGCCACTCCCCAAAACCTCCGATTCCAAAGGTCCAGTTTCCGGGTTCGTTTACTTCGTCTTTTATAGAAGCACCAATACTTAATTCTGCCACATTCTTTTTCCATCCACCTCGACCGGAACCACCCTGGTAACCATAGCCTCTTATAAATTCGGGATGAGGGGTATCAATATTTCTAAATCGGGGAATATAAATTCCATTTGGCCTCTTCCCATGGTAGTACACATCGTCAAAGCCTTCAACTCTTCCCGCTGCCCCTACGCCGAGGTGATGATCCATCATATTATGCCCCAATTCTCCGGAGGCATTTCCCATACCATCTGAAAAATGCTCTGTTGAATTCAGCAATATCCAGGTACTTCCTACCGCCGAAGCACACAAGAAAACAATCTTGGCATAATACTCTTTGTATTCTCTGGTTTCTGCATCTAAAATCCGAACTCCACTGGCCTTTTGTGTTTCTGGGTCATAAATCACTTCGGTTACTATAGAATCCGGGCGCAAAGTTAAGTTTCCTGTTGCTACTGCTGCAGGTAGTGTAGACGATTGGGTACTAAAGTATCCACTGAATGGACAACCCTGCATACACATATTTCGGTATTGGCATCCTGCACGACCTTTATGTGGAACCGTAATATTTGCTGACCGGCCAATGGTCATAATCCGATCGCTAAAATTAGCTTCAATTCTTTTCTTCACTTCCTTTTCTACACAACTCATCTCCATTGGAGGTAAGAACTGACCATCCGGCAGTTGCGAAAGACCTTCTTTTTGACCACTTATTCCGGCAAATGATTCTACATGATCATACCATGGAGCGATATCAGCATAGCGTATTGGCCAGTCCACACCAAAACCATCTTTTGCATTTGCTTCAAAATCCATCTCACTTAGTCGGTACGACTGCCTTCCCCACATTAAAGAACGACCTCCCACATGATACCCTCTCATCCAATCAAATCGTTTTACTTCTGTATATGGATGTTCTGTATCCTTTACCCACCAATGTTTGGTTGCCTGTCGAATCGTATATCCGGTCCGTTTCTGCTTTTCATAAAGCTTCATTTCTTCCGGGGGAACCTGATTGTCATAGGGTAGATCCCATGGAGGAGTGGAGTGCGTAGGGTAATCCTTAATATGTTCTACCTGCCTTCCTCTTTCCAGCATTAATGTCTTTAATCCATTCTCGGTTAGCTCTTTGGCTGCCCAGCCTCCACTAATTCCGCTACCTACAACAATAGCATCATAGGTGTTTTCTTGTTTTGCTTTAAGATTAAGATTCATGTAATTGGCAAATAGGTTCTTGTGAACAAAAAAATATCGGGTATTTTATTGGAGAGCGGAGTATAGAAAATCGCTTTCAATTATGATAATTCGGGAACAACTTTTTAACTCATGAAAATCACACGAAAAGAGGCTATAAAGGGATTGACAGGAACAGCATTGATGGGAGGTCTCTCGATTGCCGAGAAGTCTGAAGTAAAACGCACTAGGAACAGGGTGAACCAGACATTCCGCCACTCTGTATGTCGTTGGCCTTATGGTAGTAAATCATTGGAAGAGCTGTGCGAATTTGCTGTTGAAGTAGGCATTGAATCGATAGAACTGTTAAATCCGGAGGACTTTGAAACTATAAAGAAGTACGGACTTACCTGTGCCATGGCTAACAGTGTTCCATTGAGTTTAACCGATGGATTCAACGATCCGAGTATCCATGATAAATTGAGAAAGGAATATTTTGAGCTTTTCCCAATTGTAGCCGATGCCGGTTTTGACAAGGTGATTTGCTTTTCAGGAAACCGAAAAGGGATTGATGATGAGTTAGGCTTGGAGAATTGTGCCAGGGGACTAGAGCCCGTTGTAAGTAAAGCCGCTGAATACGGACTTACAATTTGTATGGAACTTCTCAATTCAAAGGTGGATCATGCCGACTATCAATGTGATCATACCGAATGGGGGGTAGCACTTTGTGAGAAACTAGGTCTGGATAATTTTAAGCTTCTTTATGATATCTATCATATGCAGATTATGGAGGGAGATATTATAGCTACTATAAGAAAATATCACCCTTACATCGCTCATTATCATACGGGAGGGGTTCCGGGAAGAAATGAAATTGATGAGACACAGGAGTTGTATTACCCTGCTATTATGGAGGCTATTTCAGAAACGGGATTTGATGGTTTTGTGGCGCAAGAATTTATACCTTCGCGAGAAGATGCATTTGCTTCATTGAGGCAGGGTATCGAAATTTGCTCTGGGTAAAAAGTGTAGTTTTCACAGGTAAAAAAAAGAATATTAGACTCTTTTCGATTAATAGGTCTCAAGATTTTATTGTAATAGACCTAAAGCACCAACTAATACTACAACCATGAAAAAACTATCAACCTTTCTACTTTTTATTGCAATAAGTCCTGTTTTATTTGGACAGGGCATGGAACATCATCATTCTTCACATGAAGGAAATCTTGAAGTACCTGAAACCTGGGAAGTCCGGCTTGACCGGGAAATGGATGACCTTCATATAAGTTCTGATGAAGAGCAGGGGCATATCTATTTTGTAAATATGACTCCTGGATGGCATATAACTACCGGACCTGCCGCCATCTTCTGGCATCCTGATAGCGAGCTTTCTGATACTTATACTGTTCAGACTTCCATCTATACCCTGGATCCTAATGGACGACATGCTGAAGGCTTTGGACTCTTTTTTGGCGGCAAAGATCTAAAAGAAGATGGTCACGCCTATTTATATTTCTTAATCAGAAACTCAGGTGATTTTCTCATTAAAGAAAGAATAGGTGACCGAACAGAAACTATTCAGGGATGGACATCTAGTGAAGCCATTAACAGACATACCGAGGCTCAGGAAACGGACTCGAGAATTGGTAGCCATGCCTTTAATCAGCTATCTGTTGCAGTAACAGGTGATCACATAGATTTCTATATCAATGAAGCTAAAGTGGCTTCAATCGACAGTGATGGATACGATACAAACGGATTATTCGGTTTAAGAATAAACCATGCTGTTGATGTTCATGTATCTAACATTGGAGAAGTAAAATAACCTGTATTCCCCCGTCAGGTTTCCTGAAGGGGGATTTAACTTAGCTTATAGCATTGATTCCATTAAAAACAGATACCAACTTAATAAGCTGTAAGCTACTGATATTATCAAGCATACTACTGCTTTCTTGCTCTTCAGGTCATAAGCTAACGGGAACTGATTATGTTGATCTATCCAGAACAGATAGCGGTGTTTTAAGTCCTTATTTCCCTCAACAGATAGCAGATTCACTCGGGTGGGGAGATCTTTCATCAGCCATGTTAGGAAAAGTAAAAGAGGAATTTCGAATTACGCTGATCTCTGAGATAGAACCATTTCAATTATTTCGCTTTTCGAAGGGAAGAAGAGTTCAAGGAGAGAGCATTCTATATTGGGTAAAAGGAGCAAGCAGTAATGAACTTAGTCATCATGAAAACATGAAGCTTTATCTCAAGGATAGATGTACTGAATTTTATGAGACAGTTAGTTTTGGCTATTGCTTTCCTATTTATCAAACTGAGCCGGAATGGGGAAAAATCTATTCTGTTTTAGATTCAAGAAATATTTGGACCCTCCCTGATCAATCTGAAATTCCAAATGTTGCTGCTCCTGAGAGCAATGAATGGGTTCTTAATACCCAGGTGAGGCTCGGTAATTATTATCGCACCTATACCCATACTACACCCGGAAGGTATTTGTCTCAAATGGAGCAGGGTAACGATTTGGGAATGATCATTGTTGAATTTCAGCGGTTGGTTCAAAACCAGCAGGTTCAAGATAATTTTAATACCTATTCAGGAATTACCTCTGGAGTAAATGGGTCCTCTTTCACACTTTGTAATGGGAGTGAAGTTTGGCGGTTTAATGCCAACCTGGAAGATTTACTTACGAGCTCAGGATATCCATTACAAATCACACAACAGGAAGGGATGCAATTCTATATAACTGTTTCAGGAACAGTAAGTGATGAATGGTACCGAAGTCGAAGTTATTCGGGATACAGTCGCCAAATTACGCCGACTGAGGTTCATGGATTTGAGATAGTTTCTGGCACTACTTGTCCAGGGTTATAGAATCAACCCTTATCTCGAACTAAGAAGTTGAATAATTGAACATCGAACATAAAACTTCGAAGTTAAACTCTCCTTGTTCAATGTTGGAAGTTCTAACCCTAAGGGCTTATAACCCAAATTCTTTCTTAAGCCGATCCACTCTTTTTTGCTGCTCAGCCGACACACTCCCTTCGCAAGTTGCTATCGTATCCAAAAGGCTAAATGTTAATCTCTTGCCATCATCACTAAAGTTGGAACGTACATAAACAATGGCTTCTTCTACCAGTTGTTTCATATGTTCCGTACTCATTGCTGCTATCTGGCTCAGTGTTTTGCGATAGGTAGTTAAATCATAATTCATATTATCCAGCACTCGTTTCACTGCATCCTCTTCGGTAAAAGAGATACTTCCATCAGTACTTTCAATCCAAAATATTAGTACGTCAATCGCAGTTTCGTCGGTTAAGATGTATGAACTCATGATTCTAAATTTGAATTAAAATTCGTCGGCCAACAAAACACAGATTTCCTCCAAAGCTGATCTTTGCTCCTCAGTAATTGAGTTCCGGGTATGAGAATCAATATCAAGCTGTGCTACAAATACATCTCCTTTCATAATTGGAACCACAATCTCGGATTGTACATCAATGCTGCATGCCAAATAATTATCCTCTGCATGAACATCCTGGGCAATGAATGTTTCATGAGAAAGAGCTACCTGACCACAAATTCCTTTTCCGAAAGGAATCCTGGTATGATCGGTACTTGCTCCAACAAAAGGTCCGAGCACAAGTTCTTCTTTTCCTTCTGGGTCAGCCATATAAAAGCCCACCCAGTTAAAGGTGGGCACCTCATCTGCTAATAGCTCACAGATGGCAAATAATTTTTCATCTCTGGTAACAGGTCGCTTTAAAATTTCTTGAGTTCCTGATACTAGTTGTTCTTTAAGTTGAAGTACGTCGGCTGATGTCATAACTAATTCTTGAATTTGAAAATCAAAATAAAAGATTACCTCTCTAAATAACATTAAGCTTTGATAAAAAGCCAATATGTAGGTAATAGTTTTACACTAACTCTTCCTTATCTTTAAGCGTGGAAGAATTTTTCAAAGATATCATACCTTGGTCAACAGAAGTAATGGGTACCGGATTATTACTGGTAGCCAGTTTTACTTCCCTATTTTCTGTAGTAAATCCAACCGCTGCTTTGCCTGTCTATCTTTCTTTGATGGAGGGACACACTGCCGAAGAAAAGACCCGAACGGCGAAAAAGGCAACCTTTTATATGTTCATTGTACTGAGCACTTTTCTGCTGATTGGTTCTTATATCCTGAGCTTTTTTGGGATTAGCCTTTCCGGGATACAAATAGCCGGTGGTCTAATTATCATGAGAGCCGGTTTTTCGATGTTGAACCCGGATTCAGCAGGGAAAAAGCTTTCTCAAGAAGACCAGGAAGCAGCCAAAGAAAAAGAAGATGTCTCCTTTAGTCCACTTGCTATGCCCTTGCTTTCAGGCCCGGGAAGCATTGCCGTTGTCATTGGATTTGGCTCCGAAGCTACCGGGCTTATCGATTACATTGTAAATGGGGTAGCCATCTTTCTTGTTGCTCTGCTTGCATGGGGAATTCTCAGAGTGGCACCATGGCTTAGCTCATTTATAGGCCGTTCTGGAATGACCGTAATTACCCGTCTGATGGGCTTTATTGCTTTGTCAATTGGAGTACAATTCATCATTAATGGGATTGGCAAGTTTTATGGGCTACACTAACATTGCCGGTCTATTTGATTGAAAAAGTAGATGGGAAGTCCACTCTCTCTACCCGGTAAATAATATCTCGCCCCCAAGTTGTACTGGTGCTCAATAAGTTCTTGAGATATAAGGTAGATTCAAAAACAACATTTCCATTCGGATAAGAGACCTCTATCTGCTTCGCCTGTGAGGTTTCACTAGTTTGAATGAAGCCAGGTGCAAATAATCTATTTTGAGTATTTGGAAGCACATCAACATCACTTATAATACGTGAATATGTTTCAGTTCCTCTTTCTCTTCCATAACTCCATACCATCTCTGCTGTCATATTTTCTTCATCAATTTCATACTCAATAGCTTGCGAGTATGGGCCTTGCTCTATGAAGTTTCTATTAAATCCATTATCAAATACAAAAATATTTCCGTTAGGCAACACCATTGGTGCATGCTGCCCCCAAGACCAGGAAAATTCAGAAGATTCTTCATCTCCTAATTGTATTTCCTCCGACAATAAGGCACCAGACGCGTCAACAGCATCTAATAAAAATGGATTCGTATCACTTCCTTCACCAGACCTTCCTGCAACACCCCATCCTTTTTGAGGAGCTAAAATCCATTTTAGGTTATTCTCCCAATCAACTTTCAACAGACCCTGATTTCTACCAGAAATAATTAGAGAATTATCTTCCTCATCGATCCAAATAGCGTTCATATGAAACCAATCCCCACCTCCATCTACAAGATCTACACGATTTACATCTAGTAAAGTAGCTATATCCCATTCGGTTATTATTTCTCCAGAACTACCGTCAACTTCAACGATATAATCTTCAACGCTGGTAATTTCTTCACCGTTTTTTACTATAGTAGTACCACTCTTGTCCACCGCAACTATATAGTTCCCATTTGAACGCTTAATCATTTCATGGTGTATTATATAGCCCGGAATACTTAATTCTTTGGTCATTGATCCGAATAAATCAAATTCCCTTATATAGATTCCCATTCCAGCTGAGAATGTACCTTCAGGCTGAAAAGTAATTCCAAATGCAATTCCCGGCTGGTCACTTAAGTCCAGATACCACCTGATATCACCATTATCATCAAATATCATTGGGTAAGTATCAAATGATCCGTTATTACCTATGCTCATGCTGTTATAATGCCAGCCCGGCTCCATTAAGTCTCTTTCTAATGTATTGATCTCTATATCCGGGAAAAAATCAGGTATTGAGCCGGTTTGAATAATAATGGTATCCCTAACCTGATAAGAGAATTGATCACGCAAAATGATTTCCACTTTGTTGAGAGTATTTGCATACAGTCCATGAATGGGTATTTCTTGTTCTACAGAATATGACTCTGACTGTTGATCAACCTCTAATTCTCCAAAAATGCGAAAGGATACCTGAGCAGGTTTTTTTGTTTTGATACTTGCCAACGCCGACAATGGTGCGATGCCTGTAGGATTTACACTAACTCCGATTTCCCCTTCTAATAAATAACTTTTGGGTATTTCTGAAGTTAGATATACAAAATATTCATTCAAGGTAGTGGCGTCTTCTGATACTATCGTATAGATTAATCCATCTGAAAAATCGTTTTGTGTAACATCAGAAGTTTGGAGTGAATCATTCACAAACACTGATGCTCCCTCTGTTGTGATAAAACTCGCTGTTAACTCTTCAAGGTTCTCCGGATGAGAACCTGCATTTATAAAAATTATTCCCGCTTCATTATTTATTGAAAAACTGATCTCCGGAAATTCAGAAATAGCAAAAGAAATCAACTCTGCACTACTTTGTTCCGTTGTGTTAGTACTATTGCAGCCTGTAATTAAGAAAAAGTGTACTAGAAAGATTATAGCTACTAAAAGTAGACCTGGAGAAAATTTTCTTTGACGCATTTTTAGATTTTTTTAAAAGCACTACCAAGACACTTCAAGTATAACCAAAAGACTATTAACTATTAGTTAAATAAGACTTACTTTATCCATTTATGAACAAACGAAACTTACTCTGGAAACTTTAGAAAACATTCTTTCGGCATTTTCTTCCTTTATGTGGGGCACTCCATTAGTCATTCTGCTTTGCGGTGGAGGAATCTTTTTTATGGTCTATTCCCGCATGACTCCCTATCGGTATTTCGGACATGCCGTTAATATTCTCCGAGGGAAGTATGATGACCCTAATGACCCGGGAGATATCAATCATTTTGAAGCGCTATCAAGCGCCCTGGCAGCAACTATAGGATTAGGAAACATAAGTGGTGTTGCTGTAGCTATTGCTACTGGTGGGCCCGGAGCAGTGTTTTGGATGTGGATGAGTGCAGTTGTTGGTATTGCTACTAAATTTTTCACCTGTACCTTATCCATTATGTATCGCGGTAAAGATTCTAATGGCGATATTCAAGGCGGTACTATGTATATGATAACCGAAGGTCTCGGGAAAAAGTGGAAGCCGTTAGCGATTGTTTTTGCAGTAGCAGGTATGTTTGGAGCTCTTCCCGTATTTCAGGCAAACCAATTGAACCAGGCTATCCGGGATGTGATTCTCGTCCCAAATGGTTTAACCGATCCGAACAATCATTTTGGCTCGGATTTGATAACCGGGATTATCATCCTGCTCATCGTTGGAACGGTCATTTTTGGAGGTATCAAACGTATTGGTAAAGTAGCGAGCCGCATGGTTCCTTCTATGGTAGTTCTTTATGTAATAAGTGTACTAACTATCCTGGTCATCCACTTTGATGTTTTGGGTAAATATCTTTGGCTTATAGTTGAAGATGCCTTTACTGCTGAAGCTGCGCTGGGCGGTGCCGTTGGAGCCATCATTATTACAGGGGTTAGAAGAGCTGCTTTTTCTAATGAAGCAGGTATTGGTACGGCTACTCTTGCACATGGCGCTGCTAAAACAAAAGAGCCTGTTCGTGAAGGTCTTGTTGCCATGATGGGTCCGTTTATTGATACCATTATTGTTTGTACGATGACTGCCTTAGCCATCCTAGTCACTGACGTTTGGCAAACCGGAGATGAAAATGGAATAACACTTACTGCTTCTGCTTTCCAAGAAGCACTCGGACCTGTAGGAATTTACCTGCTAATGATCTGCGTAACTATTTTTGCTGCCAGTTCCCTTTTCACCTATTCTTATTATGGCACAAAGTGCCTTGGTTTCTTGGTCGGGGCAAGCCGTCAGAAATGGTATAACTTATTTTATGTGGGTTCCATACTTCTGGGGGCAACGGCAAGTATATCTGCAATTATTAACCTGATTGATGGGATGTATGCGGTAATGGCTATACCAACGATGACCGTGGCGCTATTACTTTCACCAAAGGTTATGAGTGCAGCCAGGGATTATTTTGAGAGAATGCAGAAGAAGGAAATTCTTTAGGGATTTCATTTAGCAGCTAAGCCTGATAAGCTTTAACTTTAGGCTTTCCTCAAAACAACATCGAATATGTTTAAAGCTAAAGTCAATGTGACTCTTCGCCCTTCCATCCTTGACCCAAAGGGAAAGGCCGCCCATCATGCTCTTCAAAACCTGGGAATTGATCAGGTTGAAAAAGTTCGAATCGGCAAATTTATAGAACTGGACGTTAATGCAGAATCAGAAGCTGCAGCTAAAGAAGTAGTGCAAGAAGCCTGCTCAAAACTACTTGCTAACGAAGTGATGGAAGATTTTGAAATAGAAATTAACTAGGCATGAAGCTAAGCTCCACTCATAGGCGTTACGATGAATTCTTACTTGCCGATGTTAGTGAGCTTACCGAAACCAGCCTGGAAGAAGCCCTTGAGGAGGAAGTAGCAACTCCATGGCGCCTTATTCTATATGATGATGATATTCACACATTTGAAGAGGTTATTGAACAATTGATAAAAGCTACAGGATGTGCTTATTCGCACGCTGAGTCAGTTACTTGGAAAGTGCATAACGAGGGAAAAGCCCTTGTTCACGAAGGAGAATTCGAAGAGTGCCTTCGAATTGACAGTGTTCTAAAAGAAATTCAACTAGTTACCGAAATTAAAGGATAAATCAGTGGCAACATTTGGCGTAATTGTATTCCCTGGCTCTAATTGTGATCATGATGCCTATCATGCAATGAAACATGTAATGGGCTGTGAAGTCAAATTTCTCTGGCATAAGGATACCGACCTTTCTGGTATCGACTTTTTGATCGTCCCCGGAGGTTTCTCCTATGGAGATTATCTCCGTTCAGGTGCCATTGCCCGTTTTTCACCCATCATGCAGGAAGTCATAAAATTCGCACAGGCTGGTGGACCTGTAATGGGTATTTGTAATGGATTTCAAATTTTGTTGGAAGCTGGGTTAATACCTGGAGCAATGATGCATAACCACAAACTGCGTTTTGTATGTAAGAACGTATTTATCCGATGTGAAACTACAGATTCTTTATTTACATCAGGACTAGAAAAAGGACAGGTATTTGATATTCCCGTTTCACATGGAGAAGGAAACTTCTTCATCAATCAGGACGGGTTAAAATCATTGCAGGATAATGATCAAGTACTTTTCCGATATACTAATGCTCAAGGACAGCTGACAAAAGAATCAAACTTTAATGGGTCTATTGATAGTATTGCGGGTATTACCAATACCGGAAGAAATGTTTTGGGAATGATGCCTCATCCCGAGCGTGCCATGGAAAAAATACTGGGTTCCGAAGATGGTAAACCTATTTTTGAGTCAATCCTCCATTCCTTGTCGGTTGCTTAGGATTTAGTACCTTCTGTGCATGAGCAACGATATCCCACTTAAGCTGCACAGTAATAGTCTTGTAAAAAGATACCGCAAAAGAACGGTAGTAGATGAGGTTTCAATTGAGGTACGACAGGGGGAAATTGTAGGGCTTCTAGGCCCAAATGGAGCTGGTAAAACTACCACCTTTTATATGATGGTGGGTCTTGTGACCCCAAATGCAGGTGACATTTTCTTGAATGAGGAAAATATCACACAGGTGCCCATGTACAAAAGAGCCCGAAAAGGAATTGGCTATTTAGCTCAGGAGGCTAGTGTATTCAGAAACCTTACCGTTCGCCAAAATCTGGAAAGCGTGCTTCAATTCCTGGCATTCTCAAAAAAAGAAATCGCTGAACGCTGTGATCGACTTATTGAAGAGTTTTCTTTACAAAAAGTAGTTAACAATAAAGGTTATAGCCTTTCAGGAGGGGAGCGTCGGCGTACAGAAATTGCAAGAGCCCTGGTTACTAATCCGAAATTTATCCTGCTTGACGAACCTTTTGCTGGCGTAGATCCTATTGCCGTGGAGGATATACAGGAAATTGTTTCCAAATTAAGGCATCAGAATATTGGAATTTTAATTACCGACCATAATGTTCACGAGACATTAGCTATCACTAACCGCGCCTACCTAATGTTTGAAGGTAAGATTTTAATGGAAGGTGACGCTGAATCACTTGCCAATGATGAAAAGGCAAGAAAGTTATACCTTGGAGAAACTTTTAAACTAGACAGATATCAAACCGACTAATCATGAATGAAATAACTGTACAAGAGCTGAAAGAAAAAAAGGATAATGGGGAAGACTTTTTCCTGCTTGATGTTAGAGAAATGACCGAGTACCTGGTTTCTAACCTAGATGGAGAACACATTCCGCTTGGCGATCTAGAATCAAGGCTTTCTGAATTAGAAGACAAACGTGACGCCGAATTCGTGATAATGTGCCGTTCAGGAGGAAGAAGTGGAAAAGCGTGCCAGTTTCTGATCAGCAAAGGGTTTTCCAATGTTTATAACCTGAAAGGTGGTATCACTGCCTGGTCGAAGGAAATAGATCCCTCTATGCCAGTAGCTTAAGCAATTAGACGGTTGTTTTGATCGCCGCTAAATCACAAAAACACTAATTCTGAGTTTTCGTGTTTTTTGTGGCTAAAACTAACTTAAACACCTCCATTAGGGACAGCTATTTTAACATCCCTAAGCTCTTGTTCTCAGAAAATTACAGGACGAATTACCTCTAACCGCGTTAAGCTATCGCTGCTATTTGATTTAGCAATTCCTGATTACTCTCTGTGTTTTTTAACACCTTGAGTAACCCAAGCATCGATTCTCTTGGAGATTTCTTGAGGAGGTAACGCCTCACCATATTTCTTTCTTCCAGGGAATCGGTGATAAACTTTTCCTCATTTCTCGTGCCGGAAGCAGTAATATTTATGGCAGGATAAATTCTATCATTCGCCAATTCTCGATCAAGGACCAATTCCATATTACCAGTACCTTTAAATTCCTCAAAGATAAGGTCGTCCATCCTCGAATTTGTCTCAACCAGGCAAGTAGCAATAATCGTTAGTGACCCGCCGCCTTCAATCTTCCTGGCTGATCCAAAGATTTTCTTGGGGATTTCGAGTGCTCGAATATCCAAACCACCTGAAAGAGTTCTTCCACTGTTAGTTTGGATCGCATTATAAGCCCTTCCTAATCTGGTTAATGAATCTATTAATAGGATAGCATCTTGTCCCATTTCGGCTTTACGCTTAGCGTAGCCGAGAGCCATTTCAGTAATTCTGATATGGCTTTGAGTTTTCTTGTCATTTGAAGAAGCAAAGACTTCTGCATCCGTTGAGCGAATGAAATCAGTTACCTCCTCAGGACGCTCATCTACCAGTAGAACGCTCAAATGTATATCAGGGTGGTTCGCAGATAAAGAGTTCGCAATCTGTTTCAACAATACGGTTTTACCTGTTCTGGGAGGCGCTACGATTAACGCGCGCTGCCCTTTACCAATAGGAGCCACTAAGTCGATCACCCTCATTTCAGTATCATCAGGTAATTCACCCAACCGAATCCAATCAACAGGCATAATAGGTGTCTGTCGTTCAAATCTTGAGCTCTTCGTCCAGCCTTTAACAGGTTGCCCGTTTACAACTTCAACCGATACTACATGCTTATTACCCTGATTGTCTTCTTCAAACTCACCCTCGAGTACCAGGCCTTGTCTAAGTTCAAGAGCTTTCACTTCTTCTGGTTTCAAAAATGGATCTTTTGGATTGTAACTAAACTCATAGTCCAGTTTCCTGATAAAGCCCCAGCCCTTTGTATTGATCTCTAAAACACCCGCATACCTTCCGGCTACTCCAAGGCTATTATTCCAGAAAAATTTTGGGATAAATACATTCCCGCCCTGGTTGCGGTTCCTGTTCTTGTTGTTATTTCTCTTTTTATTGTTACGGTTTTTATAATTCTTTTTCCGTGTCATTAAATCGTAAGTGTTGATTATTCTCCTTTAGTGGAAGTACCTAATTCTAAATTTTGATGTGGGTAAAAAAGGAGAGCTAAAAAAAGTGATGCGGACTTCAGTGTCCGCATCAAATCTCAGAAGATGTGAAAAGATACAAATGTTTTAACCGATAGCAAACTACCGAACAGTAGTGGTTTCATTAACCCAGCTATAGCAGCTCATTAATGAACTATCGACGGTTACCCTTTGACCATCCTCATATCCAAGGGTAAAGAATTTATCTTCAGTAGTAGGAGTTACTGCTTCATACGTAGCCAATTGTGAATTAACTGTATTGGTTACAGATGCGTCTACCTGCTTCGCCTTGTTAAGCAGGTCAACTACTACCCAGTATACTACTTTGTCTTTTGCCTCAAGCTTTCGCCCATCAGAACATGAACTTACTGCCTGCCCATACACAGAGGCTAACTTAAGGTATCCAAGTCCATAATTACTATCGATAGATAATGCATCATTAATATACCCTTTCGCAGTTTGTAACTGTCCCATGCTTGTGTAAACATCCGAAAGATCAATATTGATCTCTTTTTTAGCCTGATCATCAGGAGCGTTTTCAAGGGCTTCTTTGTAGAACTGAGCCGCCTCTTCATATTCAGAATTTCCTTGCTCAATATCAGCCAAAGCCAACGCGCTTTCGTAGGTAGGATCTAATTCATGAATCTTTCTTAAGGTTCTAATTTGATCGTCCAGCATGTTTAAATCTTCATAAGCATTTACTAATGCTCGTAAAGCTTCGAGATCATTCGGATTATCCGCTAATTTTCCCTCGTAGAATACTACCTGCTCTTCTGGGTCATCAAACAGCTTCTTTAGCGTGTCATCGAAATAAGACTCTAGTTCTGCATCAGCAAATGGAGCAGCTGCCTCTATCTTTGCAATTACTTCATCCTTACGATCCTGACGAACCATATTATCAATCGTCACTTTGATATAATAACCACCCGCAAGTGTAGTGGTTTCCTCAGCATCAAGTTTGAACATTTCTTCAAAATCTGAATAAGCTTTTTGAAGACCGTCATCTATCATGCTGTAATTTTCCAGGAAGTAGCGGCCTCTTCTCTGATAAAGCTCATACCGCTCTTCTTCAGTAGACACAAATAACTCAAAACTTTCATCATAAAGATGTAATGCAGTATCTACATACGCTTCTCTTATACTAGGGTCATTTTTTGTTTTCGCGATCTCAGTATAAATTTTAATCAGCTTTGTATACTGAACAGAAAGCTTAAAGCGTCCCTCTGGTATTCCATCTATTTGCTCAGGCTTTTTGCACGCTATCCACCTGCCGTATTGAAGCGCCATTGGATAATCACCACCTGTATAATTTCCTTGGAATACGGAATATGCTTGTATTTCGGGCATATTAAAGGGAATAGAAGAATTACAGTCCTGAGCAGACACAAGTGACGTACTCACGAATAAAATCCCTAAAATTGTAGCTATTTTTTTCATTTCTCCATTATTCGTTACTAATACGATTATATAAACTCGTCAGTTCAATAAATTATTACTATAAAATTATCTAAGCTTTGGGCGAATGAACATAATTTCTGCGAGATTGATCGAGAAACCAAGTTGCCATATCCTTTCTTCAATTAAATTATTCTGTGTGGTACCTCTAAACCCATACTGAAAACTAAAATCAACCGACGACACACTTCGCCTTGTTAGAAACCCTAACCCGGTATGCAGCCATAAAGTATTTATGTCATTACCATCAATGGTCAAGTGTCCAGAATCATAAGATACTCCACCAGAGTATTTAAATCTTGAAAAAAAGCTATCACGGTTATTTTTATAGGGATGGTATTGACCGCCAAACCCTATGTTAAGTCTGTCGGAGAAAAATGCCTCTTCATCTGGATTAATTTCATTTCTAAAATCACTCCATTTTTGATAGGAGCCCTCAACGGCGAATTGCATAAATTGAGACGGGGCATAGCCTAATCCAAATGCTGCTTCAAGAGGCATATTTATATCACCTGCTGTATTAGCCAGTGTAGAGCTAATATCTATTTTCTCTTCTGTACCATCTATAATTTTATCGGCGGTACGCTTCGATTTAGCTCCAATGGTATAAGGAAGAGATAAAGTTGCACCAAATGCTATTCTATCCGTCTCACTAAAAATGTTTGAAAAATTAGCCGCCAGACCAAATCGTTGTGAAAAAGCAGTACCAGTAATAGAGGTAATTTGATTCTGAGATTGAAAGGAAGCCGAGTTAAAAGACAAGGCTTCACTATTATCAAGAGTCAAAAACGCGACAGATGGCGCATAACCAACGGAAATATTTTTTGTAAGCTTCAGCCCAAAACCCGCTTCAAATTTATTTACCCCCCCTGAGCTTTGGACATCGTTACTAAACGTAACGGTATCGATAGATGCACTTGAGAAAGTCCCGGATTCAACAATTCGAAAGTTTGACCTTGACACAGGAGCCAGGGAAAGAGATAAACCAAGTCTTCCAGGATACACGGGAAAAAGCATTTGGAGATATCCAGCTGAAAAGTTCGTATTACTTTGCTCTGCAGAAGTTCCGCTCGTAGATTTATAGCTACTGAGCCTCAAACTAGTTGTAGCCTGAGTATAAAAGGTTCTACTCCATAGTGCTGGATTGTTTAGAGAAGTAGTTTCAGAAACAATACCAGAAACACCTAATACCCCATGCGCCCTAAAATTATCTGATACCAAGTCTTGAGGGATACCTACTCCAAGCACTGAATAAGATGAACCGTTGCTGCTTTGAGATGATTCATCATCCTGTGCTAAGGCTTGTGCCGATAGTATTGAAAAAAAAGCGAGTAATAAAATTCTTACAGTTCTCATATGCTAATTCGCCGAATAAATAATCAATTTAGGAGCAAGATCCGGGGATGAAGACTCATTAAAGAGAGAGGTATAGCTAAGTGCTCCCTGATTACTGAATAAGTAAACGTAAACTTTGTCTAATGAAGTATCACTAAAAAAGTAGTTATTAATGAGAGTAGTCATATTAAAAACAAACGCACCGTCTTCATTTACTGCATTGGCATTGAACGCCCCTATAACAAACTGATAACCCAGATCATCAACCTGATCATTGATAAGTGCCAACCCTAAATATGACGATCGAATTTCAGAATCAGATAATGAACTACTTAACGCGAGAGTATCTTCATTGAAGACTAGTTCTGCCCTTATAAAATCCTGACTTGAAACCTGATCTGCTAGTTCTGCCAGATTAAAGGATAAGAAGTTGTCATAAGTAGATGGCAAAGCTACCGTGCTACCCGAACTTGATGGTATTGCCTGATCAATATCATACCCCCAATCAAGAAAAGACTGATAGGTAGTATCTGCACCAATTACAGTTAATTGACTTTGAGTATTATTGATAACAGAGATTTTATTACTTACCCCATTATGCACTATAGCCAATCCAAAATCTGTTTCTCTGTATTCGTCTTCTCTTATAGAATCAGGGAGATTAAATATCCTGATATAATCATCCTTCCAGGTTCCGGTTAGCCGTGTTTCAACAAACCCAAGCGAATCTATCATGCTATCATCAAAAGATCCGATAACTTCTGCAGTTGAATATGTAATTGTTTCACTCTTTCTAAATGTAGAACCTCTCCACGGGTTGATTACCCTGTAGATTGAATATGAATTATCAGTGGATGTATCTCCAAACGCATCATTGAAGTCCATATTTAAATTAAGGAAAAAGTTAAAGGTACTCCTTAGAGTGTCGTCTTCGCTTATTCTTGATATTTCAGGCTTAACAAAGCTAAAGGCTGTAGCCTGGCCAAATTCTGAATCATTAAAAGATCCAACAGCAGATAGAGTTAATTTACCCAAGTATGGATCAATGGTTTCAGTTGTAAGATCAGTTACAAAAAGAGTATCAATTGCTATTTCGATAGGATCAACAAATTCACCCCCAATTGTACCAGGCTCTTCACATCCAAAAAATAAAAACAGGAGAGATACAGAAAAAGTAAGCTGCCAGATTTTGGCAGCTTTCGTATTTGTGTGCATTAAAAATTCGTCTTGATGTTTTTTATTCAGCTAACACTCTATAGTAATCGGCGAATTTAGCAGATACATCTTCAGGTGAACCTTGAATTTGTTTTGGAGAAATACCCAACTCGTTGAATACTTCATCAAATTCATTCTTCAGGTAATTTCCAGTAACAACGTAATCGCTATACATTAAGCCTAGTTTCAATAAGTCAACTTTACCATTATCGGTTAGCTTGTTTATATCTACGTCTTCAGGCAAGCCGAGTAATTCTAATATCTTTGCAGTATCAGCTGTACCTTCGTTCTCAGGATGGTGAAGATTGTAAATCACTTTAGTTCCTTGGAAAATCTTTTCATCCTTGTATTTGGTTTTAACGAGCAACGGAATTAAACCTGCCGGCCAATCGTGGCAATGAATAATATCCGGCTCCCAACCAAGCTTCATAACTGTTTCCAGCACCCCTTTATTGTAGAAGGCCAAACGCTCTGCATTGTCAGAATAAAAACTTTCGTTTTTTGGGTCTTTAAATAAACCCTTTCGCTTGAAATAGGTATCGTTATCAAGGAAATAAACCTGAAGCTTGGCATTAGGAATGCTAGCTACTTTTATCTTCATACTTTCTTTGGTATCACCTACTTCAACCTCAATTCCGGATAGCCTTATTACTTCATGAAGCCTGTTTCTTCGGTCGTTAATGGTACCATACTTAGGCAGTAAAATTCGGATCTCGAATCCTTTATCCTGTAGAGAAGCTGGCAAAAATCTTAAAAGATCTGCCGTGTAAGTCATTCTTGCGAAAGGAGAAATCTCTGCAGCCGCGTATAAAATTTTCATAGATATTTTTTTCTTACTCTTTGTTAGAGATTTTATTCTCTTTCATTACTTGATCTAGTTCATTGTTCTCATCGAGCGAATAGAAATCCATTAGTGTATCACTTCTAAGTCCAAGTCGAAGAGTCTCAAGAGGTATTACTTCTTCCGGTTGAATATTCCCAAGATTAACATTACTGCCGTATTTTTTTATAAACCAAACTTGCTGCTCTTTTTGAGGAGCTTCGAAAATCAAATTTTCGACAGGTACCTGGTCGGTTATTTCCTCAATTAACCCGGACCGAACCTCTCCGTTTGGCCGAAATACACCCACAGTACCGCTTTCTCTGGCTTCGCAAATAACTTTACTTGCTCCGGCCTCAAGCTCTTGTCTGATAATATTTACCCACTTATAAGGTGGTATAATTTCGTTTGGGTTTTTGCTGCCTACTTCTGAGTATACCTCATAGTCTTTGCTTAATTCCTTGATGATAGCTTGTTTTTTATCATCTGAAATCCAGACTGTACCATTAGAAACTTCGAGGTGTTTTATCTCATATTTTTCAAGAAGCTTGCGATAGGCTTTAAGTTGATCTCTGACAAGATATGCTTCAAAAAGGGTACCTCCGAAATAGACCGGAATACCCGCTGAAGCATATACCTTCAACTTATTTTCAAGATTAGGAGTCACATAAGAAGTGCCCCAACCTAGCTTTACGACATCTGTATATTCTGCGGAAGTTTCGCAAAAATCCTCAGCTTGTCGCACACTATACCCTTTGTCGAGTACCAGTGTAATTCCTTCTTGTCTTGGTTTTTGAGATCTCTGAGGGAGATTATTAAGAGAAAACGGCATGTATTTGTGTCCTGAATCGAAGCTTTAAATATACTAAAATAAGCTAACTTATTAAATCCCGGCTTTTTCCGAGTTAGAATTCCTGTTTCCTAGCTCTACAAGAAAGGAGAGCTGATCCTCATTGAGTTCCTCAAACATAGCTTGAGTGTATCTCCACAGCCAGTTTCCTGACGATGTACCGGGAAAATTCATCCTATGAGCACCATCAAGGTTCATGAAATCTTGCATCGGGAAAATAGCCTGGTCAGATGCAGACAGCATTCCTAACCTAATTAGCTCCCAACTGATAGAAGAACCATCTGAACGTGTGTACACTCTTACTCTGTGCTGTTCTACTTCCGGAGCGCTATTATACCAACCAATGGAAGTATCATTATCATGTGTACCGGTATATGCAACGCTGTTTTGAGGATAGTTATGTGGTAAAAAGGCATTAGTTGCATCAGAATCGAATGCGAATTGGATAATCTTCATACCTGGAAAGGCATATTTATCTCTTAACTTTTCTACTCCTTCTGTTACAAAGCCAAGATCTTCCGCAATGATTGGAAGTTCCCCACATTCCTCTAATATAGTATCAAATAGCTTTTCACCTGGGCCATCAACCCAGCGTCCATTTATTGCTGTCTCTTCTGTTGCTTTTACTTCCCAATAGGCGTCAAAACCTCGAAAATGATCTACCCTAATTGCATCACAGATTTTGAACATGTGCTTAAATCGATCCACCCACCATGAGAACCCATCCTTTTCCAGAGCTGCCCAATTGTATTGAGGATTACCCCAAAGTTGACCCGTTTCGCTAAAATAATCTGGGGGAACACCTGCTACTAGTACTCGGTTTCCTTCCTCATCTACTTCAAAGTATTCTGGATTAGCCCATACATCGGAACTGTTGTGATCCACGAAAATCGGAATATCTCCTACAACCCGAATGCTTTTTGAGTTAGCATATTCTTTCAGGCTCATCCATTGATTTTCAAATTCATACTGCATCCAATACTGTAGCTCAATTTCTTTTTTGAATTTTTTCTTGTGAGCCTTTAAGGCTTCTGGTTTTCGTTGGGCTATATCTTTATCCCAGGTATTCCATGGCCGTTTGTCATAATGAAGCGCACAAGCCATAAACAATACATAGTCATCTAGCCAGTGCTTATTTGCTTTCTTGAAAGACTTAAACTTCTTCTCTTCTTCTTCAGTAAGAGTTTTATAAAATCGCTCGCATGCAAGCATGAAAAGGGTGTCCTTATTTGCAAATGCGGCATCATACTGTACTTCTACGCCTGATGGAAGCTCTGCTTTCGCTGCTTCTTTAGAGGTTAAAAGGCCTTTTGAAATAAGTATATCAGGACTAATCAAATAAACATTTCCAGCAAAGGCGGAATAACTGGCGTATGGTGAGTTTCCATACCCTGTTGGGGTTAAGGGCAAAACCTGCCAAATAGTTTGACTTGTGCGCTCCAGGAAATCAATAAATACTCTCGCTTCATCTCCAAAATCTCCGATCCCATATTTTCCGGGAAATGAGGTTGGGTGAACTAGTGTACCACACGAACGAGGAAATCTCATATATCTCTATTTCTTTGGTTTTAATATTACCCCTGCCAGAGGAGGAATAGTAAGGTTAAGTTTTGCAGGCTGATTTTGCCATTCACTCAGCGTGGCATGTAGTACAGTGTCTCCTACGTTACTACCTCCATAAAATGATGAATCGCTATTCATTATTATCTCGTATTCCCCGGGGATTGGAGCACCGATTGTATAGTTATGGTGCACAGTTGGTGTAAAATTCAATACTGTAATAATAAAATCCTCTGGATCCTTAGCTCTTCTGATGAATGAAATAATACTATTATCCGCATCATTAATATCAAGCCATTCAAATCCACGCCAGTCAAAATCTACTTCATGAAGAGCCGGGGTTTTCTTAACAATTTCATTCAGGTTTTTTACCAGAAGTTGTATTCCCTGATGATTTTGCCAATCCAGCAAATGCCAGTCCAATGACTTCGATTCATTCCATTCTTCCCATTGACCAAACTCGCAACCCATAAAAAGAAGCTTTTTTCCAGGATGGGCATACATATAAGTGTAAAGTAGCCTGAGGTTAGCAAACTTTTGCCAATCATCACCAGGCATTTTTGAAAGCATCGCTTGCTTCATATGCACTACTTCATCATGAGAAAATGGAAGAGTGAAATTCTCGCTAAAAGCATAAATCATAGAAAAGGTTAGCTCACCCTGATGGTATTTTCTATAAATAGGATCCTTTTCAATATAAGCCAGAGTATCATTCATCCAGCCCATATTCCATTTGTAATCAAACCCTAAACCTCCTGTTTGTGTAGGCCTTGAGACTCCTCCCCACGAAGTTGATTCTTCTGCAAAAGTAACAACTCCAGGAAAGTGATGATGGACAGAGTCGTTGAAGGCTCTTAAAAATTCAATCGCCTCAATATTTTCTCGACCTCCATACTTATTTGGAATCCATTCTCCTTCTTCTCTTGAATAATCGAGGTATAGCATAGAGGCAACTGCATCAACTCTTAAACCATCAATATGGAACTTATCGCACCAATACAATGCATTTGAAATAAGGAAGTTTTTAACCTCCGTTCTTCCAAAGTTGAAAATGCATGTGCCCCAATCTTTATGCTCTCCCTGCCTAGCATCTTCATGTTCAAACAATCCGGTACCGTCAAATCTTCTTAATCCATGCTCATCTTTTGCAAAATGTGCTGGTACCCAATCAACAATTACACCTATTCCGGCTTTGTGACATTCATCAACGAAGTACATAAAATCGTGTGGGCTTCCAAACCTGCTTGTAGGAGCAAAGTACCCTGTAATTTGATACCCCCATGAAGGATCATAAGGGTGCTCAGCTATGGGAAGAAGTTCAATATGAGTATAGCCCATCTCTTTTACATAAGGCACAAGCTGATCAGCCAATTCCCTATAGTTTAGAAAGCCTGGCTCTTCACCAACCTTTCTTCTCCAGGAGCCAATGTGAATCTCATAAATTGATAGCGGTTTGTTATGTGCCTGGTTTTCTGAGCGTTTTTTTACCCATTTAGAATCTCCCCATTTATAACCCTCAAGATCAAAAACCACTGAAGCCGTTGCGGGCCGCAACTCTGAAGCAAAAGCAAAAGGATCAGATTTTTTTAGCGGAGAATCCTGAACCGGGGTTTTAATCTCAAACTTATACTGATCTCCCGCGCTAACCTGGGGAATGAACAGCTCCCAAATACCCTGATCGTGAAATTTTCGCATCCTATGCGTTCTGCCATCCCAGTTATTGAAAGAACCTATAACACTAACCCTGGATGCACTTGGTGCAGATACTACAAAGTGAACCCCTTTTACTCCATCAATCTCTTTGGGATGAGCTCCCATAAAGTGGTAAGCCTGGTGATGATTCCCCTCACCCCATAACTGCAAATCGAATTCATTAATCAAGGGCTCGTAAGAGTAGGGATCATCAATCGAAAAAGAATCTCCGCTTAATGTCTCAATAGTAAGAGAATATGAGAACTTATTTTTTCTCCTTGGAAAAACATATTCAAAAAGCCCTTCAGGAGATATCCTCTCCATTTCTACTGGCTTTATGTTTCCTGCATTTATAAGAATACTTTTCGCTTCTGGCCAAAAAGTGCGGAGTACTAACTTCTCCTTTTTCTCTTGAGAAATAGAGTGTAGACCGAGCACGGAAAATGGATCACCATGCATTCCATTAGATATTGATTCTATAACATCAGTAGTTAGTGTAGCACTCATAACAGCTTGGGTTAGAAGGGGCAAAAATATAATAAAATTACTACAAACCGTTATGAACGAATTGAAGGTGTTTTGAAGACACTTAATCTCTATTTTTAGCCATGGATCATACCGGATTTATTGCTCGCCGATATCTTTTTTCGCGCAAGCATGTCTCTTTAATATCTACCCTCACTTACATAAGCATCGTTGGAGTTACTATTGGTACCGCTCTGCTTATTGTAGTTCTCTCCGTATTTAATGGCTTTTTTGATGTTATTAAGAATCTATTACTCTCTTATGATCCGGATATCCGCATTGAATCTTCTTCAGCTACTCTTTTTAAGCAAAACCAGGCTCTTATTGATGAACTTGAGTCTATTCCTGAAATAAAAAATTACTCCCTGTATGTGGAAGGAAAAGCCTTGCTCAGCTATCGAAATGATAGAAGCGCCGTTGTTAATGTAAAAGGCATTGAAATAGAGAACTTTTTCAAAATGGTAAATATTGAAGAGAGTGTTACCTCTGGTGTATTTGAGGTAGAAGTCCGGAACCGAAAACCCGGCTCTGTTATTCCTGAAGAAATCCGAAATCAACTATTGCTTACTCCCGGGGATGAAATTGTATTACTTAGTGCAAATGGGATGAAGAAAGCACTAACCCAGATTACTGTTCCTCGGTCATTTCGTTTTGATGTGAGAGGCACTTATTTCTTGCAACAAGTAGCCAGTGGGCCACAGGTTTTTATAGACCTCAATGCTGCTCAGCGATTATTTAATTCACGAAACAGCATATCAGGTATAGATGTTAAACTGGAGAATAATGAAGACGCGGAATATGTGAAGCAAAACCTTGAGGTAGCTCTGGGTGATGGGTATAAGATTTCTACCTGGTATGATCTCCAAAAACCACTTTATGACGTTATGTACCTTGAAAAATGGGGAGCGTATGTCATCTTGATGATCATTGTGATAGTTGCCGTACTTAATATCATCGGCTCTCTGACAATGATCGTAATCCAAAAAAGAAGAGACATCGGTATTTTGATATCGATGGGATATGGAAAATCGGCCATAAAAAACATCTTCAGAAAACAAGGTCTTTATATCGGAGCTATAGGGTGTGGTATCGGAGGAACTCTTGGGTTCTTACTGTGTTGGATTCAACAGGAATTTGGGATTATAAAGCTATCCTCAGCCTTTATCATAGATGCATATCCGGTTGACGTACAGCTTTTTGATGTTACTCTAGTACTGGTGGGTAGTTTATTACTTTGTCTTGCTGCAAGTTGGTTTCCATCAAAACGTGCATCAGAAATTCAGCCTGCTGAAGCAGTTCGTTACGAGTAATAGCAGTAAGTAAGAGTAAAGAACAAGGATTTAAGAAGGAAGAATTAAAGGACGTTCTTCATTCATTATATACATCCGGAAGGTCATTCTCATACAGAATTACGTCTCCTGGAGTAGCAATTTCTTTCACAATATCATTTGCCTCAAAAAGACTGTTTACGATCCTTACATGATCTGTTGACTCAGCTTCTTCATTTATGCCTTCAAAAATAGGTTTGGCTCTTTCTTCTCCTACTAAAATAACCGCATCAAGATTGGCCAGACCGATCGCTCTTCCAAATGTTTTGTTCTCTTCATACTCCTGATCACCTAGTTCAATCATTCCAGGGGTAACGATTATTCTTTTTCCGGAATTAAACTCGCTCAGAATTTCTACTGCGTTCTTTGCCCCAACTGGATTACTATTAAACGCATCATCAATCACAAACAATTCTCCTTGTTGCTTCAATTCTAAACGATGCTTAACCGGTTCAATATTTTTTGCAGCCAGGGCCATTGTCTTAGGACGGATTCCCAAATGATAAGCAGTCCCAATAGCTAAAAGCATATTTTGAACGTTATGCGCTCCCAGCAATCTTGTTTGAAATGTTTCTCTTGCATCCGGAAAACCAACTTCAAAAGTTGAACCACTGGTATCATAAGATATATCACCTGCTTGAATTTGCCCCTCATTCAAGCCTACCATTATTCGCTTAATCTCCGCTCTACCTTCACCCATTTTCTGTACCCGTTCATCATCAGCATTTAGTATAGCTACACCTCCAGAAGTAAGATTGTCAACCAACGTTCCTTTTTCTTTTGCGATTATATCTTGGCTACCAAAGGTTTCCAGATGTGCCACTCCTACATTTGTAATAATTGAAATATCAGGCTTCGCAATATCGCATAGCTCCTGGATATTTCCTTTATATCGGGCGCCCATTTCCAGAATCAATATCTGGTGATGAGATTGAAGGTCGTTGTTGATTACTTTACAAACTCCCATAGGGGTGTTATAACTACCTGGAGTAGAACAAACACTATACCTCTCCTTTAATAAATCACGGACCATAAACTTAGTGCTGGTCTTGCCATAGCTGCCCGTTAATGCAATTATTTTTAGATGAGGCATTGAGGCGAGTTTTTGCCGTGCCTTTTTTTTAAATCCATTTTGAATACTTCTCTCAATTGGTCTGGTAAGGCCACTACCCAATAGAATTAAAAAAGGAAGTAGAATAGCTCCAAGTATCCACCCGAAGAACAATAGAATTACATCAAATGAAAGTAGTCCCGCATCATAAGTTGGAAGAGGTACCCATATAATGGGAATAAAACCTGTATAAGCCCACGTTCCAAAAAAGATGGGAAGCGCCAGTGAGAATACTACTACCGGAACTGTAAGTCGCTTCACCCTGGGGGTAAAAACAAGGGGCTTTTTAACTTTTTGATGGCGATACTTTTTTACGCTACCAAACCAAAAAATTGAAAGAGTAAAAAAAGCTACTGCTTTGCTAGAGTTTGTCGCCTCAATATCAAAAAATTCCAGACCTACCGACCCAACAAATAATAACATGATAAAGAGCGAAAGATCTAATGGAACTACTTTTTTCTCCCAGTGCTGCCTTAACCAGCTCCAATACTCATTATGCTTGTATCCTACTTGTTGAAATACATGCAAAAAAAAGCGGATACGATAGAAAAAGAAGCGTGCAAAAAGTATGCAAATTAGTACGGACAGGGCATCTAGAATGTAATAGTACAAATGAAAACGCTCTAAGATTAAGTGATAGTTAAGGGAGCAATATATTGCTCGAATTTATTAATACTCCGGGGTATATTCACCCACTTATCAGCCTAATGTTTCAATTATTTACTAAAATATGAAATTAATCATCCCTATGGCGGGAAGGGGTACCCGCGTAAGGCCTCATTCACATACTGTACCAAAACCTTTGCTACCTGTAGCGGGAACAATGATCATCGAACGACTGGTAGAAACATTCATTCGAACCTTGGATAGGGATATTTCGGAAGTAGTATACATTCTGGGCCCTGATTTTGGGCAATCGATAAAAGATCAACTTCGAGCGATGAGTGAGCGACATAATGCTAAAGCAACATTTAGGGTTCAAGAACAGGCTCTTGGCACCGCACATGCTGTAGCTTGCGCAAGTGAAGACTTAGATGGAGAAGTAATCGTTGCTTTTGCAGATACCCTTTTTGATAGTAAAGAAAAATTTAACATTGAGGGAGCAGATAGTGTAATCTGGCTAAAAAGAGTTGACGACCCTTCTCGTTTTGGAGTAGCCGTTCACGAAGAAGATAGGATTACCGGTTTTGTTGAAAAACCTCAGGAATTCATATCAGACCTGGCCATAATTGGAGTGTACTACTTTAAAGATGGTGAGGAAATTAAGCGTCAGGTAAACAGGGTAATTGATGAAGACATTAAAGGTCCGGGAGGGGAGTACTTTTTGACCGAAGCTTTGGATAATATGATTAATGAAGGCAAGCTATTTAAAACAGCTACTGTAGACGAATGGTTAGACTGTGGAACGCTACCGGCTTGGCTGGAGACCACCGGAGAAATAGTAGCAAAAGAAAACCACTCGTTTGACCCCAGTAAGTACCCTGGCTCAAATATAATTCCACCGGTATTTATAGCTGAAGGTGTAACTATTGAAAATAGCACTATCGGCCCTAAAGTAAGTATTGAAGCAGGAACTGTTATCAAAAGCTCAACTATTGAAAATTCAATCATAAGAGAAAATTCAAACATTGTGGATGTGACTACATCCGGTTCCACAATTGGCGCTCATACAACTTTGAAGAATGTCTCTGGAAAAGTGGATTTAGGAGATCATTCTTCCATAACTATGGATTAACTTCAAACCGACTTTAGATATAATACTTTAAACCTCTATTCACCCTTGAAAGTAACCTATTACCTACTATTCCTGCTTATTTTAGTCAGTTGTAAAAGCAGTGAGGAATTTTTAGACAATACTCCAGAAATTGACCTCTTTAATTATGCCTACTTCAATCAAGAAGACAGTCTTGTTCTTGGCAAAACTATAATTGGCTTAACAGAACTTGGGAATTCTTACGATGCTCAAAGTATACGGATCCCCATCTCGTACCCCGGAGTTGAATCCATTACTACTTTCTTTTCTAAAGACTCTATCATTACTGATTTATTATTTACTTATCAAAGTACCTTTGAATTCAAAGGAACACTCAAGGGGTATATTGATGATTTTGGAAAGCCCGAGGTTGTCGAGTCTGATGATTTAATCACATATAAGTGGAGGGATCAAAAAACAAAATTTGACGTCCTTAGCAGCTTTTCAAATGGGGATACACTCAATTACTCTATCCTATCCTTAAGCAACTCGAATCGATTCCAAACTAGGAGCTATGAATATTTAAAAAAGTTTAGAAAAGACCCGGATATGTATGATCTGCTAGCTACTTCAAAAATCTGGAGTATTATTGGAGGTATCGATGAAGGGTTAAAAATGGGAGTTTCCTCATTTGTCGAAGTTGAAGATTCCTCTCGTATCTTTGATTTAATAAAGGCTAATTTTAAGGATATCGCACTTTTTTCATACAGTAAAAAATATCTAGACGAAAATATTAGCGAAATAGAATTTGAAGGTATTAGTGAGTTTCTTTTTGAGGAATGGTTCTCCGAGGTACAATATAGAATGGATGACTATACGCCTGAGCTTAGCATTGAAGAGTACGCTGCAACACTGGAAAATTCTCCTCCTGAGCAGTTACGGGTACTAACTATTTTAAGGTTTGTGAGGGCAAACAATGCTGGGAGCTTTTTCTTGGAACTGGAAGAAGCCAATGCCAGATCTGTTGAAAGAATAAGGGCTTCGATTGAGGGAAATGAAATTTCGAGTACTGCAATGAGTGTAGCTGAGCGCCAACAAAAAATTCAACAATATGAGTTTGGTACTGCAGTGTCTTTCTTATGGGCTTTAGAAATACTTAGCAATGATGAGATTAATCGTATATCGGAACTCTATGAGTCTTCTTTCGGCAAATTATATGTTGACTCTTATTCTAAATCACTCGTGTTTGCTTATGAAAAGGCTACTGATAAGCTTATCGAGGAGATAGAAAACAAGAACTGAATTGCATAAAAAAACCCTCATCGCCGAGACGTGAGGGTTTTTGTTTTCTTGCGAAAACACCTGAAGTACCTTTGTTTGATTTCTCGATTTGAGAAGGTTCGAACAAATAGGCCGCTGGTTTTGTCGGCCTTACATCAATTTCACCGTAGTGTCCTTAATGCCAGTGCTCACATATAATTACTACAATTCATGAGCGTAGAACAAGAAAAAAAAGCACTACTTTCCCACAACTTTTCAACCCGTTTTCCACGGAATTATCCACAAACTGACTTTTTAAAAAATCATTAGTTATTGTTTTTTAATGGCTAATGAGAATTATTATAGTTCCGTATTTAGGGTCTTTTTGAATAGTCTAAAAATTCACCTGTGCGCGAATGGGATTTTTCTTTGATCCAATTCCAATTAGAAAATAGAGTTAATCTTTGCAGATCCTGAAACAAGCCCGGCTTCCGAAGTATTCATACGGAAGACGGGTTCAGGATGACTATTGAAAGAGAAGAGTGCAGGTGGAGAATTTAGGATACTCAGATTCGCTGCTGAATTTCGAAGCATAAAAAAACCCCCAGCGCCGAAACGTGGGGGTTTAGCTTTCTTACGAAAGCACTTGGAATACCTTTTGTCCAAATTCTCGAGTTGAGAGGTTTCGAACAAACTGGCCTCAAGATTTTTGTGGCCTCTCATCAATTTCACCGTAGTGTCCTTGGTGTCAGTGTTCATCTAGATGTACAGGATTTATGGAGCGCTTAACAAGAAAAAAAAGCGTTACTTTCCCACAACTTTTCAACTCGTTTTCCACTGACTTATCCACAAATTCGATATTCCCATTCTAGTTAAATATTGATTTTATTGAATTAATGAGAAATAGTACTTAGGCTATTTTAACCTTTTTTCGAAAGAGCTTAAAAATGCCCTGAGAGTGAGGTACATATTTTATTAAAAAATTATTTAACTACAGTTATTACCCCATCAAAATTTGAAATCACGTAGTTGCTTATCCCCCCTGGATTTTTGTCATTGATATCCCATTTAAAATCCGCACCCCCAATCAAGATATGATCACAACCGAGTTCTTTAGCAGTTTCGACAATGGTTTGTCCAGGCTCACCAATACGAACTTCCAATCTGGGTTCAACGGTTTTTTTACCCTCCTCCTCAAATAAGTATTTGGCCATTTCTACTATTCCAAGGGCTATATCTTCTGCGTCCTTTTCATAGGCAACCACTAAAATGGTTACCTCAGGTTTATTTGTCAGTTCTGTACTAAGTAAACCAGCATACTTTACCGCTTCACTTGCGTAAATACTTCCATTTGTAGCTATAAGCCAATT
The DNA here is from genome assembly GCA_003712055.1 of Balneola sp. NCBI lineage: Bacteria > Pseudomonadati > Balneolota > Balneolia > Balneolales > Balneolaceae > Balneola > Balneola sp. The sequence continues at coordinate 424,073 of RHLJ01000003.1, forward strand.
AGTTGGAAAACTCATAAGTAAGATTCTTTTTGGTCGATATTAATGTATAGAACACTTAGTTGAAATTAAAATCCATCTGAAAGCCATCCCCAACATTCCTATCTTTATTGCTTATGGATTTGCAACATAATATCCCCAAAAAACATACTTACGTTTTCGGCCTTATAAGTGAAGCCGCTGCTTCGCTTAAACAACCTGTATATGTAGTTGGTGGTTATGTAAGAGATTACTATCTAAATCGACTGAAAGAGCAACCTGATATCGACTTTGTTACACTAGGCTCCGGGATAAAACTAGCTCAGGAAGTCCATCTCCTTCTAAATGGTTCATCCCTAGCTGTTTTCAAGCAATTTGGAACAGCACAAGTAAAATACCAGGATATTGAGCTTGAATTTGTTGGTGCAAGAAAAGAAAGCTACCGAAGAGATTCCCGTAAGCCCATTGTTGAGGATGGCAACCTGGAAGACGATCAAAATCGGAGAGATTTAACCATTAATGCGATGTCATGGTCTCTTAATGCAGAAGATTTTGGAGCTCTGGTTGATCCCTTCAATGGAATGGACGATCTAAAAGCTGGGATCATTAAAACCCCTGTCGATCCCGAACAAACCTTTAGTGACGACCCTCTTCGTATGATGCGAGCTATTCGGTTTGCGACCCAGCTTGATTTTCATATCCACGAGGAAACCTTTCAGGCTATTACTAACATGGCCGATCGAATAAACATTATTTCTAAAGAAAGAATCGTAGATGAGCTCAATAAAATAATTATGGCACAGAAGCCTTCCTCTGGCTTTACCATGCTTTTCAAAACCGGGCTACTCAAATATTTTTTACCCGAAATGGTGGATTTACACGGTGTGAAAGAAATTAATGGTCAGCGTCATAAGGACAATTTTTGGCACACACTTCAAGTCCTGGATAATGTAGCACAGGCTAGCGATAATTTATGGTTAAGATGGGCGGCTATTCTTCACGATATCGCAAAACCTCCCACACAACGATTTGATGAAACGGTAGGGTGGACTTTTCATGGGCATGATGCCCTTGGAGCAAAGTGGACGAAAAGAATATTCAAAAATCTTGGCTTACCCCTGGACGAACGGATGAAATATGTGCAGAAACTGGTTCGTTTGCACCTCCGGCCAATTGCTCTCGTTTCCGATATAGTTAGCGACAGTGCAATCCGGCGACTAATCTTTGATGCCGGAAATGATATTGATGACCTGATGCTTTTGTGTCGTGCAGATATCACGAGTAAAAATGAATACAAAGTGGAACGGTTCCAGCAAAATTTCAATAAGGTAGAACGTAAGATTGAAGAAGTAGAAGCCAAGGACCATATCCGAAACTGGAAAAACCCTCTTTCCGGAGAGGAGATTATGGAAGCTTTGGATATTGCTCCTTCCAAAACTGTTGGCATCATCAAGGATGCGGTTAGGGAAGCCATTCTTAATGGTGATATTCCAAATGATCATGATGCTGCCTTCGATTATATGATTAAACATAAAAACGAATTTCTATAATGAGCGAAACCTGGATCTCCAATTCATACGCCAAAATAAATCTTGGCCTTAATGTGATCGAACGATTGCCTAGTGGTTACCATACCATTGAAACTGGTTTTTGCTTTATAGAGTGGAGCGATCGTTTTGAAATTTCTCCCTCCTCAAGAACCGAGCTCATGATGAGTGATGAACGAATTCCAGCAAACGGAACTAATTTAATTGTACGGGCTGTAAATCTATTACAGCAAGAGGCCCGGTTAAGAGATGAGTTCAAAATTAATGTTCAAAAAAATATTCCTGCGGGTGCTGGGCTAGGTGGTGGAAGTAGTAATGCAGCAACTACACTGCGAATGATTAATAAGATTGCTAATCTCGGCCTTTCAACAAATGATCTCCTTGAAATAGGGAAATCTCTTGGAGCCGATGTGCCTTTCTTTATTCATGGAGAAACCGGAATAGGAACAGGACTTGGAGATGAAATTGAACTACTCCCTATTCAACCCGATGCTTATATCGTTACTGTTTTTCCAAATATTGAAAGCAAAACACCCGAGGCTTATCAAGATTCTATTCCCCGTGGGTTACCTGAATTTTCGCTAAAAAATGTACTTCTTGAGGATGATATTGAAGACTGGCACTTTTTACTTCAAAATCAGTTAGAAGGCTCTGTATTCCCTCGACATGAGTTGGTCGGAAATCTGAAGGATCAATTTTATGACTTTGGAGCTATGTACGCATCAATGAGTGGAAGCGGTTCCAGTGTATTTGGGATTTTTTCTCAGGATTTTGTTGCTATTAATGCCTATGAGTCGTTTCATAGCCTCGGTTATTTAGCTAACCTTACCCGACCACTATTCAAACCGGATCAAGGGGTGTATAAAAAAGAATTCTGACTTTGAAACTGAGTTAACATAAGATCATTATCTTCCCCGGATAACAAGAAATTTTTACTAGATGAGCAAAAAAGTATCGAATGAAATAGCCGTTCGCTCCGGCTTAAATAAAGATTCATTAAGAGAAGACATTAAACTACACCTTCGCCATACCTTGGCAAAGGATGAGTACTCACGAACTAACTGGGATAACTATCGCAGTGTTGTACTCACATTAATGGATCGCCTGCATGATAAATGGATTACCACCCAGCAAACCTATCATAAGACCGGAGTTAAGCGTGCCTATTATCTCTCTATGGAATATCTGATCGGTCGCTTACTAGATAACATGGTGGTTAACCTGGATGTTCAACAGGAAGTAGCCGATGCCTGTGCTGATCTAGGCCTCGATTATGATGAAATAAGAAATGCAGAATGGGATGCCGGATTAGGGAATGGGGGGCTTGGAAGATTAGCTGCATGTTTCCTGGATTCTATGGCTACACTTGGAATCCCTGCAACGGGTTATGGACTTCGATATGACTATGGCATCTTTTACCAGACTATCGAAAACGGTTTCCAAATTGAAAAACCAGACCTTTGGCTACGCTATGGAAACCCCTGGGATATCGTTCGTCCAAAAATTCAGTACCCGGTAGAGTTTTATGGACACCAGCATATTACTCCTAAAGAAAGTGGTGAACTGGAATACCAGTGGGAGAACACCAAAAAAGTACTTGCTGTTGCTTACGATACTCCTATCCCTGGATACAACAATAACATTGTAAATAACCTGCGCCTTTGGAAAGCAGAGTCTGATACAGCGATCGACCTTCAAAGCTTTAACCAGGGTCAATACATTGATGCTGTTCGAGATAACCAATTGGAGCAGAATATTACTCGTGTTCTATATCCAAACGATAAGATGTTTGTTGGGCAGGAGCTGAGACTTAAGCAGGAATATTTCCTGGTATCGGCATCTATGCAGGACATTTTAAGAAGATTTAAAGGTCAGACTGATGATTGGACTAAACTTCCTGAAAGAGTAGCCATTCAGTGTAATGATACCCACCCGAATTTAGCAATCCCTGAATTGATGAGAGTGTTGCTGGATGAGGTGGATATGCCGTGGGATAAAGCCTGGGATCTTACCGTTGAAACGATGGCTTACACTAACCATACACTTCTTCCCGAAGCCCTGGAAAAATGGCCAGTATCCTTAGTTAGAAGCCTGCTTCCAAGACATCTCAATATCATTTTTGAGATCAATCGCCGATTTATGGATAGCATTAAAGCTAAGTTTGGTGATGATCGAAACAGAATGAGCCGAATGAGCATTGTTGGGGAAGGAGAAAACCCGGTAGTTCATATGGCTCACCTGGGAATAGTGGGAGCTAAGAAGGTAAACGGAGTAGCTGCACTCCATTCGCGTCTACTTAAAGAATCTATGTTCCGCGATTTCGATGAGATGTATCCGGAGAAATTCACCAACAAAACGAATGGGATTACTCCACGTCGTTGGTTGAAGCAGTGTAATGTGGAGCTTTCCGCACTTATAAGTGACAAAATTGGTGACGACTGGATTACTGACCTCGACGACTTACAAAAAATCGCTGACTTTGCTGAAGACAAGGCTTTCCAAAAGAAATTCGCTGAGATCAAGTTAAACAACAAGAAGCGATTGGCTGATTATATACAGGAAGATATGGGTATAGAAGTTGATCCAACTTCTATGTTTGATATCCAAATCAAGCGGATGCATGAATACAAGCGCCAGTTGATGGCTGCCCTGCATGTAATCACTTTGTACAACCGCCTAAAGGAAAATCCGGATCTGGACGCTGTTCCAAGAACGGTCATTTTTGGTGGTAAAGCGGCGCCGGGTTATGCCATGGCGAAACACCATATCAAGCTAATTAATGCTATTGGTGAAAAGATCAATAATGATCCACAGACTAAGGACAAGCTAAAGTGTATCTTCCTACAGAATTATCGGGTTACTCTTGCAGAAATCATGATTCCAGCTGCAAACTTATCTGAGCAAATTTCTACGGCAGGTATGGAAGCTTCCGGTACCGGTAATATGAAGTTCGCCCTGAATGGAGCGCTTACCATCGGTACGCTGGACGGTGCGAATGTGGAAATCAAAGAAGAAGTTGGTGATGATAATATCTTCATCTTTGGATTAGAAGTAGAGGATGTGGATGAGCTTCGAAGAGCCGGATATAATCCTCAAACTTATTACCACAAGAACCCGGAATTAAAGCGGGCGCTGGATCAGATTAGAGATGGCTTCTTTTCTCCTGACAATAAAGAGCTTTTCCATCCGATCATTAACGCTCTTCTTTATGAAGGGGATTACTTCATGGTACTCGCTGATTATGAGGCTTATGTGAAATCACAGGAAGAAGTAGATAAAGTATTCCGCGATGAATTTGAGTGGAATAAAAAGGCTATTCTAAATGTGGCTAAAGTAGGTAAGTTCTCCAGCGATCGAACCATCAAAGATTACAACGACGAAATCTGGCAGACTGAGCCCGTGGTGATTAAGGGGTAGGGTTTGTCATTTCCCTCTCCCTTTGTCATTTCGAGCGTAGCGAGAAATCTAGAGATCGTTGTAAACGGCAACCTTTAGATTTCTCAATCTCCCGAAAGCATTCGGGATCTTTCGAAATGACAAGAGAGTATAAAACTTAATCTTCATCCTTTTTTCCACTTCCTAACTCCTTTAACCACTCCGAAACTGTAGCTGCTTTGGGAGACCCTAGTTCTTTTAGAAGATTTATAGATTTATTGTAAAACTCCTTAGCTTTTTGCAGCTCCCCTACAAAATGATACAATAAACCCAGGTTACCAAGTTGAGTACCTAATCCTTCTTTACTTCCAATGACTTCATAAAGCTCCAAAGATTTTACATACATCTTTTCTGTTTCTTGCAAATCTCCCCTTTCCCAAAAAACATTCCCTAAATTACTGTACTGAGCCGCTATTCCTTCTTTATTTCCAAGGGACTTATTTAATTCTAGTGCTTTTCTATACATTTTTTCCGCTTTTTTTGAATTTCCTTGATCCAAGTCCATATATACATTCCCTAAATTATTGTACTGACTTGCCATACCTTCTTTGCTTCCTAATGATTTGTTTAGCTTGAGTGCTTTTTTGAGAAACTTTTCAGCCTCTTCCAATTCCCCTTTTATCCTGAATAACATTCCCAAACTACCATACTGAATTGCAATTCCTTCTTTATTTTTAAAGGATTTGTTTAACTCTAATGCTCTTCTGTACGTCTCTTCTGCATCATCCAAATCACCTCGAATCTGATACAAAATTCCTAAATTGCCATATGTTACAGCCATTCCTACTTTGTCTCCTAGAGATTCACTGATCTTTAATGCTTTCTCTTGCATTTTTTCTGCTTTTATTAAGTCACCTTTAGTCTGATAAAGAGCCCCTAAACTTCCAAATTGAGCTGCCACTCCTTCTTCATCCCCTAAAAACTTACTAATCTCTAATGCTTTCTTGTACAACTCTTCTGCCATTTCCAAGTCACCTTGAATACGAAATAGCTTACCGAGATTCGCAAATGCGATTGCAGTATTTACCGACTGTTCTTCTGGTCCACTAATAGTTAACCACTTTTCTAATACTCTATAAGAAGTCTCTAAATCACCTACTCGATAGTAAAACTCAAATCCCAAAGACAAGATTCTTAAGTCACTTGATTCCACTATCAGTTCAGAAAACTTTTGCCTGGCGAATTCAATTTTTCCCTCCTTGGAAAGTTTTACTGCATCTTCTGCCATTTCTAATTGCTTAGCTTCTAACTTTAGTAATGCTACTTCTTTTTCATCTTTAGCTTTTTGTGCTTCTTTTATTTTCTCCTTGGCAACTTGCTTGGCTTTTTCTACTTCTTCTAGCACTGATGAGGGTAGTATAACCGTTTCTCTCTGATCTTCAGGTTTAGGTAGATCGCCTTTTGAATATGCTCTTAAATGACGGTTTACTTCTTTTACGAAAGTTTCTTTATCGTAGAAATAGTGGTATAAAACCTGGCGTGTTTCTTCTAGTTGTCTTCGAAATGCCATTACTTTCTTTAGTTGTGGACCCGGATCGGCTTCTGAGTCTGAGTCTACCTTTTTGAAAAACACAAAAATTTCGGGTGATTTTTCCTTTTTCCATCGCTCAAAAGCCCGGTGAAATTCCTCTTCTGTGTAAGAGGAATAGTCTGAATCTGGAGCTTCTTGTCCCCACCTTCGAAAAAGTGTGAGAATAAAAACATCACACCGATCTACTTCCTGGTTTATTACTGCTTGGCTTCTCCGACCAGTGGTTGCTAGGGTATCCTCCCAGCCAAGCGGCTCGAATTCTACGCCTGCTCCATCTCCAAAACCATCATTCAATTGATCAATAGTTTCTCTAAAATATCTTCGCTCATTTGCTAAATCCCCTGGCGAAGCTATAAATACGGCAATTTTTCTTTTTTCCATTTCTGACCCTCTTTTGCGTTTAGTCTCTTTGTTTTTCCCAACGGTAGATATACAAATAACTCGCTTAATATGAAATATTAATTAGTTAGGGGTAGAGATTACACACAGCTAATCTACTAAATAGTCATCCCGGACCTGTCTGCCGACAGGCAGGTTTGATCCGGGATCTGTAAAGGGTGGCTTTAGTTAAATCTCTCTAGTTCCTAGAATTTCTTCACAACAGACCCTGAAACAAGTTCAGGGTGACGGAAAGAGATGGGAATTGGGTTCACCCCTTAATAATCGGTGTTCGTGATTGCGGATAACCGCCCTGCTCAATTACATCCAATAACCATGAGGCTACGCTTGCTCTGGAGATCATATCGAAAAGGCCATATGAGCTGTTTACCGAGGTCTTTTTACTCTGCTTACCATTAGTGAGTGTTACCGGACGTACTGCATGCCAGTTTAATTCGCCTGAGCTAAGAAGCTCTTCCATATTCTCTAAATCCTGGTAAGCAGGGCCAAGGTTACTTTTCCGAATTAGAAACTGAAGTACGGAATTAGTTCGGTCAAAAGACTCCCCTACTCCTGCAGCACTTATTACAGCTACTGGAAAATCAGCAGGAAGGGCCTTCATAAGATTTTCTGCCGTTTTGGTAGTAAGATCTAGTGGTGAAGTAATCGAAGACCAGGGGTTGAGCTTGTTTTTTCGTTTCAACCCAAGGCAAGAGATCACCGCATCCTGGTTTCGGGTAGCCTTTTCCAGGGTACTGTAATCTAATACACTACCTCTGATCACCTCCACTTCCGGCGAAGCCGCAAAAGAAGTTTCTTCCCGAACTAAGGCCGTGACCTTATGGCCTCGCTGTACCCCTTGCGCTACTACGTAGGAGCCACAACCTCCTGAGGCTCCAAGTACAAGTATGTTCATTTGTTATTAATTCTGAATAGATCCTGTTGGGTTTTCGAACTCTTCCATCACCGTCTCATACTCCCCATTCCAAATTGTATTCAACTTATTGAGCTGTACATCTACTTTGGCTCCGAGGTCTTCGAATACGGCATATTGTTGAGCTGTTGGACGGCCATAGCCTGTTGCTACGGTTCCTTTAAGCGCAGCCAGTTTGTTGTTCAGCTTGATTGGGAAGTTAAGTACATCCTGAGTTGCCTCAGCTTTGGTTTGTACCAGCTCGTTTTCAATATCAGACATTGCAGCAAGCATCGCTTTCGCTTTATCCTGAAGCTCTTTATTGTCTTTAGCCTCTGCCATCATCTCATTGATTTCTTCTCGTACTTCACGAATTCTATTAATGGATTTATGGGTACTGTCCAACTTAGCATTGATGGTCTGAACGAGCTCAAATTGAGCAATAAGGTCTTGTTGAGAGATAGACGTTAAACGTGGGTCTTTCTTTACTTCGAAATCCTGTTCGCCCACCATCTCATCACCGATATGCATACGCACTTTATAGGTACCCGGAACTGCTCGTGGCCCCGAAGTATTTCCAGCCCAAAGAATCTGACGACCATCTAGGTTAGTTACCCCTTTGTATTGAAGGTTCCACGAGAATTTGTTTAATCCGGCTTTGTTGGATACCACCGATGGACGAACACGGTCTTCTTCTTCATAGAATAACGGAGATTCTCTTACCGCCCGTCCTCTGGAATCTTCTTTGCTTGAATACGTCTGAATTACATTATCTCTCATATCCAGGAACTCGAGCTTAACTTCTTCCTCTGTATCACTTCCTAGCATATAGTACACTACCGCGCCAGAGGTTGGATTTTGCCCTATCGTTCTTCCAGGAGCGATATTCCCTGAACGTCCGAATAGATATGAATCTTCGGGATCAAATAAGTGGTGATCTGCATCTGTTATCTGTTCGGTGATCTGATGTAGCACAGGAAGGTCGTCAAGAACCCAGAAGGAGCGCCCTTGAGTAGCCACAATCAAATCCTTATCTCTTTTATGTACCGCTAAATCCGTAATTGGAGTTGCTGGTAAATTCAATTGGAAAGGTTGCCAGTTATCTCCGGCATCAAATGAGATGTATAGACCCGTCTCTGTTCCGGCATAAAGCAAGCCTGCTTTATTTGGGTCTTCTCTTACTACACGGGTAAAATCTCCATCAGGAATTCCATCGGTGATTTTACTCCAGTTCCTTCCATAATTCGTGGTTTTATATATCATTGGTTGGAAGTCGCCGAACTTATAACGAGTAGCAGCAAAATAAGCGGTTCCGGCATCGTGATGTGAAGCATCCAGAATACTAATCATTGACTCTGGCAATCCTCTTGGTGTCACATTATCCCAGGTTTCTCCATTATCACGACTGATATGAATTAAGCCATCATCTGAACCTGCCCACATCAGGCCAGGTTCGATAGCTGATTCAACAAAGGTGAAAATAGTATTATAGTATTCAACCGAAGTATCGTCTTTTGTGATTGGCCCACCTGATTCATCCTGCTTAGTGGTATCATTCCTAGAAAGATCCGGGCTAATAGTTTCCCAACTCATTCCCTCATCCGTTGAGCGATGCACGTGCTGTGAGGTAGCGTACAACACATCAGGATTATGAGGTGAAATAATGATCGGGAAAGTCCATTGGAATCTATACTTAAGTTCTTTTGCTCCAGCTCCCATGGGATTATCCGGCCATACATCAATTCTGTCGCTTAATCCAAGTTTAGCATCATATCTATTTAGATATCCTCCGTAGCTTCCACCGTAAGTAACATCAGGGTTTTCTGGATCTGGTGCGATGTATCCACTTTCACCACCAGCAACTGGCCACCAATCTCTTTCGGTAATACCAAAGCCTCCGGTTCTGCTTCGAATGGCAAAGGTGCTGTTATCCTGCTGAGCGCCATAAATCATATAAGGGAATTGGTTGTCGGTAGCAACCTGGTAAATCTGTGCTGTAGCCGATGTGTAATAGCTCGACCAGCCTTCACCACCATTAAAAGTCACCTGGCCTCCACCGTCATCCCCAATTACCATTCGTTGTGGATCATTGGAAGCAATCCATAAATCATGATGATCGCCGTGTGGTGTTCCAATTCTGCTAAAGGTTCTTCCACCATCAGTAGATTTCCAGAATCCTACATTCAGTACATATACTACATCTTCGTTTCCGGTATCGGCAATTACTTTGGAATAATACCAAGCTCTTTGACGAAGATTTCTATCTGCACTTACTCGAGTCCAGGAATCTCCTCCATCTTCTGATCGGAATAGACCACCGCCCCTTGCGTTCTCTACAATGGCGAATACTCTGTTCGAGTTAACAGGAGAAACAGAAACTCCAATCTTTCCTACTAATCCTTTTGGCAGACCGGGGTTCTTAGTGATTTCTGTCCAGGTTTCACCACCATCGGTACTTTTGAATAGCCCACTTCCTTCTCCACCGCTACTCATTTCCCATGGGTTTCGATAGGCTTCCCACATAGCCGCAAAAAGTATCCGAGAATTATTCGGATCAACAGCGATATCAACAGCACCGGTTTGATTATTGCGGAAGAGCACTTTATTCCAGGTTTTACCACCATCGGTAGTTTTAAACACTCCTCGCTCCGGATTTCCTTCTCCACCAAAAAGCTTACCCATTGCAGCAACCCAAACTACATCAGGATTTTCAGGGTGAATCTCGATATCTCCAATGAATCTGCTCTCACCTAATCCAAGATAAGTCCAGGTTTTACCTGCATCAGTAGAACGATACATACCATCTCCGGCACTCATATTTCCACGAATATCCGTTTCACCCATTCCCACATAAATCACATTAGGATCGGAATCGGCTACATCGATCGCACCAACTGAACCCGTTTTAAAGTATCCATCTGAAATATTTATCCAGGTATTACCACCATCTGTGGTTTTATATACTCCTCCACCTGTGAAGCCGGTGTAATAGGTATAAGGCTCGTCATCATGACCTGCAACAGCTACTGAACGCCCCCCGCGAAAGGGGCCAATATTTCTGAATGCTAAATCTTTGAGATCCTGTTCACTATAGGTTGGAGAATCAGTTTCAGTACCATGCCCAAAAATTTGAGCTTCTGCTTGGTAATTGATTAGTGCGCAGACTATTAAGGCTGCAAAAAAAGTGACCACTCTTTTCATAAATCCTGGATTAGTTAATTAGGCTTTTGAATTACCGAATGTAACTAAACAGAAGCAAGAGGAGGGTAAAAGATTGTTAGTAGATAGAAAGGTATCTCATGTTGTTACATTGCTTAGAAATGTATTTTGATAGGATGAGTCAAAGCCCAAATTTGCTAAAATCTATATCCTTATAGTGAGAGGTATAGTCATAAACCTTTTCGATTTGTAAATCTGTAAGTAACGACCTGCTAGTTTCACGATTCTTATCGGAATTATAGGTACTGTACTTCTTTGATAAGATATTTTTATCTATTGTTCCTATCTCACCAAAACCAAGAAAACGCATTATATCCCTAAGTACTTTTTCCTTATCACTAAATAATTCTTCGTAAGTAACCCACTTAGTATTTATGATCTTCTGTTCACAAAGACGATACCAAGACACATAAAAATTTATGTACCAAGGAATTGCTAAATCAATAATTAGATCAATAAACTGTTCACTATCTAACTTTTTTGTTGCTTTATCCTGCCATAAAAAAGAGTATCCATTAAGACCTAAATCGAAGTAGGGTAATTTTTCTTTAGCCCTCAAGTCTTTTTTTAGGCTAATAATTATATCGAATATATCCCTTACAAGAATTATGGGTGTTATATCAAAAACGTTAAGATAATGCGCGTTATGGAAGGTCCCCTTCATATGCATTTGAGAGACGCAACCATCTTTATTATGCAAGCATAATGCGGGTAAATATAAATCATGTTCGTTAGTAGCATAGGCAGCACTTAATCTGGTACAAATATACCCGGTCAAAGAACTTAGAGTATTCAATAAAAAAGTAGATCCTGTTTTAGGAGCTGCTGCTAAAACAACAATCTTTTTATCGCCCCTCTCTTTTCTAAGGGTTTCTCGAATTTTATCATTTACCAAACCTTGATTAGATATGGCTGAGACTATTATTTCGCTCAATTGATTTTTATCAAAGCTAGTTTTGCTATGCATGCTAGTTCTTAGAATTATTTGCTCCTAACTTGAACTTTAGATACGTAAATAGTCTATTAAAATCAGAAGCTGTTTTACAGGGGCTAAAAGTAATTGACTAGAACTCTTCAGGAAAATCAAGCAAAACATTGCCGTTCTTCAGCTCAATCGGGTCACGAAGGGGTATAAATTCCCGGGTAAAAGGAAGTGGCTTGGTAACCACACTTCCATTCACTATATGCTCAATGGCTGTAGAAAATAGCGGGTCATTAAGGTCACCAATTGGCACAGTCGCAAACAGGCTTTCGAATGTTGAGAAATCAGGATCCAGGCCACTCGCGAAATCGGTAAAACCATCTGCATTCAGGTATTTAAAGCTGACCGGAACAATAGCGTAGTTGCTTACATCATCTGCAAGCACAAAGGCCCCATAAAACTTACCTACCGTCGGAGTACCAATAGTATAAACATCCATATAAGGCTCTAGCCCTGTTACGATTAATTCGCTGGCTGAAGCAGAGGCTCCTGTTACCAGGAAATACACTTTATCCAAGTTCAGGTTTACATCGCCTTCAGAAAAACGAGTGGAAAGGTTTGGAGAATCCAGGCCTTGTTGATCGATCAAGGCATTTGTGTATTCCTCGTTGTATTCATATTGAATAAAAATATCTTCGTTCTGAGCATTAATGGATGGAACTAGTGCATTAGCAAATTCGGTCGCTACCGATACCTGTCCCCCGGGGTTATATCGAAGATCAACCACCAGCTCCGTTACCCCCTGGTTATTGAAATCGGTGAGTGTATTGATCAGGCTGGTTACAAATATATCTTCATCACCATCTACAAACCTGGAATAAAACATATACCCGATTTTGTGTGCACTGGTGTCAATAATACTAGTATAAACTACAGGATCTAACTCGATTTGACCTACATCTGCTGTAATAGTCTCACCCGTTTCAGTAAGAATGTATCGCTGTTCTTCTTCACTAAAATTAGCTTCACCCATAGTAAAGGTTGACATCCCCTCAGTGTAAAAAAGATCAAGGTAGTTCAAGGTATCTAATCGGATGCCGTTAATACCTAGGATAATATCACCACGCTCCATGCCTCCATCTGCAGCTGGGGTTCCCGGATATACAAATTCGACTACAATAAATACCTCATCGGTACTGCTAATACGGCCAAAGGCGGGAGAATACCCCGCTGAAACACTATTTCCACTTAAATCATCCAACAATGCCTGGGCATCATCGCTGATAAAAGAGAACCTATCATTTGGCTCCTGGATACTCTCGTAAAACACCTCCGGAGCTACTGTCCCATCTGCTTCATCCGGTACATATTGATCCCAGAAATAATAGAAGTCCATTTGAGTACGTATCCAGCTGTTCACTTCACCATATTCTCCGGATATCCCGGCTGGATTATCTTTACAAGAAATGAAGGCAATGATTATAAGTACAGGGATCAGAATCAGTTTTTTCATTAATCAAATACAAATCTAAAGGTTATAGTACCCCACTGAGCTTGTTGCGGAACTCCACTTGGAAGTCTCGAAAACCTCCATGTTCGCAACGTTCTCATTACTTCTGTTTCTAATTCCGGATTCATCTTTCTTAAAGGAATAATTCTTCCAACGGTACCATTTGGTCGTACTTCAAAACGGACGGTAATAACTGCTTCTGTATTAGCATTATTGCTTGGTAAAGGCTGAACCATAGGGGCACGTTCAATATCGCCCTCCCATTTAAGCTCATAAGGAGAAGTCTTTTCTTCATCGGTTCCAATACCCTGATCGGAGTTGGTTTCACCAATAGCTCCATCCACATCACCGCTTTCTTCGGCACCCTCATTTTGCTCCTCATCAACCTGGGCTTGAGGAGGAACTTCGATTTGTTCTTCGGCCTGTTCTTCTACAGTAGTAGTTGGATCAATTACCTCAGTATCAGGGGTTTCTACCGGGTCATTTTCTACTTCTTCTACTTCGTCGGGTAAATCAACAGGCTTTACATTTTCTTCAGCGGGAGTTTGAGGAGCTTCTTCTGGCTCCGGAGCTTCTTCAACAGGTTCTTCGGCTTCTACTTCTGAAGGATTTTGGCGTGTAGCCACCTGCTCATTCTGAACTTCTGAAAATTGGGTGAGCTGACCTGTTTGAAAATCTCCAAATTCTACTTCAATAAAGGATGGGCGAAGATTTTTACCCATATCAATGGTATACCACAAAGAAAAAGCGAGCAGTACTACTGCCACTGAAAGGGTTACCCCTAATGCTCTTTGATCATCCTTTGTGAAAGTAGGTTTCATAGTTTAGAATGAGCCTTGTTCAGTTGCTATTGCCAATCTAAGATCTAAAGCTTTCCCAATGTTCAACACCCTTACGGAATTGTCAATGATTGAATTTTTATCCGCTCTTAATACGATTGTGCTGGCCGATTTATTATTTTTTGCTTGCCTAATCGCTCCCGAAAGAGACCCCGCAGCCGTTAGTTCCCCTTCTACATAAAACTGGCCATCTCGTGTGATTGCTACAGAAATAAATTCATTATTGGTAACTGAACTACTTTCTGCCCTTGGGATGTCTACCTTTATTCCAAAATTGGTCACAAAGGAGGAGGTTAGCAGGAAGAAAATTAGAAGCAGCAATACAATGTCAGTCAAAGAGGACTGTGAAAAAAGAGTAAGGGGAGTAAGTCTTTTATCTCCTCGTCTGAAATCTCTTGCCATTTCTTATGCCTGTTTTTTAGGTGCCGGGGATTGAAGTAAATCAATAAAATCAGCGGAAGCATTTTCAAGCTCAAAAATGGATCGGTTGATTCGACCTAACAAGAAATTATAAAAACCAAAAGCAATCAAACCTACAATTAGACCTGCCGCTGTGGTAATCAAGGCTTCCCATATACCCCCAGCTAATGCGCTTGGGTTTACATTTCCTTGAAGTGATTGAATATCCATAAAGGCCTCTATCATACCCGTTACTGTTCCGGTGAAACCCAATAGGGGGGCAACCCCGGCAATGGTGGCTAACCAATTCATCCTTTTTTCGAGGAAGAAAATTTCTTTTTTACCTGCATTGTCGATAGCATCTTCGATGTCTCTGATTGGACGTCCCAATCGTTTAATTCCTGCCTTAATAATCCGAGCTAGGGGTTTATCGAAATCGTCACAGTAAGCAATAGCGTCACTTTGAAGCCCTGATTTAAGCATACCTTCGATTGAACCTAAAAACCTTTCGGTATCGGTATGGGATCTTGAAAGTGCGCTCCATCGTTCTACAATTACATAAATGGATATTAACAGAAGAAGAAATATGGGAATCATCAAGATTCCTCCTTCTACCATTAAGTCAAAAAACGTTACCTGATCGGTTTGAAGTGAAAGTGACAGGGAGTCGATAGCCGTAGAATCCTGCCAAAATAAAAACGCTAAGTTCATGTAGATGATTAGTTTGTAATTCTTTTTATAAAATAACTTTCTTGATATTCTGAGGGCATTTCTTCTGCCCCTATAGCCGCATCTCTTAAGCTTGCAAACTGCCCAATACTAACCCTCCATAAGGTACCATATTGTGTTGAAGGCACTGGAGTAACGAATGCTCTATACCCTGCATTGCTTAGCTCTTGCTGCTTAGCGTAGGCGTTTTGTTCTATACTTAGTGAGAATAAAACAATGGTATAACCATCATTGGCAGCTTCTGATACTACTCCGGTTAATCCGTATAGTTCCTGTCCCTCTGGTACATTCTGTGGAGTACTTATTGGTTGTTGAACGGGAGGAGGAGCTGCCTGTTCCTGTACCGGGGATTGTTGTTCTGCCTGAGTAGTTGTTTCCTCTTGCTGCTGAGGTTGAGCCTCAGCAGGGGGTGTTTGCTGTTGGGGTGGTTGAGTAACTGGCTCAGAGGTATTACTTGCTACTTCATAGCCTGGAGTTATACCTGGAATGTTCACAATACCATAATAACCTAAACCGGCCGTTCCACCTACAAAAATAACTAGGAATAGTATAATCCAAAGCCAAACGGGAGCTGGTTTTGCTTCTTTTTTAGGCGCTTTTGGTGGTTTAACTTTTGGCTTTGCTTCTTCTTTTTCCCCTGGTTCTTCTTTTTTAGAAATAACTCCTGAGGTAATATTTTTTATTACAGGAATAATTTCTTCAGAATGAGAAACATTGGCAGGAGGTAATTCTTCTTCCTCATCTTCTTCCAAATCTAAAAATGGGTCGTCGAAGTCATCAAATTCATCTTCGAGCTCTTCTTCTACATCAGTTATTTCTTCTTGTGCAGTTTCCTCCGTTTCTTCCTCCTCAATAACATCTTCAACGCTTTCTGTTGATTCTGATTCGCTTAATACTTCTTCCAATTCTTCTGTGCTGATTTCATCAATAATCTCATCAAGCGTTTCTTCTTCTCTTTCTTCAAGGCTAGGCTCTGGCTCAGCCAGCTCTGAAGCCTCTTCATCCTCACTTTCTAATTCAGAGAATACATCCATAATATCTTCTTCATACAGACCCGCTTCTAATTCCTCCGAAGAGGTAACCGTAGTATCATCGCCCATCAAACTCGCGAGTTCTGCATCTAGACCACCTACAGATGCTTCTTCTTGTGTATGAGACTCATCCGCTTCTACTTCCTGTTCTTCTTCACCAAAGATATCCTCAAATGAATCCTCCTCAACACTTTCTTCCTCTGCTGATTCCTGATCTGCATTTTCCTGTTCCAGGTACTCTTCTCCCATCAAACTTGAAATCAGCTTATTTGCTGATTCTGAGCCCTCTTTATGTGCTTCAATCCCCCAAGAATCAGGACCTGGAACTTGTTCTTCTTCTATAGCTTCGGCATCACTTTCGGTACCCAAGTCCTTTTCAGATTCCACCCCAAAAACAATAGAATCTTCGGTGCCCTCAGGTTTTTCTTCTTCATCAAAATCTTCTACCAATCCCGCAAATGGATCTCTTGAATTAGCGGATGATTCCCCCTGTAATGATTCAAATGGATCTTCCTCAAGTTCGGGAGCCGGACTTACCTGATCCTCATCTAGTTCGATGGGCTCCATCCCCACATATTTAAAGTTGATCTCTGTTTCTAATTCCTTTGACGGAATAAAAAGAATTCTATCACCCAAGCCACTAAAAATTCCAAAGCCTTCTATTTCATATGCTTCACCATCAGCCACAGCCTGATTTATCTCATCAATAAGTTCAGCAATCTGCTTTTCAATTTTTTCCTGATCCTGACCAGAAGTTTCAATCAGTAAATCGAGTAGTTGTTTGTGATCTATATGCATACAGTTCCCCTATTCAGCATTAAACTCAATAGCATCCCTCGGGGGAAGCATTACCGTTTTGCCATCAGCTCTTTTCTCCTGGCTTTGAGTATGATGTGTGGCTTTGAATGTACCCAGTCCATTTACCTGGACTGAGTTTTTCATGATAATCTGATCACGTATTACAATACCAAAAGCTTTTAAAAAATCTTTTGTCATAGCTAAAAAGTTACGGTTAATCCTCCATAGACCTGAAATGGGCGTTCCTCGTAGCCTTCCCAAAGTTCATACTTTTGCCCTAAAATATTCAACACTTTGAGATAAACCCCAAATCGGTTTGTTATTTGATACTCTGCACTTCCGTTAACAAGCACAAATGCTTTTAAATCTTCATCTGAAGAAGGTGCTTCTCTTTTTCCTGTGTATTCCGACCATCCCGAGATCGTTAGGTCATCAGCCAGTTTGTATGAAAGTGAAGCATTCAAGCCAAACCGTTCTTCAAAAGGAATGTCACCACCTGCTGAAAGCTTTAGTCTGCGAGCGTATACTTTCGCATCGAACCAGAATTTCTCTGCAACTAATTGTTGAGTGATACCTCCATAAAACTCAAATATGTTTGCCTTTCCATAATCCACATTATAAAAGGTAAAGAAGTCCGTACCTCCCTGTGTTTCAACATCCCTGGAATAGAAAGCATAATCTTTAGTAATCTGATAGGTCATACCACCGAAAATCCGGTTGCCTTCAAGAGGTTGAAACGCTATTTCTCCTGAAACACCAGAGTTATAGCTATGCTGTAAATCTGTTTGAGTGTTTAATAATCGATTAATTTGATGGTGCTCATATACTGAATTCATTTCAGGGCGCCCCCATAAACTCCCTGTAATAATAACAGCATCTCTTAGATTGTACCTTAATTTCAATTCCGGATTTATATATAATTGACTTGAAAGCCCATCTGATACATAAGCGATTCCTCCCTTAGCTGAGATGTGAGCACTAAAATTGAGCATCTTCCGATATTCTAAACCACCCCTGGCGTCAATCCATTGTCTTGAAGAAATACCGGAATACTGGTAATTCCCACCTCGTACTGAGCCCTCAACTTTGAATGTTTCATAGAGTTTTCTTCCTGCCCAATACTTTCCAAAATCAACATTGAAGTTTTGCTCGTTAACCTCGCCAGATCGGGTTGCCCCTGCCAACAAATCAATATTGACAGTATTTACTCCAACATTTAGCTCCCAACCTTCTAAGGCATTCTTAGTTTGGGTAACGTTTACCTCCGCTCCAAATCCCAAATACTCCTTTTTTGCGGTCTCCCCTATTCCAGCCTGAAATATAGGAGCCAGGTCAAACACCCGGTTAAAATCACTTAAAAAGCCTATATCTCCGGAAACCGAAAGGTCCTCACTAACCTGATTACGTAACCCTATACTCCCGTCAAAAAATCGGAAACTACTTAAATGGTCATCAAGATGACCATCCGTCGACTGGTAGTTAATATTGGCCTTAGCAGCCGTTCGCTCATTAAAAGAATGGAATGCATATAGTTCAGCTTCGGGTGTCACAAAGCTGCCTACCCCCGCGCGTAGTAAACCAATGGTTCTGTCTGGTGTCTTTAATGTTGATTTTGAAGGCGGTGCAGGACGGTCTAGTTGCGTAATGGCAATACTTGCTACAGCCTCATCACGGGTTTCCATAAACGGCATTCGGTTTGGGTTAATCCGAAAAACTCGTGGTTTGGGATTGAATCCAAGAATGGGTTGGCGTCTTAGCCCCGGAAAACGAGCCCTGAATTCACTCCGTATCTCAATATCCTGGGGATTAATCTCAGGAAGGAGGGAGTTTTGGGGATTGGTGCCGGTTTGAGCCTGAATATCAGACCAAACAAAAAGGGTAGCAATAAAAATAAATCCTTTAACGAATCGCATCTAAAAACGGGGTTTGGGGAATGTACTAATTTTTAAACCAAGGTTTAACCCGCAGGTAACCGAAAAAGTGTACTGTATTTACAGTTTTGGGTTCCTTAAGCGAACTTCTTATTTCTCAACCGCCTCTTTTCTCAGTACTACAAATTTGTCGATGGCAAGACAGATAGGGGCAATAAGCATTACTAACAGGAGTGTAGCAGCATGTGTTATTGTGGCAAAAGCTAACCCGGTGACTTCTGGAACTGCATATAACACAAAAAGGCTGTATGTAATAAAATAGTGATAGCTTCCTATGCCTCCGGGTGTTGGGATTGATATACCCACAGCAGAGACCATAGTAAGTACCACAGCATCTGCTAAGGATAATTCAAAGCTGATGTGTAAATCGAACATCCAAAATGGGAAGTAGATCATCAGGATATAGAATCCCCAAATGGCGAAGGTATAAAATAAAAAGAGGGGCCAGTTCTTAAGCTTTCTAATTGAAAGCACACCTGCAAAAAAATTCTTTGAGGCCTCCCTTACTTTATTAATAAAACGAGCAAAAGCTGTGTCTCCTTTGCTTAGCCTTACTACCATAAAGAAAAGCATTGCCCCAACTATTAGAGCCGCAACACCAACTAATGCAAGGCTCCCAACTATTGAGGATACCTCATCGGAATTGGTAAAGTCTATCCCAAAAAGTCGATTCAGTATTTCTGCATCCGAAATGAGAAATATTCCAACAAAGGCCATGATTATAAGCATACTCAATACATCGACAATTCTTTCCAGTACTATAGTGCCAATGATCTTGGAATTACTTTCTCCAACTTGTCTTGCTACATAAATCGGACGTGTAACTTCTCCTAACCTCGGAACAGGGATATTAGAGAGATAGCCAAACATAACGCCGGTGAATAAAGTAAAGCGATGAGGAATCACACCACCGTCATTAAAAAGCATTCTCCAGCGTTCCGCTCGTAAATAGTGCGAAAGGATCAAACATAAGGTAAAGGGGAAAGTCCATCCCCAACTCATTTCCTTTGAGGCTTCCATGATTTCGGAAAACTCGACATTTCTGAAGGCCAACCATAAAAAAAGTGCAGCAAAAACTACACTTAACCCTATTTTTAAAATCTTATTCAATCTTAAAACCTCATATCTACCACTTCAGCATCATCAGGATAATCCAGTGTGAAAAGATTTTCATCTCTGGATATAAACTCACCATTTTCAAAAGTGGTAATGATCACATTTTCTGCAAAATCGTACGCAGTTATTTTCAAGGGCTCTAAGTTTGAATCCACCTCTATCTCCACCCTTACAAATACCTCAAAATCATCTTCTGTAGTAAGTACTATCAAAGTATTTCCGTTATCAAGACTTTCCTGAGCAGGGGTATAGGTATCATCCAATCCGCTAAGCATTCGGGATGGAGCAAAATCATCTTCATCGGGATCATATTCGCTGATGATTAACCTGTTTCTAAGTTCATCATATACTTTAGAAAGTTCTCCGTCTACAAGAATTAATTGATGATCACCCTCCAACTTATATCCAACCTGATCTATCCATATCACTCCCGTTGAAGTGCTTGTTTCTCCGGTATAGGAATCGATATAGGTATGCTCAAATGATGAAGTGAACACCTGGTTATCAGCAAATTTCCCTCGAAGTTCATCAAAGGCCGGGCTCTGAGCTTTCCCCGTTTCTGAAAAGATTAGCAATACTGAGAAAATCACTGCGAGTAGCTTAATCGAGCTCATTAAGTCCATCCATAATTTCGCGAAGTTCTTCTTCTTCCTGGATAAGAACATCTCTGGCTGTACTTCCTTGATATGGTCCAACAATCCCTGCATTAAATAATTGGTCTATAATTCTTCCAGCCCGGTTATACCCTATTTTCAATTTTCTTTGAAGTAGTGAAACCGAACCTTGTTGATGAAGCATCACCACTTTGGCTGCTGCTTCAAACATATCGTCAATGTCTTCTAACGGATCCGGAACTCCCGCATTGTCTTCCTGGATAATTGGCAGATGAAATGGTTCTTTATACCCAGCCTGTTGACCAATAAATGCATTTATTGCTTCCACTTCTTCTGTTGATACAAAAGCGTTCTGAATACGTGTCATTCCTGCGCCATTTGTAAAGAGCATATCCCCCATTCCAACCAACTGATCAGCACCACCCACATCCAGGATAGTTCTGGAATCCACTTTTGAAGCAACCTGGTAAGCCAACCGAGCCGGGAAGTTCGCTTTAATGGTACCGGTAATTACATTTACAGATGGCCGCTGAGTGGCTACTACGAGATGAATACCAACGGCTCGTGCTAATTGAGCAATCCGCGCGATCGGTTCTTCGATTTGTTTTCCAGCAGTCATCATTAAATCGGCAAGCTCGTCAATAATTACTACGATATATGGCAGATGACGGTGCCCTAATTCTTCCTCAAGTTCCTCTTCCTTGTACTTGGCATTATACGCCTTGATATCCCGAACCATAGCCATTTTGAGGAGATCGTAACGATCATCCATTTCTTTACAAACACTATTTAGTGTTTCCAGTGCTTTGGTGGTATCAGTGATAATAGGCTCATCAGCATCTGGCAACATGGCCAAAAAATGATTCTGGATATTTCGATACAAAGAAAGTTCAATCTTCTTTGGATCTATCATCACAAATTTAAGATTGTCAGGGTGACACTTGTAGAGAAGACAGGTAATGATGGTATTTATACCCACTGACTTACCAGAACCTGTAGCTCCTGCTACCAGGAGATGTGGCATTTTGGTTAAATCCATCATGAATACTTCATTTTCAATGGTTTTACCAAATGCAACCGGCAAAGTCATGCTGGTTTCTACAAACTTTTTGGTATTAATTACCTGCTTTATGTATACCGTTTCCCGTGTGCTATTTGGAACTTCAATCCCTACCGCAGATTTCCCAGGAATTGGAGCTAGCATTCGAAGGCCCTTCGAAGCTGTGGCCATTTTCAAGTCGTTGGAGTAGCTCTCGATCTTACTAATCTTCACATCCGGCGCCGGCTCAAGTTCATATAAAGTCACCGTGGGGCCAACAATGGCATTAATCCCAACGATCTCGATTTTATGACGTCTCAGCTTGTCGAGAATGATGCGCTTATTTTCCTTTATCTCCTCCAGGTCAACTTCATTTCCTTCATTGGGAGGAGTATTAAGAAGCTCAATAGTAGGGAACTTATACTTGATTACCGGTACTTCTTTAGCTTTATCGGCATTCAGTTTATCTAAATCTTTTTCTCCTGCTTCCTCATCACCTTCTCCTTTAAAGATGGCGACTTCAACGTCTTCCTCGCTTCCTTCTTCTGGCTCGGAATCAGGCTTTTCAATAATTGCCCTTGGACGAGTATCGAGGGTTTGAACTTCTGCTTTTTCTTTCTCGATTCTCTTTCGATCTTCTTCTTCCGACTTCTCTACGATATCTTCAATACTTGGCTTGGGCTTTACCGCTTCTTCTTTTGATTTCGCTTCTGCAATCTGTCGCTTTTGTATTGCTTCTTCTCGTTTTTTAGCTGCTGCCTCTACTTCCTTTTCTTCTTTCTGTAATTGAATTTCAGCTTTTTTAGCTGCAACTCTTTCTTCTCTTTCAGCAATTCGCTGGGCTTTCTTTTCTTCTCTGGCGATCCGAGATTGCTCCATCTTATCCCGCAAATTATCCATCCAGATTTTAACACTATCAATGGTTTTCTGGAGATCACGATCCCAAAGCAACAGCAAAGTTACTATCACCGACACTGAAAGAATAAAAATAGAAGCTACCCCCGTAATGTTTTGGAGGATGCGGGAAATTGCTACTCCAGATACTCCACTCCAAATAGAATCGTCGGGGAAATTAGCATTGGTATTTAGCCAACCAATAAATGTAGATAGCAATATCATCCCCCAGACGGACAGGATATTCAGCCAATTATTTTCTTTAAACTCTCTTCTTCTGAAGATGTGCCATCCATTATACCCAACAATAAGCGCAAAAATAATGCTGGTATATCCAAACAGGGAGTACACCAAAAAATGAGATATATAAGCCCCAACAGGTCCTAACCAGTTTTGGACTAACCTGGAGTTAGCATCAGGATTAAATAAGTCGGTAAATGTGATACTTCTTGCATACTGATAGTCGCTGGATGTGTAAGACATGATACTTAATCCAAGCAACACAGCTATGGCTATCACAATAATTCCGGCAATCTCTTTTTTTCTACCCGAATTCAACCGTTGATTAGTAGCAGTATTCAGCTTTTTCTTAGCCATTTAAGTCTGTTATGATCCCGTCCTTCATCCCGGGGAGTACTTTAAATTTATCTACCTGGCAACAAAAAGGAACATCATCCTCAGGAACCAGATTTCTTAAACGAAAAGCATGATCACTTTTCTGAATAGTTTCCTCTAGAGTATCTCCAAATCGTTCGAAAAGACCAAAAGCTACTTTTGCTCCATCTTTTGTGTTATCGGGAAGGTTTCCTTTGCAAAGAGCATGTATAAGTGACCCCGCGAACATAGTATCTTCAAGTGCCAGTCTTCCTCTCCAGCCCGAACAAATAAGAACAACTTCATCATCATGTTCCTTTAGTGCTTTTAGAATGCTTTTTTGATTCAAAAAGGAACCAATATAAATTCGGTTTGCAAGACTGGCTTTCTTTATAGCTTTTGTGCCGTTGGTTGTGTTAAAGATCAGGGTCTTATCAGCTACTGCTTCCTTAGTGTATTCCAGAGGGGAATTTCCAAGATGGTAGCCTTCAATTTTTGACCCATCTTTTTCGCCACAAAGCAGATAATCATTTGCATCCATTGTGCGAGCTATTTTAACGGCATCACTCATATCCTCAACAGGGATAATTTTTTTAGCCCCACTATTTATAGCTGTTACTATAGATGAAGAAGCTCGCAGGATGTCAATAATTACTGCACTTTTTCCTCTTAGGTCCTCTTCCTGAAAAGCATGAACAGAAAAGAAAACATCGATATAGCGTAAGTCTGGCATATTCTCTCTTATTTATTTTTTTATGAATGGTGGCCTTGCCACCGTTGCTGGTGCTGTTTTTTTACGAATGGCAATTTGTATCGCTGTCCCTTCAGCTGCGTACTCTTTGCTCACGTATCCCATCCCAATTCCTTTACCTAAAGTAATGGACATTGTTCCACTGGATACCTCCCCGATAATGTTGCCTGACTCATCAACAATTTCATACCCGTTTCTGGGAATTGATCGTTCATCCTCCATTACAAATCCAACCAATTGGCGGGTAATTCCTTCTTCTTTCTTTTTAAGCAGTGTTTCTTTAGCAATGAAATCACCTTTGTCAAATTTCGTGATCCAGCCTAGCCGAGCCTCAAGTGGATGTGTATCTTTGGTGATATCATTTCCATAAAGGGCATATCCCATTTCTAAGCGAAGTGTATCACGAGCTCCAAGTCCACATGCTTCAATCCCAAATTCTTCACCGGCTTCAAAAATTGCATTCCAAACCGCTTTTGGGTCAACCGTGTTTTTGTCAAAATAAAGTTCGAACCCCTTTTCGCCAGTATACCCGGTAGCAGAAAAAATAACATCTCCAAGACCTGCAAGATTTCCCATCTTATAACTGTAAAAGGCAATACCGCTCAAGTCCAGGTCAGTAAGTTTTTGAAGTGTTTCAATTGATTTTGGACCTTGCACAGCCAGCAAAGCAGTGTCAGGAGAATTATCGTGTACCTGGGCATCGAAGGTGTTATTTTGATTAATCCATGCCAGGTCTTTTTCAATATTAGAAGCATTAACTACCAGGATATATCCATAATCATCAAATAGATGATATACGATCAGGTCATCAACAATACCCCCATCCTCATAGCACATGCATGAATATTGTGCCTTTCCTGGGACCAGTTTAGAGACATCGTTAACCGTCACTTTTTGAACAAGGTCAAAAGCCTCGGGGCCCGAAATAAAAAACTCACCCATATGCGAAACATCGAACACACCTACCGCTTCCCTTACCGCTACGTGTTCTACTTTAATACCTTTATACTGTACAGGCATTTCAAATCCTGCAAAATCGACAAGTTTAGCCCCTGCTTCTTGATGAAGTGAATAGAACGGAGTTTTTTGTGACATGAAGTTAGTCTCTGTAGCTAGTTTTATTGCGCATCAAGTTAGTGATTTTTAGATAAAGAAAAGGATTGGAAGCCAGAAGGTCGAACTTTAACTACAAGAAGAGAGTTACTGAGTCAAAAAAATCTATGACTCATTTATCTATAAAAGACTTTGAGCAAATGCCTTCCCGATACAGAGCGCATTGTATCAATAGTGTAACAGGATATAAGTCTTCCAATTTATTGGGAACCTGCTCAAAAGATGGCAGCACAAATCTTGCAATTTTCAGCTCAATAACACACCTGGGAAGTAATCCTCCATTACTCGGTTTTGTGCTACGCCCCAGAACTGTTACTCGAAATACCTATGATAACTTGAAATCTACCGGCGTTTTTACTGTGAATCATGTCCATGCTGGCATGATAAAACAAGCTCATCAAACCTCCGCTAAATACCCTGAAGGAGTTTCTGAATTTAGAGCTACAGGTTTAACAGAGGAGTACCAAGATGGATTTGAAGCTCCTTTTGTAAAAGAAAGCCGGATCAAAATCGGCTGTTCCTATGAAAATGAATATTTCCTAAAAGAGAATGACTGCATTTTCATTGTCGCCAGGATCGAGCATCTCATTATTGATCAAAATTTCCAAATGAATGATGGCTTTATAGATCTCACAAAAGCAGGTACTATTACCGCAACTGGTCTCGATGGGTACGCTCTTCCCTCACTATTAGATCGGTTTAGTTATGCGGAACCTGAAAAGGATTTAAACTCTATTTTGTAATTCTTCTTTTTTGATATCGAAGAATATACTTATCCAAATCTTTGTCTAATGTTTTGGTATTAGTTAAGATGATTTCATTTTCCAAAACCATCATAAATTGACGTAGGTAGTCTTCACTTAATTCTTCCCTAATCCTTGCCCCCCCTTCTGTAAGCCTTTGAAGAGGCTCTGTATCCACTGCCAGATAAAAAGCCTGACCCATTTTACCGCTTTGAATGATATTCTCTGGTAGCCTGGAAAAGACTGTAATTGACAAAACAATATTTCCTTCTAAATCCACATCACTTGCTCCAATTAAAAAGACAAGTCCTTCATTTTCTGATTTCTCAGCTCCTTTTGAAATCATTTTTTGATCAAAGGATTCTACAATTGGATTGAGTCTATTAAAATCTGACTCCTGTTGTACCAGGAAAGTTGAACTGAATTTGAAATTAGATTGGGAATATCCCAGTAATGGGCTTAATAGAAAGAATAGAAGTAGAAGTTTTGACCTTTTAACCATAATACACATCAAGATTAGATTATTAATTAAGATGGTATCAACTATTCTATAGGCACTAAAACTTTATCTGTATTTAAATCGGAAAAAGAAACGTGAATATTTTTTATCTATGAAATTCCCACTCTTTGAAACCTAATCTAGATGATTTAAAACAGATTCCAAATTAAGAAATCATCTTTCAATCATTATTGTTGAAAGTTGGTATTTTGAAAAAAAACATTCTGAAAACTCATGTCTATCAATAAAGAGCAGATAAAAACAGCGCTTGCTCACGTTCTTCACCCAATCGAAAAACAAGATCTTATTTCCCTGGATATGATCCAGGACCTGATTGTTCAGGACAAGTATGTTTCTTTTACCCTGGAAATGCCTGAGCAAAATGAGTCACTAGCTACAGATTTGAAACAACGATGTACAGGTGCTATTCACAAATTTATTGATAAGGATGCGGTAGTGGATATTCAGGTTGGTATTAATATTTCCAGGAGAAAACAACCACCAACTCAAGCACCCCAAGCTCAGCAACAGGTGTTATCCGGTGTGAAGCATATTATTGCTGTGGCTTCCGGAAAAGGAGGGGTGGGAAAATCAACGGTAGCAGTAAATATTGCTTCGGCGTTAGCCAGAACAGGTGCTAAAGTTGGATTAATGGATACCGATATCTATGGTCCTAGTATTCCCACTATGTTTGACTTATTCGATCGTCCAAATGTAACTACTCAAAAAAAGTTGATTCCGCTTGAGAAGTATGGAATCAAAATGGTAAGTATGGGTTTTCTGGTTGATGTTAATCAAGCTATGGTTTGGCGAGGCCCTATGGCAACAAGTGCTATCAAGCAATTTATGACCGACGTAGAATGGGGAGAATTGGATTATATGGTACTTGACTTACCCCCAGGAACCGGAGATATACAACTTACCATTGTACAGACTGTTCCGTTAAGTGGTGCTGTTATCGTTTCTACTCCTCAAACGGTTGCACTTGACGACGTGAGAAAAGGGGTAGCTATGTTTCAAAAAGTGAAGGTTCCAGTTCTTGGAGTGATCGAAAACATGGCTTACTTCATACCTCCTGACATGCCAGAAAAGAAATATCACATTTTTGGAGAGGGTGGGGCATCCCGTTTAGCTGATGAGCTCGCCGTGCCCGTACTCGGTGAAATTCCACTTGAGCAGCCCGTACGAGAAGCCGGAGATAACGGAGCTCCAATTGTTATTTCTGATTCGGATTCTAATGCTTCTAAAGAGCTGATTGCTTCTACTGAACGAATGATAGAGCAATTAGAACTCCGTGCTTCGGAAGCAAAACCAAAGGTGGAAATTACGTTCAGATCTTGATCAATTGTTCAATGTTCAATGTTCAATGTTCAATGTTCAATGTTCAATGTTCAATGTTCAATTAAGAATATTGATCATTCATAAACTATTCACATTCCTGAGCTAGCTTGTTTCCAGTTAATAGAGGAGACAATCATGTTTTTACAACATCAAGAGTTCGAGAGGATCGATATCACCATCACCGATTGGATGGCAAAGAATGGCTTACTCATTATGAGAGTAGGTTTGGGGATTATTTTTCTCTGGTTTGGAGCTTTAAAATTTTTCCCTGGGTTAAGCCCCGCTGAAGAGTTAGTTAGGAATACCGTCTATTTTGTTAACCCGGACTTTTTCATACCTATTCTGGCAACCTGGGAAGTGTTGATTGGCTTTGGTTTAATAGCTGGAAAATTTATGCGGTTCACACTTCTTTTGCTCTTCCTTCAAATGCCTGGCACTGCTTTACCCATTGTTGTATTACCTGATGTAATCTGGACGAACTTTCCATTTGGGTTAACTCTTGAAGGTCAGTACATCATAAAGAATCTGGTACTTGTAAGTGCCGGATTGGTACTTGGAGCTACGGTAAGAGGAGGGAGATTGGTTAGTAGTTAATGGTTATTGGATTAACTACTAACCAATAACCATTAACGAACTTACGGGAAAATTCCCATCTGCTCATACATAATGCCGATTTTATTAATCGCATTAACAAAAGCCGCCGTTCGAAGATCGGTCATGTTGTGCTCATCACGAATATCCATTATCTGTTGGTACGCCGTGATCATTGTTTCTTCAAGTCCGGAATCAACAAGATCTGCTTCTTCGGCTCCGTGAGTTAAGCTTTCCAGAGCCTCAGTTGAATATTTCTTTCCCGAAATTGACTCTAACTCTCGGGCGATCCGGGTTAAACTTTCCTCGTCAAAACGCTTATTCATTCTTCCATAGCGAACATGCTGAATATTTTTCAACCACTCGAAGTAGGAAACAACCACACCACCAGCATTTAGGTATGAGTCAGGTATAACAAGAGCCCCTCTGTCAGTTAGAATTTCATGAGCGTCAGCAGTAGTTGGCCCGTTTGCAGCTTCTGCGATAATCTTTGCCTTTACATTATGAACATTCTCCCCTGTTATCTGGCTTTCCAGAGCTGCAGGGATTATGATATCGCACTCTTGTACAAAAATGTCTTTATTCGAAGGAAGGGCGATGCTATTACCAAAACCCATAATACTCCCTGTTTCCTTCCTGAAATCAACCAGAGCCTGTAAATCGATACCGTTCGGATCGTAGATTGCACCCTCAAGCTCAGAAACCCCTATCAATTTTGCGCCGGCCTGGGTCATATATAGGGATGCATGGTATCCTACATTTCCTAAACCTTGTACTACAAAAGTCTTTCCTTCAACACCAGTATTTAATCCCAACGCATCCATGTCTTTTTTGACATTGCAAGCTTCCCGGATTCCAAAATATACTCCTCGCCCTGTGGCTTCAGTTCTGCCTCTAATCCCGCTATTCTGAAGAGGTTTTCCGGTTACACAAGCCTCTGCATTCATATCGTCTTTCATCTGACGGTAGGTATCCAGAATCCAACCCATTTCTCTGGCTCCGGTGCCATAATCAGGAGCGGGTACGTCGACTCCAGGGCCGATAAATCCTTTTTTAACCAGCTCGAACGTATAGCGACGAGTTATTCTTTCCAGCTCACCATCAGAATAACTTCTTCGGCTGATTTTAACACCGCCTTTTGCGCCTCCAAAAGGTACATCCACGATGGCACATTTATAAGTCATTAATGCAGCCAATGCCATTGTTTCATCTTCATCTACTTTATGGCTGTAGCGGATACCACCTTTGGTTGGTGTTTTGTGATGGCTATGTTCTACCCTCCATCCTTCAACTACCTCAACTGATCCATTATCTCTCCTGAGGGGAAATGACACATGGTATACCGTATTACACATTTTAATTTGGCTGAGAATCCCTTTATCAAATCGGGTATATGCTGCTGCTTTATCGAAATTCTTATTTACCTGCTCGAAGAATTTATACTTTGCCATAAGGTCGGTTTACTTAAGTCTGATTTTACCGCTACCAATGGTCGGGATATTCTTATTTAGATACAATAAAAAAGCGCTTTTTTATTCAGAGAGCGGAAGAGCCACATGGAGATGGTCGGCAGTACCAACATGGCGGATTACCTGAAAGCCCATTGTACTTAAAGACCGCTCCAAAACCTTATTTCTGAATTCAGAATGGCCAATAGTTCTCAGGTCAATGGCATGTACAAAACCATTTTCTTGCTGATAATGAAGAGAACTTTGGTGTGGTGTTAATCCCCATGAAATGTAGTCTTCCGGGGTTCTCTTGATATCGGTAATCACCAAATCATTTTCTGCGAGTGTAGTTGTCGCTACGGCTACTCTTAAAATAGGATGAAGTGATCGATATACTTCCCGAACGTCATCACTTTTTGCATTCACACTTGAGAGATACATCAGCCCATAAATGCAAAAACCTCCCACTAGTGCAGCCACTCCCCCAAAACCAAATTGTGCGAGCAACTTTTTGTTCTTCACTTTTCTAAAAAGGAAAAACACATATAATCCAAGAAAGAGCGATGAAGCAGCTATACCTCCCAATAATGCAGCCCATCCGTTCCAGGCTTCAGCAACATTTAAAAAAACCGCTGTTCTGATAAGCAGGAAAAAAGGAACGATACCCATAACAAGAATCAACAGAAGTGAGAATATCAGTTTGAATAATTTTCTCTTAAAGGAGAGGCGTTTAACCGTTTCTTTGCGAACAGTCTGCTCCTGAACAGGCTTAGGGGCTTTTAATTCTTCTCCAAGATTTAAAAGCCAATCGATATCCTTTTGGCTTACTTTTTCCATGCCGGCTTTACACGGCACAAAAAAGTGGGAGTTTCGAAGCTAATTTGAATTAATACTGACGGGAGTTTCTTCTTATTAAAAAGGGAAGACTTTGGAGAACCAATATGGCAATAACAGAAAATGGAACCGCATGTGTTGGATAAGAATAGATTATTTCCCCAAGGGCTATTAAAACATACATGAATAATATACCCGAAGAGAACAGAGCGCCACCATACATTGAGCTGCTTCTAATCCATAGCAAAAACGAGGATACAAAACAGCCAAGGCTAACCACAAAACCTGCAATGATTTTAAAAACCGGAAGCTGTTGGTTATAGAATTCAAACAATCCCTCCTCCCAAGAAGATGTATTTACCAACCAACTATTAAAACCAATGATGTATAATCCTGCCAACAGGAAAAAAAACTGTAGTAAAAAATGAACTTGCCGCTCTTTCTTATTCATTACCTATTCAATCATAATTGTATTGTTTTTGTGAATGCTTATACCATATCTAATGAGTTTGTTCCTGACTATTAACCGGGTAGAATAAAATCCTGAGAAATAAAAAATGGGATTCCCGAACTTATATGTGTAATTTATGTCTATGAAAAAGGAGGGACATATCAGAAAAATTATCCATGTTGACATGGATGCTTTTTTTGCTGCCGTTGAACAGCGGGATAATCCTGAGCTTCGAGGCAAGCCTGTAATAGTTGGCGGGAAACCCGGCGGAAGAGGAGTTGTTTCTACCTGTAGCTATGAAGCAAGAAAATATGGAGTCCGTTCTGCAATGCCGACCAACGAAGCCTATCGTTTATGTCCCCATGGAATTTTTGTTGGTGCCCGATTCGACGCTTATAAAGAAGCTTCAGAAATAGTCAGAAATATTTTTTTTGAATACACCGATTTAGTCGAACCTCTTTCAATGGATGAAGCCTTTTTGGATGTAACTAATAACCATAAAGGAAACCCTTCTGCCACTTTGGTTGCTAAAGAAATCCGGCAACGTATTTTTGAAGCAACACAATTAACCGCATCAGCTGGTGTAGCACCGAATAAGTTTATTGCCAAAGTGGCTTCCGATTTTAATAAGCCTAATGGACTCACCGTAATTACCCCCGATAAGGTTGAGGCTTTCCTGGAAGAGCTGGATATCAAAAAGTTCTTTGGTGTAGGCAAAGCCACTCAAAAAAAGATGCATGCATTAGGGATTAAAACAGGCGCTGATTTAAAGAAATGGACAGAAATAGATCTAGTCAAAGCTTTTGGAAAGCCTGGTCGATTCTATTATAAAATTGTTCGTGGAATTGATAACAGGGAGGTTAAACCTCACCAAACCAGGAAATCTTATGGTAAGGAAAGAACCTTTTCCGAAGATGTGGGGGATTTAAACTGGGTAAATAATTTTCTGGATGAGCTTGCAGGAAGCATCTCTGAGGGAATGCAAAAAATCCCAACCGCAGGTAAAACCATTACTCTTAAAGTTCGGTACAAAAACTTCGATACCATCACCAGGAGCCAATCTCTCACTCATCATACCAATAAAAAAGAAGAAATTTCTTCTATTGCCCGCCAGCTTCTTGAGCAAACTGAAGCCGGAACCAGAGAAATCCGGCTACTTGGTATTTCGCTTTCTAATCTAAATTTAATCAAGAAAGAATATTACGAGCAGCTTGAACTTCCGGTATGATAAGTGATAGGAGAAAGGTGAGTTTAGCTGCCTACTCTTCTTCTGTCAACAATCATCCGGTTTAGTAATTTTATTATTGAAGTAATAAGATTAGCTCTATCCAAAAACACCTCCTCTCCTAAAATGTGTCTACTTTTGAAATACCAGTCTTTAGCTTCTCTAGCAGATCCCAGTGATATCTCATAGAATCTGGCTTTTTCTTTGTTTGAAAATCTAGAGTATCCCTCAGCTATGTTCGCACTTATAGAATCCACACTTCTATAAAGTTGGTCTGCTAAGGAATAAATTCTTTTTTCTACGATTTTTGATGTATCAGTCCAACATATGTCGGAAAGAAATAAACTCAACCTGTAAGCTTCCATTCTCCAGGATGGGTCATCAATCATTACTTTATGAACCTTAGCCTGCCATTCTTCAAAATTCATGGTCTTTTCTCTTTAAGACCAATATTTCCGGTCTGCCTTACAATTTTATTTTGGCTTTTATCATCTATCTCTCTTCACTTAATCACTTATCATTCAATTTAAAACTATTCTCCGAGCTCCATCGTCTTAGCCCTGAAACCAGTATTATGGAGAACGATTGAACCAGGAACAAATGGAAGACGCTCAACTTGTACATGATTTTTTAGGTGGGAATCACCAGGCGTTTAATGTATTGATTAAACGCTGGCAAGATAAAATCCACCACTTCGCGTACCGCTACTTTGCAAGTAGTGATGATGCTGCTGAGATTACTCAGAGAACATTTGTTAAGGCCTATCAAAAACTAGACACCCTTGATGACGCCTCTAAATTTGGATCCTGGTTATACCGTATTGCCAACAATCTATGTTTGGATGAATTAAAACGTGTTGGCAGAAAAAGAGCTACTTCGCTGGAGGCTCTGAAAACGGCTCCACAAACTGAAACAGCCAGCCCGGCAGACAGCGGACTTGTTCGGAATGAAGCCCTTGTTTTATTGCATAAGGCTTTACTTCAACTGCCAAATGAACAAAGGATGGTAGTGATAATGAAAGAATATGAAGGATTGACCTTCAGGGAAATCTCAGAAATCCTGAATGAATCTGAGAACACTGTTAAATCAAGAATGTACTATGGGCTAAAAGGCCTTAAAAAAACCTTTGACTCCTGGAATATCAATAAAGAGGTATTTAAT
Source organism: Balneola sp. (assembly GCA_003712055.1). Lineage (NCBI taxonomy): Bacteria > Pseudomonadati > Balneolota > Balneolia > Balneolales > Balneolaceae > Balneola > Balneola sp. Next base: position 457,645 of record RHLJ01000003.1, read on the forward strand.
TATGACTAAAGAAGAAGCAAGAATTCTCTTCATGGATCACCTTTATGGTGAACTAGATGAAGCTACTTCCAAAGAGCTTCTCCAATTCATCGAAACTGATGAAGAATTAAAGAGAGAATTTGAAGAACTCACTGACGCAAAGTCGGTACTCCATCATCTACCGGTACAAAGCCCTGTAGAGCAATTAGTGATTATGGAGCCTAAAACAGCAACAACAGATTCCTTTTGGTCAAAACTGTCCAATGCGTTAATACCACGGAATACAATGGCTAGAACAGGCCTTGCCATGGCCTCGCTTCTACTATTGTTTGTTGTAACCGGAGCCGTAACCGACCTGAACGTTTCAGCCGGTAATGGTGAGTTTAGCATAACCTTTGGAGAGCAGCCTCCTGTGCAAACAGGATATACTGCGGCCCAGGTTGATATGATAATAAATCAGGTGCAGCAAGAGAATGCGGCTATGATTGGTGAATTCATACTGGCTTCTCAGGAACAGCAAGAAATCCAGTTTCAAGAAACACTCTCAACCTTTGCTAATTACTTATATAATCAGAGAGAGTCTGATCTTGAGTTCCTTACCTATGGCATTTCAAACCTTCAACAAGCTACAGATAACCGCTTTCGGCAAACCGATCAGGTGTTAGGCGAAATCATACAAACCGTAAGCACAAACTAAAATCATACCTACTAGAACCATGAAAAAAATACACACATATCTACTGATCGGATTGTTGGGTGTTAGCCTTTCAACTTCCGCATTTGCTCAAACTATTGATGCCAACCGCATGAACCGCGATATAAGCATCATGGAAAACATTCTCGGTGAATTATTCAAAACCCAACAATTACGTACGGGTACCAATGAGCCAACGATTGTTGTTAATGGTGTTGTCTCCACATCTTTTTCAAGCCGATCTGTTAAAGGCACTTATTTACCGGGTTATGGTATCATCTTTAAGATTAATAGCCCATCCAGAAATATATATATGACCTCATCTGGAACTAGATATTCCTCCTATTCTTTCTATTATGATGGAGATGGAGACCCTAAGCTAAGTGGAGAGATTACTCAGGAAACCGTGGTAGATCGTATCACTTCTTTTCTTAGAGACTATGGTACAACCATAGGTCAGCTTGGAAATGATGAAAAAATCATGGTGATATACGGCTCCAATCAAAGTACCTCCAGAGACTTGTTCTATACTTTGTCTACTGTGCGAGGGCAAAACACTCAAAGTAATGACAACGAGGACAAGCCAGAGCCTTTACCTATCATCTCCGTTTCAACAACAGTTAAGGATCTAAATGACTATCGATCCGGCAGACTTAACGCATCTGCTTTTGACAATAAGGTAGATGTAGCTACCTCTGAAGAGAAGGAATACCTTGATCTTAAAGTAATGGGTAACATCTTTAAGACAGCGCTTAGTAATCAACCTACTAACAGCTTTAAACTTCATGGCGCTAGTAATGTTGATTACCTGTACCTGGATAACTTTGGCGCTATCTTTTCTTTAAATGTTCGATACTCTGATGAGAACAATCGTTGGGCTATTTCTCTTGCCAGAGAATTCGCATTGGCTCAAAGTGGCTTTGATAAAGAGAAAGAGCAGGAAGAGTATGAAGAATACCTCGAAAAAGTGGCTACCGCTTTTGAAGAACTGAAAGACAACCTAAGAGAGTATGTAATTGACTATGGCCGAACTTTAAGCTCAGTTACCAATGACCAATACCTTTTGCTTTCTATTACTGTTAGCGGAAGCCCTGATGAAATCCCTGAACGAATGGATATTCAAGTTAAAAAATCTCTGTTCCAGGATTTAGATCGAGGACAAATAAGTCGTGAACAAGCCATCAGCCAGGTAGTAGTTACTGAGTATTAATTTATTTAGTTATTTGTTATTCGTTAATGGTTATTGGAAAGGTGAATCACCAATAACAATCATTAACGAATAACCAATCACGCATAAGATTACTGACCCCGCTAATATTTTTAGCGGGGGTTTTTATTTCATAAGTTCGGCGCATGAAATTAAATCTTGGTTGCGGAAATGATATTCGTGAAGGCTGGATAAACCTGGATATAGCTGAACTGCCCGGGATAGATGTGGTGCATGATGTAAATAACCTGCCCTTACCCTTCGAAGAAAATCAATTCGACTTTATTCTTGCTCAAGATCTGCTGGAACATCTTGAATACATTCCCTTACTAAAAGACATTCACCGAATTCTTAAACCAGCTGGCATTATAGAAATACGGGTGCCTCATTACACTTCCAGGTATAACTTTATCGACCCAACCCATAAAAAAAGATTTTCTCATAAAACCTTTGAGTTCTTTGTTAAGGGCTCTTCATTCAACAGGGACTATTATTTCGATTTTCATTTTGAAGAAGTGATGTATACCCATATCCATTTTGAAAAAGGGGTTTTGATTTATAATCATCTTCTGGAAGCTTTTGTTAACCTTTCAAGAAAGACTAAAACCATTTACGAGGCTTCTTTTTTATCCGGAATATTTCCAGCTGGAATGATGACCATCAGGTTGAAAAAATAAACTCTGCTTCTTCCATTAATGCCTTTTCAAGCATGTTATGGTATTCAGCTGCTTTAATCTCAATACAACCAAATCGGGCGAGGTGTTCAGTAAAAAACTGGGTATCCCAGAGAGTAAACTTATTTTTCTCTAAAATTTGATGACAAAAGTACAGCGCTACCTTATCTGCTTCGGGTACATTTTTAAACATACTTTCACCAAAAAAGGCTGACTTAAGATGAACCCCATAAAGTCCCCCAACCAATTCCTCATCCAGATATACTTCCACACTATGCGCATATCCAGACTGATTTAACACATCATATGAGTTGATAATCAGATCATTAATCCAGGTAGTTTCCCTGTTCGCGCATGCTTGTACTACTTTACGAAAGGCTTTATCGATGTGTACTTCGAACTGTCCTTTTTGAATGAGCTTTAAAACGTTTTTCGAGATATGAAATTCTTCAATAGGGATCACTCCCCGTTCTGAAGCTGAATACCAGTTTATTCCTTCCGAAGAACGACTTTCTGCCATAGGGAAAATTCCCTGAGCATAGGCATTCAGCAAGGTTTCGGAAGGAATGATTTTCAAGATTTGAATCTATTTAAGAGCTTGTCATTTCGAGGGTACCGAGAAATCTAACGTGTTTGTTTAGATTTCTCACGTTCGTTCGAAATGGCAAACTGAATTAAAAACCGCAATAGTGTAAACCACCAGAGCCAATAGGTGATCCTGGAGGCGGAGACAAAGAGTTAGGCATTTCGAATTCCTCCGGGTCATCCAGGTAGCTATCAATCATAACTGCAGATTGTTGAGCCATAGCGGAACCATTCTCGCTCAACATTTCTTCCAACTCCTGAAGCTTATTGAATACAATCGCTTTAGTAAGAGGATTTGCCTGATTGGAAGCATGAAGCCTAATCAGGTTTACTGTTACCAGATGGTTTACAACTTGCTGGATTGAACCTAAGTAATCGTCTCCAGCTCTTTTACCCCAAGATGCTTCGATTAACTCATCAATGGTTTCCTGAAGGGATAGGTTGTTATCTCTTGCACCATATTCTACAAGTCGATTAGCTCTCCATGGATTCAATATCAAGCTAATAGGTACATTCGCTGCCGTTTCTGCTATTGCCAAGGCGTCTAATGAGGGACCGGTATTTCCCTTAAATAATTCCCGAGTTGATGGTATTCCAGGTGGACGGGTCGGGATCATATCCAGCACATTCTCTGGAAGCGCCAGTACCTCAGGATCAATTGCAGACAACATTTCCTGTAAAGCTCGTCGCTGCATTCTGGCTTCTACAATCTGTGGGTTAGGCTGGTTATCACCACGAAGCTTATAGGAGTAGTCAAGACCTCCAATTAGTTTAACAGTTCCTTCAAGCTGATATCGATGAAATAAGTAAATCGGCACCAAAACATCTTCGAGATAGGTCATTGGTGTACCCATAGGAATATTGGCTTCTCCAAAATTGCTAAGCGCTATTTCTCTCACTTCGAGGATATGAGACAATTGTGAAACGGGGTCGTTTCCATATTCCCAAAGGTGAGCAAATGGATGAGCCCCTCCCTGAGGGCGCGCATCACTATCGGATATATATTTCAGGCCCCTGTCATGCGCATCTTCTAAAATTTCATTTAGAGCTTCTTCTTCGTTGGTACCCTCAGGGAAATCCTGGTAGCCAAACTCGATCGTAACTTTATCCCAATCTCCAATACCTACGTCATAGGCATCACTTAAATCCAGCTCTCCATTTACGATATCCACTTTAGGATGAGGATAATCCATTACGGAAGCGCGATTATTAACACTAGAGGTAAAATTATGATAGATCCCAAGAGTATGACCGATCTCATGCGCGGAAAGCTGACGAATCCTCGCTAAAGCCATGTCCAACATCCTGGGATCGTTCTCAGTCCCTTCTTCAAAAGGAGCAAGCAAACCAGTAGCAATCATGTAATCCTGACGAACTCTTAGCGAACCAAGGAGAACATTCCCTTTTATAATTTCACCTGTCCTTGGATCTACCACTGATCCACCATAAGACCATCCCCGAGTAGAGCGATGCACCCAGTTAATGACATTATACCGGATATCTAATGGATGGGCATCATCAGGAAGAATCCTAACCTGGAAAGCATCTTTATAACCAGCGGCCTCAAAGGCTTCATTCCACCAACGAGCCCCATCAAGCAACGCACTGCGGACTGGCTCAGGAGTACCATTATCCAAATAGTAAATGATGGGCTCAACGGCTTCGCTTACATCAGCAGAAGGGTCCTTCTTTTCAAGTCGATGACGATTTATAAATCGAATTTCCATCGGTTCGTTTATAGGAGAAGCATAATCCATAAATGAAGTAGGATAGTAACCTCCTCGAGGATCATACTTTCTTGGGGTATAATTATCATCGGGTAATTCAACAAACGAATGATGTTGGCGAACAGTAATTGAGGTAGGAGATGGGACTACAGATCGAACTTGCCCACCGGGATTGCTTCCGCTAAAGGTTAAGCGAGTTTCAAATTCACTATTTTTGGGGAAATTGAATGTTCCTTCTTTATAAAGGGATGAACGAGACTTGTCGAGACTGTAATTTCCTTCTCCCCGTCCTCTAAGTCTGCCTATTACATTATGGGCATCACGAATGAGGAAAGGAGTTAAATCAATGAGATATTCACCATCTTCTTCAGCTGCTACCGGAAAAGCGTGGAGAATAGAAGACGCAAATGCTTCACGGACCGACTTTTTTTCAAGTTCGTTATCTGATCGTGCAATGTAATCGAGGTTTGGCTGAATGAGATATACTTTAGGCCCTCGCTTTTCAAAGTAAACAATACGCTCTCCTCCTTGTTGACTTCGATCTAACCCGATATCATTCGAGCCAACTCCAGCAGAAAGATAATTGGCATATAAAAATTCAGTATCCAGCTTATCAATTTTTAGCCAAAGCTGGTCTTTCGCTTCATCAAAGTAGTAGTCGAAATAACCCTCGGTTACAGTTAGGCCTTCCGTTTTTTCGTTAATAGAAGGGGTTTGAGCAAAAGTAGTGGCAGAGATTAAAATCCCCAGAAGAAGTAGTACCGATAGTTTCATTGATTTAACATTGCGTTGAAATAAGCCCTTAAAGAAAACGGTTTTTAAGAGGATTTGAAATGAACAGTCACGCTTTTTACAAACCTTACTTGCTTTCTAACCCCTTAAACACTTGGTCTATATGCTCTTTTGCAGAGTATTTCTCGGCATTTGACCAATTGATGAAATCCCATCGCCTAAACCAGGTAAGCTGACGCTTTGCATAGCGCCGGGTATTGGTTTTGATTTTTTCGATCATCTCTTCTCTGGTAAAATCCCCTTCCAGATAACTGATAACCTCTCTATAGCCCACGGTTTGCAGAGACTGTAGTTTTTTAGAATGTCCTTTATCCAATATCGATTGAACTTCTTCAACCAAACCTTGTTCAATCATTTCATCTACTCTTTGGTTGATTCGTTCATAAAGCTTTTCTCTTTCCCACTCAAGCCCAAAAACGATGGTTTTTGAATCTGGCTGTATACTAGCCTCCTGATGAAAAGAGCTAAAAGGCTTTCCTGTTTGCATCCATACATCCAATGCGCGAATGATTCGTTGTCGGTTCATTCCATCCATTCTTGGGATGTAATCCGGATCAACTTCGTTAAGCTGATTAAATAAACCCTCTATGCCTTCTTCTCCAATTCGTTGGTTTAATGCTTCTATGTTTTTTGCATTAGAATCAGGTGCGTTATCAAATGGCTGGATTAATCCTGTAAGATGAAGGGTACTTCCCCCTGCATAAATTACATGCTCTGATGTGTCCAGAACTTCTTGTTCCCATTCCCCAGCTCTTTCAAGAAATTTTACTGCACTGTCCTCTTCTTCCAGTTCCAGGTTTGAAATATTGAAATGTGAAACTCTCTCCATTTCTTCACTTGTTGGTTTTGCTGTACCGATGTCTAGATATTTATAACACTGTCTGGAATCTACCGAGATGATGGAAGTGCCTAGTTCCTCTGCTAAGAGAATCGATAAACTGGTTTTACCAGAGGCAGTAGGACCTAGTAGAATGATTCGCAATTTTTAAACAATTAGATCAATCATTTGGGTTTCCAATAAATCTACGAAGCTTTTTTGCCAGTTCTTCAATCAGTGAAGGTTCCATGAATTCGTAAATATCAGGTATATCTAAGCTTACAAGCTTTTGATTCTTTAAGTATTCTCCAAACTTTTTTCTCAGTCGATTCAAATGTGCTTTTTCCATTACATAAATCGAATCTGCCCATGTTAGTAGATCGACTGAAACAGGGTTTTCGGCATCATTATTTAACCCTGCTGATAATACGTTCAAATCTTCCCTTGTAGAGTATATTTGTTCTGCTGTAGGACTACGTAACTTGTTTTGGCTACAAATGAAAAGAATGTTTTTCTTCAATTTTTCGATCAAAATAAGACAAAAACTCATTAGTCATGCTGAATTTGTTTCAGCATCTGTGAGGAGTGGTTTTGTTTTAGAAGTCTGGTTATTCGATCTATCTACCACTACAGATCCCTGAACCTGTGCTGAACTCGATTCAGTGTCAAGTCCGGGATGACCTCTTGAAAAAGAAGTATTAAGATCTCTTCAAATCAAACTTTAAAGAAATGCGATGGGTATATCCAAGGTTACTTGAAACTCCGGCGAAGCTTGCGAAGCCATAGTCGATGTAGAATGAAGAAACTCTGAAACCAAGACCAAGGGTAGGAGAAACTGAAAACCCGGATTCCGGATCGTCTATAAAATCCGTTAATCCTGCTCTGGCAGAGATTCTTTTCTTGTAGGTAACCTCTCCACCAATATGGGGCTCAATGCTCATCCTGGAGATATTCAAATAATAAGCCTGACGATTTTCGAAAAGCAGGTTTAAATCGGCTGCTCCTACAATATCAAAATCATTTATGGAAAAGGATTTCGAGGCTCCAATACGCACTGAAGGAAGTACATACTCATTTTGACCAGAGGGAATAGAATCCCCAAATGTTTCCTGAAAAGACTGCCCGTTGGAGCCATTAAATTCCTCTTCGTTCACTGTCCACATCTTTTGCATGGTAGTCACATCCTGAATCGAAGCCCCTAAGTCTACCAAATCTGTTTTCAATTGAGCACCAACATCTAAACTATAGCCCCATGCATTTGCAAATGGACCTAAACGCTGGTGAATAATCTTTGCAGAAACCCCATAGGAAAGTCGTTCATCTCGTTTTTTGGCATAAGAAATAAAGACAGCCATATCAGCAGCGCTAAAGCGAGTGATGTAAGACTCGGCATCTTCCCTGGGCCCGCCATTAGTTCCCCTGGTATTATCCCATGCATTTAGTGTATTTGCGATATTATCTACTCCCTGTCGAAAAAAGCTAACACCAATCACTCCGCTTCCCGAAGATAATGGCATGGCAAATGAGCCATAGTCATACCCAACGATCCCACCAAAGCGCTCGGAGTGCATATAAATGATTTCAGGTCTTTCCAGGTTAGAAAGCCCGGCTACATTCCAATACCCCGCTGTAACATCATTAGCCAAAGCAGAATGAGCTCCACCCATACCTAATCCCCTGGCTCCGGCTCCTGTGCTCAGGAAATCATTTCCATACTTAGCTAAGGTAGATTGACCAAACCCCTGGGAAGAAAGGAATAAAAGAATAAGTAGCGCCGAGACAATACTTCTCATCAAATAATACTAGGCTTCAATTTAAAAATAATACAGTAGCGCTCTAACGATAAGAAAACAGGGTTATTTGAATAGTATTTTGCTGTTCTATCTGGTTGCAGAGAGAACAAGGATTTCTTAGTATAAGCACACTATTTCGAAAGGGCAATATTGGGGAAAAAATTGTCCTGAACACATTAAAAACACATTTCATGAAATTTTCTGTATCAAGTAGCGAACTTAACAAAGGCTTATCGGCAGTTATCGGTGCCGTTCCGTCAAAAGCGACCTTACCTATTTTAGAAACTATTCTTTTTGAAAGTGAGGATGGTAAACTAAAGCTTACGGCAACCGATCTTGAGATTTCTATCATCGAATACATCGAGGCTGATATTGAAGAGGATGGCGCTGTCGCTATTCCTGCCCGGCGCTTACTTGAGACGCTCCGTCAATTACCAAATATCACAGTATTCTTTGAAGTTGATGAGCGCAAAAACATCAATTTCAAAACGGATAAAGGTAATTATAAGCTTGTTGGTGATGAGTCTGAAGAATTCCCCGAGGTTCCAAGCTTAGAGGGCGGAATAAACATTGCTTCCAGCTCCGAGTTAATTCATAAAGCAATTAACAAGACTCTTTTCGCTGTTTCCAGTGACGATCTTCGTCCTGCTATGATGGGGGTTTATTTTGAGATCGGAACGGAGGGAAGCAGATTTGTGGCTACTGATGGGCATCGATTAGTTAAGTACTCGAATAAAGAAATTAAAGCCGATTCTGATGCTAATTTCATCATTCCTGATAAAGCTCTTAGCCTCATTCAGAAAACTATTTCCGGAGAAAGCTGTGATGTAACAGTGACGCAGGACCATGCTCGTTTCAAAAGTGGTAATACCATTCTAATCACTCGCCTCATTAATGAGCAGTATCCTAACTACGATTCCGTTATTCCTCGTGATAATGATAAGTTTTTGACCATCAGCAAAGAGCAGATGCTTTCAACCGTAAGAAGGGTATCTATTTTCTCCAGTTCTACTACCCGGCAAATTCGCCTCCAGCTAGATACTGATAAGTTGACTATTCGTGCCGAAGATTTAGATATGAGCAGCGAAGCAAAAGAAACCATTGATTGCGAATACAACAATGAAAGCATGGAAATTGGCTTCAACGCTAAATACCTCGGAGATGTGCTTAGCAACATTGATGATGAGGAGGTAAGTTTTGAATTTTCCTCTCCAAATAGAGCTGGAATTGTTAAGCCATCCAGTGACGATGAAAACGAAGATATTCTGATGCTGGTAATGCCCGTGATGCTGAACAGCTATGCCTGATGAGCCAGGTAATTACCCTCACTACTGATTTTGGACTACAAGACCATTATGTAAGCGCCATGAAGGCGGTCATTTTAGGAATTGCTCCGGATGTTCGCCTAATCGATGTTTCTCATAACATTCCTCCGCAAGATATTATGGCTGGAGCGTGGGTTACTCGCAATGCTGCTTTTCTTTTCCCTCCAGGAACTGTACACCTTGTTGTTGTGGATCCCGGAGTTGGAACCGAGCGACATCCTATCGTTTTAAAGATAGAAGATCAGTACTTCGTCGGCCCTGATAACGGCATCTTCTCCCTTCTTTACGATGAATTCAAATTCAAAGCTTATAAGCTCAATAAGCAAAAGTACTGGCGTAAAGAGCGCTCAAGAACTTTCCATGGAAGAGATATATTCGCTCCTATCGCAGCACATATAAGCAATGGAGTTTCTTTAAAAGACCTAGGAGATCCTATTAAAGACCTTGTAACCTACCACTGGGCTGTTCCACTAGGTGACAAAGATGGATTGCAAGGCTGGGTAATCCATATTGACCGCTTTGGTAACTTAATTACCAATATTTCTGAGCAATTACTTGAAGATATGGTAGGAAGAAGAAAAGTGAAGATTTATGTAGGGAATACAATCATCGATCACCTGGTAAATACTTTTGGTGATGTGGAGCCTGGCGAACCTGTGGCCTTTATAGGAAGTTCCGGGATGTTAGAGGTGGGTATCAATAAAGGAAATGCTTCGGAGATGTTAAGTGTTCATAAGGGTGCACAGATTTCTTTAGTGCTACAAAAGTAGTGAAACACCATAGAATTCGTGGCGTAAGTAGCTGTCAATTTTAAAAAGAAGGATATGAATTTAGAACTAAGATCACCGGTTGATGAGAGAGCGACCATTCATGTACCTGAGGACATTTCCGAATTAGCGATGCCATTTAATGGAACCATTTGTTCTCAAGAGGGAGATGAATATCAGGTAAAGAACAATATCATAGATATTATGGGCAAGGGACCAGGCTTTACTACCATTGCTCAAACCACCAATCATTTTAAAGTAACTGCTTCGCTCTACGAAGATATTTGGCGAAAGCGATCTCTATCCCTTCTTTCAGGTGAGGACTTCCCCATTGAAAAAGAACACGAATTATTAATAGACTGGACTTCGCCAAGGGCAAATGGATTATATCTTGATCTTGGATGTTCCACAGCTCTATACGCCCGAGCACTAAAAGCAGCTCAAAAAGAAGCCCACATTGTAGCGCTAGATTTCTCTTCTCAAATGCTAGAAGAGGCACGTTTAAAAGCTGAAGCAGATGAAACCGATATGTTTTTGGTTCGGGCTAATGGAAAAGAACTCCCTTTTTTCAGCAAGGCCTTTGATGGAATTGTTATGGGCGGCACATTAAATGAGTTGGATGAACCCCTTAAAGTACTTTATGAAGCCCGACGAGTTATTAAGGCTGATGGCGTTTTCTTCATGATGCATTTGATCAAAAGCGATGCCTGGTATGGGAGACTGCTTCAGGAATCTATTGGTTTGGGAGGCATTAAATTCTGGACCGTCAAAGAAAGCAACGAATTGTTTAAACAAGCCGGCTTTAAAGTTTCTGACCAAATTAACCGTGGAATTGTTTGTTTTTCAAAACTCACTCCAAATAATTAGGGTTATTTCTTCTCTATAATTCGCATTATCTTTTTGGACTTTTCTCCACCAGATGCGAATTCTAGTATTAGTTATAGGGACATTGCTAATTAGCTGCTCGAACTCAAGTAACGTGCCTGTTTCGAGTGAAGATGAAGCAATAGGTGAACTTAGCCCTCTAATGCTCCTACCCTCGGCTCCACAATCAGCAAATCTGGCCGCTGCTCAAGCTATACACAATGATGAAATCTGGAGTGATGGAATTGCTGGGCTGGATTTATCGGGTGATGGACAAGTACTTGGATATTGGGATGAAAACCAACCCAGATTGACTCATCAGGAATATAGCGGAAGAGTTACCTTTGAAGATTCAGAATCCGGAACAAATAATGCTCATGCCACCCAAATGGTTGGCACAATGGTAGCCTCGGGGATCGAAAGTGATGCACGAGGAATGGCTGGTTCTGCTACTGTTGAGGCCTGGAACTGGAATAGTGATATTTCAGAGATGGCAACCGAAGCAGCAAGTGGATTGCTAACCTCGGCTCATCCCTATAGTGAAACTGCGGGCTGGACAACAAACTCTAGTCTTTGTGGGTCTGATCCTGAATGGATGTGGTTTACTATTGAATCAGCTGACTCTGTAAAAGCATACCAATTTGGGTACTATGATTCACAAGCCGAACAATGGGATAGTGTCGCATATCTTTATCCCAATTACCTGATCATAAAAGCTGCTGGTAATGAACGGGGAGATGGCCCTGATTCACAGCCATTGAAGCACTGGAAATATGATTCCGATTTTAATTGCGTGCAGGATTCGACTTCAGTAAGAGAGTTAGATGGGGGCTCAACTGGCTTTGAATCTGTTAATGCTGCTTCACTTGCAAAAAATGTCCTTGTTGTAGGGGCTGTTGAAAGCTCCTCGAATAGTTTTGATGATTTAAGTTCTGTGAGTCCAATATCAGGGTCTGGATTTGGACCAACTGATGACGGCAGAATAAAGCCTGATATTGTTGCCCCAACTGGCGTTTACACATCCACCTCTTCAGCTGACGATGCTTATTCAACGGGTTCAGGAACTTCGGCTGCTACAGCCGTTGTAGCAGGGTCTGTCGCTTTGATCAGGCAGCATTATCAAGATCTCAATTCAGATACCTTAACTTCAGCATCCTTAAGAGCATTACTTGCGCATACGGCAGATGATGTTGAGAATACTGGCCCGGACTTTAAAACCGGCTGGGGTCTTATGAATACTGAGCGTGCTGTTCGCTTCCTGTCTTCAAATAGTGAAAACCCATCGGGCACAATATTAAAAGATACCTTATTAACTGATGGAAATACGATTCAATTATCCATCACTCATTCGTCTGATCGACCATTAATCGTAACCGTAGCCTGGACCGATCCCCAGGGAATATCTCCTAGTTCATTAGATGACCCAACTGATATTTTATTGGTGAATGATATCGACCTTTCTGTTACCGACCCGGACCTGAGTAGCCACCAACCCTGGACCCTGGATCAATCAAATCCAGATAATTTGGCTACAACCGGAGATAATGATGTTGATAATATAGAGCAGGTTTATATCGAAAATCCTTCTTCAGGAACTTACACGGTATCTATAAGCCATGAAGGAAGTCTTAATTCTGGAAGTCAACAAATATCCATTTTGGTTAGTGATGCTGAACCTGAAATTTCCATTGAAACGATCGCCTCTGGTAACTGGTCAAATAGTTCTACCTGGGAAAATGGAGTAGTTCCTTCAACAAGTTTACAAAGAGCTGTACTGAATCACGCCATTACACTAGACCAAACAGCTGGCACCCGAGGTATAACTTTTGACGGCTCATCGGCTGAGCTAATCCTTAATGAAAATGATCTGAGTTTATATGGAGGAGTGTATTATGAGTCAGGAGGCGCCGGCTTTTCTGGTGATACTTCTTCAACACTTTCTATTCTGAACTGGGACGCGGACTCAGATTCATTAGCTTTTAAAGCAAGTAGTGAACAGTTAGGTGAATTGACTATTAACTCAGATGGTGACTCTGTAAATATGGGTTCTGACCTAAATATTTACTCGCGCCTTTACCTTGCTAATGGCTCACTTTCAACGGATAACTATTCCGTTACCTTATTGAGCGATTCTTTAAAAACAGCTTTACTGGAGAAAGAAAACGGAAGTATCAAGGGTTCTCTGAATTATACCCGAACCTTTCATAGCACCAATTCCGGGTGGCGATTAATCTCTTCTCCTTTTGGAAGTTCTATGTTTAGTGTTCTTCAAGATAGTTTTCACACACAGGGTGGCGCATGGGCAGAAATAAGCGTTTCACAAAACCAATCAAACCTGTTTTTATTCGATAGCCAGGATCAGTCATTTTCCGGATATATAGGAAATGACAGCACCTTTACTTCCGGTGAAGGGTACCCTTTCTATATGTATAGTTCGGAATTCGGAGGAGGAGATATTCTACCACAGGGATTGAAATTCAACGGAACTGAGCCAGACTCTGTAATACTAGACCTCACACGCGGTTCTCATGACTCTCTAAGTTATAATCTTGTCGGTAACCCTTTTGCAGGGAGTTTAGACTGGCATAACATTGTTTCCAATTCGACAAATATCAGTACCAGTTATGCTACATGGGACCCCGAGACTCAGGCTTATATGTATTATAGCTCTTCATCTCAGGTTGGTGATGCCGGCAGATACATAGCTCCTATGCAGGGATTTTTTGTGCAAGCTACTGATACCAGTCCGGTACTACGATTTAGGCAATCACAAAAGTCATCTAGTCAACCAACTTATTTTGGGAAACAGATTTCAGCTCCAATTCCCCAATACATCCGTTTTGAACTAAAGGATGACACGAAAACGGTTTTGGACAACCAAGCTCACCTAATCTTCAATGAAGTGGCTGGTTCAGGAATTGATAATTGGGATATGCTCCGCTTAAAATCTTTAAATGGAGCTTCGAGCGAACTTTCTTTTGAAAGTGAAAATGGGATCAATGTTTTCGAAGGCAGATCTTCATTAGCTGAGGTTGATGAAATACCCATTAATCTATCTGTTTCTGAAAAAGGGCTCTATACGATTAACTGGGCACTTAGTAAATCGATCCCCGAAAACTGGCAGTTTACACTACATGATGATTCTCATGATGTGGAGCTGGATATGAGAGCATTTTCTGAATATTCCTTTACTCTGTCAACATTGACCAGCGGAAGATTCAGAATTTCTATAAACCGCACCGATGAGCCTAATACTGAGAATACCGATTCTCCATATACCTATTCTGTTGCTCAAAACTTTCCAAATCCCTTTAACCCAACTACTACCATTCAATTTAGTTTAGCTGAGTCGGTACCTGTACGTATTGAGGTATTCAATGCACTTGGTCAACGAGTAGCCCTAATAGTAGATGAGCAACTTACGGCTGGGTACCATCAGATTCCGTTTAACGCTTCATCTCTTTCAAGTGGGGTGTATTATTATCGTATAGAAGCTGGAAGTTTTGTCGAAACCAGATCGATGGTATTGATTAAATAAGAGGTCAATCTGGTAATCTAAACACTATTGGTAGGGAGTATTGAACACAAACCAGTTCTCCGTTATTCATTCCTGGACTAAATTTTGCCAGTTTTACTACCCTCAAAGCTTCTTCATCTGCTCCACCTCCTATTCCTCTAATCACTCGCGGTTCTGTTACTTCTCCTTCTTTATTTACAACAAATTGAACGGTCACTCTACCTTCAATTCCTGCTCTTCTTGCCAAGGGTGGATAGTTAATTTGACTTGTTAATGATGCAATGCCTCCTATCAGAACTGGCATCTGTTCAGCAACCGTGAGAAAACCAGGACAACCTTCGGAAAGATCTTGTTCATTCTCAAGCCCTAAATCACAAGAAGTGAAAATTAAAAATAAGATCAATATGTGCCTGGTTCTTTTCAATCACATCCTCTCCGGAGCTGTAATCCCTAAAATAGTTAGTCCATTTTTGAGGACTTGAGCAGTAACACTAGCTAACGCTATTCTTGCTTGCGCTAATTCTTTTTCTACCCCAATAATTCTACAGTCATGGTAGAAGGTGGTGAATGCTGAAGCAACATCGTTCAGAAAATTAATAACACGATGAGGCTCTTTTGCATCGGCTGCACTCTTTATTGCTTCGGGGAACTTGAATACGGTTTTAAGAAGTGAAATTTCTGCTTCGTGAGTTAGTAGCTTCAGGTTAGCATCCCCTGAAAAAGAATACTCTTCTTTGGCTTTCCTAAGAATACTACAAATACGAGCATGGGCATATTGGAGGTAGAATACCGGGTTTTTTTCTCCCGCTTCTTTAGCCTGGGCAATATCAAATTCTAAATGAGTGTTTGGAGAACGCATCAGGAAAAAGAAGCGGGTAACATCAGAACCTACTTCTTCCATCAATTCATCAAGGGTTACAAAATTGGCCTTTCTTGTACTCATTTTAAAAGGCTGTCCATCTTTCACAATCGTTACAAACTGGTATACAACTACATCAATCTTCGAAGAGTCATAACCGAGTGCTGTTAACCCGGAAAGTACATCAGGGTAAGTAGCAATATGATCTGCGCCGAAAATATCTATACATACATCATAGCCACGATCTAGTTTGTTGGCATGATATGCTATATCTGGTAACCTGTAGGTCGGTTCTCCTGTGCTTTTTATTAAAACGGTGTCTTTCTCCTTCCCAAACTCGGTAGTTTTAAACCAGGTCGCACCTTCGGCATCATAAGCGAGTCCTTTCTCCCTTAATTTTGAAACTACCGATTCAATATCTCCACTTTCGTATAAACTATGCTCATTGAAATAAGAGTCCATATGGATATTCATTCTCTTGAGCGTGCCACTTATATCCGCAAAAATTTCTTCCTCAGCTCTTTCTTTAAAAGGAATCCAATCATCAGCGGTAGATAAAACATCACCCTTCTCTTTAATAAGTTCTTTTGCAATATCGACGATGTACTCCCCTTCATAACCTCCTTCAGGAAATTCTGCTTCCCTTCCTAATTCTTGAAGATATCTAGCCTTAACACTTTGCCCTAATACGCGCATTTGTCGACCAGCATCATTGAAATAATATTCGCGATCTACTTCTGCTCCGGTCCATTCCATTAACCGGGCAATAGTATCACCAAGAACCGCATTTCTTCCATGACCAACGGTAAGAGGTCCGGTTGGATTAGCGCTCACAAATTCGATCTGTACTTTTTTCCCTTCATTTGAATTGGTTTTCCCGAAGTCAGCTCCCTGCTCGATAATTGATTTTAATTGATCGTACAGGTAATTATTGGCATATCTAAAATTGATAAAACCGGGGCCAGCAATTTCAATAGAGGATATTTTTCCTACATCATAAGTTATTCCCTCTACCAACTGCTGTGCTATTGCTCTCGGATTATTTCGGAGCGGTTTGGCTAGCATCATCGCAATATTCGTTGATGCATCTCCATGGCTGGCAACCTTAGGAGCTTCGAGATGGATTTCAGGAATTTCTTCTAATTCAAACTGAGCAAGTGAATCTTTAACTAGCTGCTCGAGATATTCTTTCATTCTTTATTCGCTTTCGGATTGGGCGTAAAGATACGCTTGTATCAATTAAGAATTGTACAATTATTCAATTATGAATTCTTATATGATGTAATTTTGATTTTACCCAGTATTGCCAAAATCTCTTCTATGTCTTTCAACATCGATTCTGCAATTCTAAGTTCTAGGCATTGCGTATCTCGCAGCAACCTTAACCAATATTTTGTTTCTCTGGCTTCTTTATATGCAATGCTGAGTTTATGAATAAAATCTTTCTTTGATTGTGCCCCAACTGCCTCTTCAGAGTTAGCACCAATTGAGGTACCACTCCTGAGCACTTGCTTAGCTATCTCAAAATTTCTCCTCGTTTTACAAAGATGGTTATATAAGCCTACTGTTCGAACCGCAAAATCATAGGTCTTGATAAGAATAATATTCTCCTTCATTGCTAATTGAATAATTGTGCAATTCTTAATTGAAATGCCCCAGGGTACGTAATGAGACGTATTTATAACCAGCAATAATAATATGATCATCAACAGGAATTCCCAGTAACTTCCCTGACTCTATGATCCTCTTTGTAAGATTAATATCAGCTTGTGAAGCCCTGTCATGACCGGAAGGATGGTTATGAACAAGAATAATGGAACTTGCTTGATTTATGATTGCCTGCCTCATGATTTCGGAAGGTTCTACAATGGTTGCATTGCTTCCCCCAGAGCTGATTTTCTGAAAACCGGTAATCACTTTTCGGTTATTTAGGAAAGCCACCATAAATACTTCCTTGGCCAAGTGGCGAATTTTAGGTCCAAAGAATGCGGCTACATCTTCTGGAGTTTGCACCTGAATTTCTTCTCCCAAATCAGCTACCTGGATTCTTCGAGCCAGCTCAAATGCGGCTTCAAGTGTTATCGCCTTTACCCGGGCAATACCTGGAATCACTCGCAATTCTTTCCACTCTCTTTTTACCAGATTGTGCAACCCTCCGAAGTGATCGAGCAAGGCGCGAGCTGTTTCGATGACATTTAGTTTCTTTGTTCCCGTTCTTAATAGAATGGCTAACAATTCTGCATCAGAAAGGGATATGGTTCCGCTTTGCATCAGCTTTTCTCGAGGCTGTTCATCCGGCCTCATTTCTTTAACTGTTCGATTTAAAAAATCTTCTGGGGTGAAAGTTTCTATTGTAAAATTCATAGTCTCAAGTGTTTTTTTACTTGTGAGACCTAATTAAATCGAAACCCTTACAAAAAAAATTTATTTGCCCTTAATCCTTATTGAATTCAAGAATATCTCCGGGCTGGCAATCTAACACATCGCAAATTGCTTCCAGCGTTGAAAAACGAATCGCTTTAGCCTTCCCGGTTTTAAGGATAGAGAGATTGCTCATGGTCAGTCCAACTTTCTCGGATAACTCGGTTAGACTCATTTTTCGCTTGGCTAACATTACATCAAGATTTACTACAATAGCCATTAATTACACCGTCAGTTTTTGTTCTTCATACATCCTATTGCCCTCTTTGAAAACATATCCAAGTACTAAGCTCATAAAACCTCCAATCATAAAGTTTCCCTCCTTTATCATTATTGATTTTACTCTAATACCATCACTTAAAACTAATCCTTCCAGCAAAGGCATGGGTAGGTATATACTTAGCATATGAAGGAGTGAACCTAGCAACATTAACAAACCTACTGTAAATAAATAACGAGCATTTTTCTTACTGAAAGGAGAGCCCTGTGCAACATTTTTTAGCACTTTGGAAATAAAATATAATATGATCAGGATAACTAGCCAGTCAAAAATCATAACCATATTGTAATAGAACAAAGCCCAAAGATTGTTTTTACTTTGAGTTGCTACAAAAATTCTGCTTTGAATATTCTCACTTATAGAAATACTAATATCATTTTCTTCTAAATCAGGAGAACCTGAAAGAGCATCAACAGTAAGTACTACTGGAACACCTGACATTGTAAACGAAGAGCTTTCTTTTATCCCTATAAAGGGAAGTATCAAAACTTGTAGGGATATATTTATAGCGAAAATCCAAAAGCTTATTCTGAACATGTAGTATAGAAAATAGGCCAACGACCAATCTTTTTTAAGTTTCATAGTATTGAGGATTAAATTCTCCTCAACAATAAGGCTTAGAATTTCTTAAATCAATAAATATTTATTGAAAAACAGTAAATATTATCTGTTTTACGAAATTATTCTCCACCTTCCATCAATGGCTCATTGAAAGCCCTTATACTTGAGTTAGGCAACCCATTTGGATAATTGGCCTTAACCAGATCAATCGTTTCAATTACGATTTGAAGGTGAAGCTCCTTCGAGTTTTGATAAAAAGTTTGTGCAGCTTCTGAGAGCTTTGGCTTACCATGAAGGGGTTTATCACTTACGCAAAGTAGCGTAGCATGAGGTACCCGGTATCTAAATCCATTAGTCGCTACTGTTGCTGATTCCATATCTATAGCAAGGCTTCGACTTTGATGGATTTGCCGAACCGTATGCTTCACTGAAAACTCCCAATTCCTATTTCCTGTAGTAAATACCGTCCCGATACGATGGTTTAGATTATGAGCATCAAGCGCTTCTTTGAGATATAGATTTAGTAAATAGTTTGGGATGACCGGATTGCCAACAGGAAACAGGTCATCGAGAATACGATCATCTCTGAAATAACTACTGGCCAGTACAAAATCACCAATCTCCTGATGATTTCGCAAACCTCCACAGTGGCCTACCATAATCATTGCATCAGGACGAAGTACACATACATGATCGGTAATCGTTTTTGCATTTGACGGGCCTACTCCAATATTTATTAACGTGAGCCCTTTATTATCCGCAAGCTTGTGATGGTATGCGGGCATCTGAACCCCATCTCTTGCTGGCTTAATACAATCAGGGTACTTCTCTAAAAAAACTTCAACGTGCATCGCGTAGTTGGTAAACAAAATATACCGCTGGAAATCACACGGGTCTGTTCCGGTATAGTGGGAAAGCCGATCCAGGGAGATATCTGTTCGTTCAGGAGAAAAGAGAAACATCTTCTTTTTTGTGAAATCCCATTCTTCCTCATCGGCATGATCCATTAGCTTTGGATCGTTGAGGGCAATTATTGGTCGAGAGGCTTTTATCTCGATATCCGCTTTTTTATCTATCAGGCGTTTTATTTCCCTTTTTAAATACCAGCGAAATGCTTTCGGTTGTGCGAGCTCTCCTTTTATATTCGGATTGTACTCAGAATACTCTCTATGTACAATCATCTTCGGGTACATCCCGCCTTCATAAATTTCTTCCATTAGATCGCAGGCTTTTTCCGTAGCTTTATCAAGTTCCTCGGGGGAAGAAAAACTGGAATGAATTAATCTCATTGAATCGGACATGGCTGACTCCTCATTTAATTATACCATTGAAGCCTGGAATACTACCAGCGAGCGTGTCGAATATACGACGAATATATTCAAGGTATTAAAGCGGGATATGGTCATCCCTTCAGAAAATCATAAAGCTACTTTCTCTGTTCTTGAAGCTCCTGACTGGATTAATGTAATTGCCCTTACTCCTGAGAACGATATCGTTTTGGTTGAGCAATACCGGTATGGCATCGAAAAGCCAACACTTGAACTGCCGGGTGGTGTTTGTGATGGTAATGAAGATCCCAAAACAACGTGCATGCGAGAACTTGCCGAAGAAACGGGCTATTCCTCTGATGAATGGATTTATCTTGGTAATGTTAGTTCCAATCCTGCTATGCAAACAAATTACACACATACCTATCTGGCTCGAAACTGTAACAAGACCTCTACTCAAAAACTGGATGGAAACGAACGTATTAATGTTCATGTGCTTCCTTTGGAACAATTTCTAGGCATGATTGGAAATGGAGAAATCAAACATTCCCTGATGGTAGCTGCAATTGGGAAGTTTCTCTTGAGCGAGTTTTATGTTACTTAATAAAACTATAATGGTCATCCCGAACTTGTTTCGGGATCTTAAGGAAAAGCGCTGATTAACTATTCTCTTATCAATCCTTCTTAGAAGCTTTACAAAGATGCTGAAACAAGTTCAGCATGACTACCTAGCTTAACATTTCTGTATTCTTAGTTAAGACTGGTCGCTATGGCAAGGCCAGCTTATCTACACCAATAATAAGTGCAAACGTGGTCAAAGATGTAAGCAGGTATACCAGTAAGATATACTTCAGATACTTCACCTTACCCAAAAACTTCAGCTCTATAATTGCCAGTATTGCGATCAAAGTATTGAATGCAAAAAAGAAATCATTGACGTTTTTGAATTGACCATCTTCAAATATGCTATTCAAAAACACATAAGCTAAGAAAGAGAGAAAAAGGACGTACAATAAGACCCCAAAACTTTTAAGTATTTGGATAAGATCTTCTCTTCTAAATGTAATCTCCGGGATCAATCGGTCAGGAACTTCGCCTCGCTGCTTTCTCAAGGCAAGTTCATTCTCAACCTCAGTAATCCGCTCCGGATATTTATATGGATTGATGTGAGTTAACATATCGTAGAGTTCCATATAATTGTATTTTGAGAAATCTCGCATATCCTTATTAGCTAGTTATAACCCACATAAATAAATATGAAATCTCATAACTATCAAGCAACAATTACCTGGACAGGAAATACAGGGTCCGGAACTGCTTCTTACCGGGATTATGAGCGTTCTCACAACATTCAGGCTGGAGGTAAGCCGGTTATCGAAAGCTCCTCTGACCCTTCGTTTCGTGGAGATAGTTCAAAATATAATCCCGAAGAGCTATTTCTTGCCTCGTTATCATCATGCCATATGCTTTGGTTCTTACACCTCTGCTCGGTAGAGGGAATTATAGTAACGGGATATAAAGATAAAGCTTCCGGAATTATGACTGAGGAGAAAGGTGGAAGTGGAAAATTTACCCGCGTAACACTTCACCCTTCAGTCACTGTTTTAGAGGAACGAATGAGAGCCAAACTAGATTCCATCCATCACGAGGCAAACAAGAAATGCTTCATTGCAAACTCCTGCAACTTTCCAATACTGCACCAGGCACAATCAAGAGTTGCAGACTAACCTAATTAAACACGACTATGATCAAGACAGGAGAAAAAATCGACATCACCTTTTCTTTTAAAGTGGTTCAGAACGGCGAGGAAAAAGAAGTCCTCTTTAGCGACTTGTTGGATAAAAAGACCATCGTTTCGGTATATATGAAGAACAACACCCCAAGCTGTGATAACCAGGTAGTAGATTTAGCTAACCATATAGACTGGTTCAATGAAAATGGATTTAACGTAATCGCTATCAGTAAAGATGGATGCCGTGGGCATATGAACTATGCCAAAAAACATGGAATAAATTTTACGTTGGCCTCAGATCCCGATTATAAATTCTCGGAAGCCACTAATTCTATTATTGAAAAGAAGATGTATGGCAAGACTTATGAGGGACCTTCACGATCAGCCTTTGTTATTGATACAGATGGTACTATTTTGGCAACCGTTGAAAAAATTGATACAAAAGCCCATGCCGAAGAGCTGAAAGCTTTAGTAAGCGGCTTATAATACCCTGTTTGCCTATGAAAAGTCTCGTAATTGTAGAGTCTCCCACAAAGACTAAAACGATCAGCAAATACCTCCCAAAAGGTTATGAGGTTGACTCTTCTATGGGACATATACGCGACTTACCTGCATCTGCCAAACTTATCCCCGCAAAGTATAAGAAGGAATCGTGGGCAACATTGGGGATCAATCCAGACGATCGATATTATGCTATTTATGTTACCCCACCGGATAAGAAAAAAATCGTCAAACGACTTAAGGACAAACTTAAAGGAGTAGATGAGCTAATTCTTGCTACGGACGAGGATCGTGAGGGGGAAGCTATTTCCTGGCATTTACTGGAGGTCTTAAAACCGAAAGTTCCTGTAAAGCGAATGGTCTTCAGAGAAATCACTAAAGAGGCTGTTCAAAATGCATTAGAAAATACCCGGGACATCGATATGAATCTGGTATTTGCACAAGAAACGCGCCGGATTCTGGATCGTCTTGCTGGATATACCGTTTCTCCGCTGTTATGGAAAAAAATCTCTCCGGGTCTTTCGGCAGGCAGAGTTCAATCGGTAGCTGTAGAATTTTTAGTGGAACGGGAAAGGGAACGCATGAAATTCAGAAGCGGAACCTATTATGATCTTCAGGCAATGCTTCAGAAGTCAGGGGAGAACGATGAGTTTAAAGCAGACCTGACACACCTTAACGGTACCCGAATTGCAAGTGGCAAAGACTTTGATGAAAACACCGGAAAACTAAAGAAGCCGGATTCTGTGGTTCTTCTGGATGAAGATAAAGCGAGCACTCTTGTTGATGATTTAAAATCAGCTAATTGGACTGTTACCAATGTTGAAGTAAATACTCAAAAACGAAATCCATCTGCTCCGTTTATTACTTCTACGCTTCAGCAGGAGGCGAATAGAAAGCTAGGGATGTCTGCCAGAGACACCATGAGTGTCGCCCAAAAGCTGTATGAAAAAGGCTTCATCACCTACATGAGGACAGACTCAACGCGTTTATCTTCTCAGGCTATTGAAGCTGCTCGTGAGGGAATCCTGGAGCAGTACGGTGAAGAATATTTATTTGAACGAGTTCGAAATTATACCGCTAAAGGTAAAACGGCTCAAGAGGCTCATGAAGCTATTCGTCCTTCTGGTTCGAGATTCATACTTCCTGAAAAGTCCGGACTCAAAGATCGAGAGCTTAAGCTGTACGATATGATCTGGAAGCGAACCATCGCTACTCAGATGGCTGAAGCTGAGCTTGAGTTTACCGGTGTTACCATTACTGCAACAAACAATGATACTTCGGCCGATTTCCGCGCAAGCGGCAAAAAAATCCTCTTCCCAGGATTTTTCAGAGCCTATGTTGAAGGGAGTGATGATCCTGAGGCGGCTCTAGAAAACCAGGAAAATTTCCTGCCTGAGTTAAAGGAAAATGACTCTACTGAACTACAAGATTTAAAGTTCAATTCTCACGAAACCAAACCACCAGCCCGCTTCACCGAGGCAACACTAGTAAAAGAGCTTGAAAAAAGTGGAGTCGGTCGTCCTAGTACCTATGCCGCTGTAATTTCTACCATCCAGGATCGAGGTTATGCCCGACTTGATGGAAAAGCATTAGTACCAACGTTCACTGCTTTTGCAGTTACTTCACTATTGGAAGAGCACTTCCCTGATTTAGTAAATAGTGCCTTTACTTCTGCTCTTGAGGATAAACTAGACGGTGTTGCAAACGGTACAGAAGACCCGGTAAAATACCTTGATGATTACTATAAAGGAGAAAACGGGTTAAAGGCCAAGGTGGAGAAACAAGAAGACAAAATTGATCCTCAAAAGGCAAAGCTACTCGACTTACCTCTCGATGGACTCCAAGGTATACAGGTTGCGGTAGGTCGATTTGGCCCTTATGCAAAGATGCAAAAAGATGGCGAAGAAGTATCTACTTCTCTACCCCTTGATCTTGACCCAAGCGACATCACCGTTGAAAAATTGGAGCAACTTATAAAGCTTTCGGAGGAGGAGGACAAACCTCTAGGAGTTCATCCAGAAGAAGGCCTTCCTGTATTTTTACTTTCTGGCAGATATGGTCCTTATGTTCAGCTTGGCGAAGTAACTGAGGAAAATAAAAAGCCCAAGAGAGTTTCTTTATTAAAGGGAATGACTCCTGAGGACATGGATTTCGAAACTGCAATAAAATTACTTCAGCTTCCAAGAACACTTGGAGAACACCCTGAAGACGGTAAGGTGGTTAAAGCAGGAGTGGGTCGTTTTGGACCTTTTGTAGTTCATGATGGAAAGTTCAAATCCATTCCCAAGACTGGTAATGTTCTTGAGATACAGTTGGGCGAAGCTATAGAACTCCTAAACCAAAAAACTGCTCCTCGAAAAAGCTCTGAGCTTAAAGATCTTGGTAAGCATCCTGATACTGAACTTCCCATTAAAGTAATGGATGGACGATACGGCCCCTATATCAAACACGGTAAAAAGAACATTGGACTGCCCAAAGATACAGATCCGGAAAAGTTCACTCTTGGAGACGCTATTGATTTGATTGCAGCCAAAGGCTAAGGTTGCTTGGTCGGGTTTTGAAAAGTATTTTAAGGCTGACTGAATAAGTAGCCCTTATGCAAAAGCGTACCAACTTTCATTTCCGATACCCTCCCAATATAGATATGCTGGACCTGGCTACTATGGTGAATATGTACCGTAGCAGAGGGGAACCAAGAAAAGCTCCGGCTGGAGAATATATTTCTTGCTCAATTTCCCAGGAATTGATGAAAGAAGGGAAGTGGTGGTTTGGACAGTTCTACTCTCAGAAAATCTGGGATGAATTGTTAACCAAAGGAAGTGAGGGTTTTCCATTGACAGATATTGAGCTCGTTATTCTAGGAAATGTATTCATTAGTGAAGATGAACCCCCTCATCGCGAATACATTGAAAAAAGCTCCCGGATCACAGAGAAACTCGCCTATCTAATTGTTAATGATTTGCGCACTTTTGGATTTCTTCATGAAGATGATGAAGGCTTCTTAAGCATCACCCCCAGAGGAGAAAAGGCACTACATGGAATTGCTCGTCGTATTTATGAAAAACGTTTCATGCCTGAAATGCTAAGTGATGAACCTATTCCAGAAGAACCCAGAATAGAGCAGGCTCAGAAAAAAGACCGGGAGCAAACGAGTTTATTCTAGTCAGCAAAGCTCCTTACTGCTTCTGCTACTTTTTCTGGCACATGCCCTTCAAACGGACTTGGAATAATCTTTTCCTCGGAAAGATTTTCGACGGAAGATGCTATTGCTTCAGCTACTTTCAAGAACATTTCCGTTGAAAGTTTACTAATTCTTGCATCCAGGGCGCCTCTGAATAGTCCTGGAAAAGCCAGTACATTATTAATCTGATTAGGAAAGTCTGACCGGCCAGTAGCAACAATATGAGCTCCCGCTTGCTTAGCCTCATCCGGCATAATTTCAGGAATAGGGTTTGCCATAGCAAAGATGATTGGATCCGGAGCCATCGTTTTAATCATTTCCTGGGTTAACACTCCCGGAGCAGATACCCCAATAAACACATCTGCGTCGACCACGGCTTCTTTCAGGTTGCCCGTTCTGTTATTGCAGTTCGTTAGTTTGTTCATCTCCATCTTTACTGGATTCAGGTCTGTGCGGCCATCATGAATAATGCCTTTACTATCACACATCATAACCTCACTTACTCCAGCTTTGAATAGCAACTTTACGATTGCAACCCCAGCAGCTCCCGCTCCATTAATTACAACCGTGAGGTCCTTCATATTTCGATTCGTGAGCTTACACGCGTTGATCATCCCCGCAACGGTTACAATGGCTGTTCCGTGTTGATCATCATGGAACACAGGTATAGATAACTCTTCCTTTAGCCGATCTTCAATTTCGAAACAACGAGGTGCAGAAATATCCTCGAGATTTATACCTCCAAATGTGGGTGAGATTCTTTTAACCGCAGTGATAATTTCCTCCGTATCCTGAGTATCCAATACAATAGGAACAGCATCTACATTTGCAAATTTTTTGAAGAGAACAGCTTTTCCTTCCATTACTGGTAGTGCTGCTTCAGGACCGATATTTCCGAGGCCAAGCACGGCTGAGCCATCACTTACAACGGCTACCAGGTTTCCTTTTGCCGTATAATCGTACGCTTTTTCTACGTCCTCTGCTATTTCCCTACAGGGCTGAGCTACCCCAGGGGTATATGCAATGCTTAAATCATCTTTTGTTTCTAAGGGAAGTTTTGGTTCTATTGATATTTTACCCTTTGCTTTCTTGTGTGCTTCTATAGAAAGAGCAGCATAGTCTTTGCTAGACATAGTTGGTTAGGCTGTATTAAAAAAGAAAGCCGGAGAACCCCCCGGCTTCTAGTAATTAGTTTTAGTCCTCAGATTCTCGTTCATAAGAATTGTTGCTTAGATCTACATCCGCTAATCGTTCGGACGGATCTATTACAATTCGTTTGATATTGAAATTTGAAGTAGGGATATCAAATGTATACGATGGATTTACCCACGGCCAATCTTCTATTGTGGTTCTTTCCATTTCATTTTCCAACGGTTTTTCTCCTCTCATCAATCTAAGAGGGATATAGAACATTTCTTTTGATCCGTCATTATACTCAACCATAATATCCATTGGCATAGGCATTAACCCTTTTCTGGTTAATTCCACCTTAGTATTGGTTTCATCACCAGTAACAGATGTAATCTCGTAATCCACGGTCTTGGTAGTTTGAACGAAGTACTCATAATACCAGTCCAGAATCATTCCTGATTCTTTTTCCATTACCCTGATAAAGTCTAAGTCTGTTGGGTTTTTGAGCTTCCATTGGTCGTGATAAGTCAACATCCCTTTCCTAAAAGCCTCATCACCAATGATATAGCTGAGCTGATTTAAGAACACAGAGCCTTTGGAGTATGATGCTATCCCATACGCCTGGTTAATGTTAAAGTGATCAGCATGGGTGGTAAGTGGCTCTTCATTCCCCGAAGTAGCAAGAAATCTATAGCTTCGGTAGGAATTTGCATGTGGGTTTCCTTCTCGCTCAAATAAGTGCGCCATCGTTTCAGAAGAAGCGAAAACTGTGAAGCCTTCATCCATCCAGGCATATAACGCTTCATTTGTTGCTAACACATTTTGATACCAGCTGTGGTACATCTCATGAACTGTTACTCCAACTAAACTTCCAAGATTTCTACCACCTGTAATGAGCGTACCCATTGGATATTCCATTCCTCCATCGCCTCCCTGTACTGTAGAAAATTGAGGATAAGGATATTCACCAAAATGCTTGTTGGCGTATTCAAATGCTTTAACGGTCAACTCAGGAAGCTCCTCCCAGTTTTTCTTGTACTGAGCATTTTCTTCATCAGAAGCTTCAATATCAATTACTGGCTGCTGATAGAAAAAGTGCAGCTTTGGTCCGTTAGGAACCTGTGCCTGAGTGTGAATAAAGTCAGGGTCTGCACCCCAGAAGAAATCCAGCACATCTTCGGCTACAAAGTGATAGGTAATTCGATCGGAATTGTGTCTAACAGTAACACCTTCATCTTCATATCCATGGCCAATTTCATTAGGGTTTTGAAGAATGCCCGATCCCCCAATTACATAATCGTTATCAATAGTAATTTTGACATCGAAATCACCAAAAGTACCATGAAATTCCCTTCCGATATAAGGATTTGGGTGCCAGCCTCTATAGTCATAGGCCGCCATTTTTGGGTACCACTGGCTCATCGAGAACTCTACCCCTTCAGCATTCATCCAACCTGAACGACGTACCTGGCGAGGAACCTGGCTTTCAAATTCCATTTCAAAAGTAACAGAAGCTCCTGAGGCAATAGGAGTGTGCAGTTCTACGACTAAAATGGTTCCATCAACTTCAAATTCAACCGCTCTACCATTTTGGGTTAGTGAAAGGATATTGTGATATCCAATCTCATCTTCAGGAAGATTAACAATCCTGTCTCCGACACGACCATCCGGATCGGCAATAGTCCGGGATCTTACATCCATCATACTTCCTGGTTGGAAAGCATTGAAGTACAGGTGATAATATACCCGGGTTAATTCATCGGGAGAGTTGTTGGTATAAACCAGTGTTTGGGACCCCTTGAGTTGATGTTTCTCAGTGTCTACATCTATTTGCATGGTATAATCGACCTCCTGTTGCCAATAATCTCTTAATTGAGCGTAAGACATTGCATGAACAAGGAAAGTAGTTAGGATGAACAGGGTTATTTTTTTCATTTTTTACTTATTACCGCAAAGCGCGCAGAGCTCCGCAGAGTTATAGTTTATTTACTACTCTCCTAAATCCTTCCTTTAAGAGAGTAACATTGAAATTTATTAGCAGTGCTAATTTACATTCTGATAGTTTCAAATATGTTAAAACTTGTGCCATATGAAGACCGGTTAGCTCCTCAATACCCCAGTAAAGTCATCCCGGACTTGATACTGAATCCAGTTCAGCACAGGTCCCGGGATCTGTAAAGCTTTATTCGTTGATAGGGCAAAGCTTTTTATCAACGGATTAGCACCAAAAGATCCTGAAACGAGTTCAGGATGACCATAAAAGGGAAGAAAAAGGTGTTTCTTATATTTCATTTCCGATCATATTATCCTTTGCGCTTTCTGCGGTTAAAAACTGCTTCGACTGGTAAATGCGCGACTTAATGTGGCCTCATCGATAAATTCGAGTTCCGTTCCCATCGGTATTCCGTAAGCTATTCGTGTTACCTGCACTTCATAGGGCATGAGTAGTTTGTTAATGTAGTATGAAGTCGCCTCTCCTTCTGCGTCAGGGTTTAATGCCAATATTACCTCGGTAATTTGTTCTTCTCCACCTACTCGCTTTAATAGCTCTTGTATTCGTAGCTGGTCTGGACCAATATTGTCCATGGGAGAAATAACTCCTCCAAGCACATGATAGCGACCTCGAAACTCGTTTGTTTTTTCAATGATGTATACATCATTGAATTCCTCAACTACACAAATCTGACCGTTTTCCCTTTTTGGGTTGTCACAAATCTTGCATGGGTCAGAATCACTTACATTGCCACAGGTTGAACAGCGCGTAACCTTATTCTTTAAATCAACAATTGCGTTGGCAAGTTTGAAAGCGTATTCGTCATTTTGCTTCAGCAGGTGAATGGCAATTCGCTGTGCTGATTTTCGTCCTGTACCCGGAAGCTTGGAAAGCTGCTCAATAGCCCGTTCTAAATATTCTGATGTAAGCTGCATGAAAAGAATTAAGGATTAAAAATTCAAAATTAAAGATTGGTTGAAGCCATTTTGAATCTTTAATTTTTCATTTTGAATTTCCTAGAGACCAAATTTAGAGAGATCCATGCCCGGTAAACCGCCACCAGGGATCATACCTTTATAAGCCTCCTGCATTTGAGATTTTGCAGCTTCATCCGCTTTTTCAAGAGCTTTGTTTACTCCTGCTACAACCAAATCTTCCAGGATTTCTTTATCACTTGGATCAATCACATCCTGATCGAGTTGAATGGAGAGCACTTGCCGTAAACCATTTGCCTTTACTTTAACCATTCCACCACCAGCTTCTGCTTCCACAACTACTTCACCGAGCTTTGCCTGTGTTTCCTGTACTTTAGCCTGCATTTCTTGAATTTTGCCGAACATATCGGCCATGTTAAAATCTGCCATATTTGAATTGTTTAAAATTCTAGCTCAGCCCCAAGTCGAGTTACCAATTCCCTGACTATAGGGTCTTTTTGCTGTATTTCTTTAAATCGATCATAATTGCTTAATGAAGAAGTTTTTTGAACTTCTCCTTTCTTAACTACCGTTTTAAAACGAAGCATAGTTCCTACATGTTCTTTTAATTTCACACAAAGGTCATGAGCTTGCTCGTTCATCATTTTTGCCGCAAAAGCATTTTCGCATTCTATTGTGAGCTCATTACCCGATAATGATGAAAGAGTTACTCTCTGAACCTGTAGCTCCAGTGTTTTCGGAACATTGTTTTCGAGAGAGCTTAGAAAGTCACTCCAAATTTCATGTACTTTTTCAAGTGTAAGCTTAACTACTGTTTCTTGAGCCGGTACTGGTGACTGTTCCTTTTTTTCAATCGCTCCATTTCCATTTTTAAAATGAAGTACCTTAGCTTTTTGAGTCACTTCGGTTACTAAGGCTGGCTGCCCTAAATCATATTCATCAAGAACAGGTACTGGTTCCTGCTCATCTGGCTTAGGTGAATATGAAACAGGCTTCTCCTGAACAATGGGATTTTCCGGAGCTTCCTCTTCTTTATGGATTCCGTTTAGTGCTTCCTGAACAGGCTTTTGCGACTCAATTATTTGTTGATGAGCTTCCTGTTTTATTGAGCTTGAACTACTACTTGCTCCGCTCTTAAATTTTTTTTTTACCTCTTCAAGGTCTGATAAAAGCTGCTTGAGACTTTCGGAGCGCTCCATATGAATGAGCTTCAGCAATGTTATCTCAAATTGTACTCTGGGCTGGCTTGCATCCTTTAGCTTTATTTGAGCTTCACTTACAATATGCATCATTCGCATTAAGTCGTCTCTTGAAAATCCCGGAGCTGTAGCCTGATATTTTTTTCTGGTTTCGTCAGATGCTTCAACCAAATAGAGTTGAGGACTATGGTGAGCGATGTACAGGTTTCGAAGATGCTCGGTTAGCCCAATCAAAAATTCCTGGATGTCATATCCTTCTTGAAGCAAGGTATTGATTAAATCGAGGCCCGCATTTGCGTCATGCTCTTTTACACAGTCCATGAATTGGAATAGTCGATCTGTGCCAACCACATTTAGTGCCAGTAATAGTTCGTTATGAGTGATGGTATCACCACAAAAAGCAATTGCCTGATCCATCAATCCCAATGCGTCTCTCAGTGCTCCATCCGCTTTCTTAGCTATTACATGGAGTGATTCCTCATCAATAGCAATTTGCTCATCCAATGATATTTTTCGGAGACGAGCTACTATCTCCTCTACTGAAATTCTTTTGAAATCAAACCGCTGAACCCTGGAAAGAATAGTGGGGAGTACCTTGTGGGGCTCTGTTGTTGCAAATATAAAAATGGCGTGCTCAGGAGGCTCTTCCAATGTTTTAAGCAGCGCATTAAACGCAGCCTTTGAAAGCATATGAACCTCATCCACAATAAACACTTTATAACGACCATTTTGCGGCGGGATGCGAACACTTTCTCTAAGATGATGAACATCTTCCACTTTATTGTTGGAAGCGGCATCCATCTCTATGATATTGAGTGTCTGGTTTAAAGCTTCTCCATCAACACTGGTATCAATCTCATTAATTACCCTTGCCAATACTCTGGCCATAGTAGTTTTACCAACTCCTCGTGGACCGCAAAACATGTAGGCATGAGAAAGGCGCTTTTGTTTTATAGCATTAAGTAGAGTACTACTTACATGATCCTGAGATACAATATCCTCAAAACTATTTGGTCGATATTTTCTGGTAAGAGCGCGGTAGTGTTCAGACATTCGATAGCTCATTTTGCTAACGTGTGGAATGTACAAAATTTGTCAATTAAGAATTATTCAATTGGTAATTGTTCAATTAAGAATAGGACTATTAGCTCGTGATTACGCCTAATTCTTAATTGCCTACAGAACTTTCGTATGCTCTTCCAGCTTTTTCAGCGCTTCTCGTTTATAAGTTCTGCCAATGGGGATAGTCTCTCCTGAAACCTCAATTTCATTTTGGTTCCAGCTCTCGATTTTTTTTAGGTTTACAATAAACGATCTGTGAACCCGAACAAACTCATCGCCTGGTAAGCGCTCCTCCATGTAAGTAATGGTTTGGTAAGTATTAACTTCCTTTTGCTGGGTTTTAATGAGAATAAAATCTCTTTTACTCTCTATAAAAAGCATCTCATCCAGACAAATTTTAACGTTCTTCTTATCGGAAGGCACAAAAACGAATCGCTTTTCCTTATGAAATTCGACCGGAGGAAAAGGAACAGCTGAATGGGGAGGTGCAGAATCAAACACTTTGTTTACTGCTTTCAAAAAGCGCTCAAATGAGATTGGTTTTAAGAGATAATCAACTACATCTAATTCAAAACCTTCCAGTGCATATTCCCGATAAGCGGTAGTAAAAATTACTTTAGGAGGGTTTTTGAGTGATCGCAGAAACTCGAGCCCGGTTAAACGAGGCATCTGTATATCAAGAAAAAGAACGTCTACTGAATTGTCTCTGAGTGCCTGAAAGGCTTTAACCGCATTTTGAAAAGTTGCTGCAACATCAATCCCGTCAATCTTAGATATATGAGACTCGATAACCTCGATAGCTAGTGGCTCATCATCAATGATAAAACAAGTCAAGTTCACGCTTATTGGGTATTTAGTAGTTCGTCCAATTCTATTTCAAGATGAACAGAATAAGTATCACTATCGTCTTCGATTTCAAGGTTAAAGTGACCATTGTATAACAACTCAAGGCGTCGCTTCACATTGGTCAACCCAATTCCTTTTTGGTATTCAAATTCCTCTTTCTGATCATCGTGACCATTGCTGTTTCTCACGGAAAGGGATAGGCCTTGGTTTCGGATCGCTACTTTTATTTCTACCCATACCTCTTCGAGGGAGTCACTAGTGCCGTGTTTAAAGGCATTCTCAACAAATGGCAGAAGGAGCATCGGTGGAATTTCGCTTTGAGAAACATCCCCTTCGGTATCATAAGTAACAGTCAATCGATCGTCATACCTGATCTTCTCTAGAGCAATATAATTCTCAATCAGCTTAATTTCCTTGCTAAGCGAAACCGTTCTTGAATTACATTCATACAGCATGAAGCTCAATAATTCAGAGAGCTTTAACACCACTTCCGGAGAAGACTCAGATTTCTTTAAAGTGAGTGCATACAGGTTATTGAGCGTATTAAACAAAAAATGAGGGTGGATTTGTCCTTTCAGAAAGTTGAGCTCTGCCTGAAGTTTTTGCTGCTGAAGCTCTTGCGATTTACTCTCCTCACTATAAAAGTACTTAGTAATTTTTATGAATGCAGCCAGTGCTACAACCGGATAAATAGACAGGGTGGTTTTTAAGCTTTTCGCCACATTCCAGGCCCCACCCGACAACCACTCATAATTATAAATGGGATAGAACACATAATAATCTAAAAAGCGCTGGATGAACGCTGCTACCAGTATCGCGAGGGTAGATAATATCGTGGCAGTAACATATTTCTTTTGCAGAAAATACCTTGGAATAATGAAATAAAGTGTGAAATACGTTGCCATCATCTTCAAGGGCAGATAGGCCATTGCCCAGAAGAATTCTACGTCGTAGCTCTCTTCAAAATTTCCATAAATAACCGTGTATGTTGCGATTATGGAAATCCAAAAGAGTATGTGCCACATTACCCTTGTGCCAGTAGACTGATATTTTTTTAAAAAACCTTCCATGGAACAGGATAAAGTACGCAACCTTGTAAAAGGATGTGAACGAAAACTTTAGCATTTCTGCACACTCCCCGCCAAGTACTGCAAGGGTCGTATTTGGCACTGCGAATGTAATTGAATTTTCTGCGAATGAGCTTTGTGGGTTTTTTTCCGTCGTATACCGTTGAGCCCCAATACATAAGAATAGAGTCTTTATCTATGCCCGAAATCAGGAACTAAATAAGATTCTATGAAGCGCTTAATCTCCATTCTTGTTCTTCTTCTGGCATTCCAAAATACCTCAGCCCAGGAGCAGCCCATTATCGAAGAGTTTATTCTTGAGGCTCAAAAATCCCCTATAACCATTCGAATTGATGGTAATCTCGATGAAGAGGCATGGAATAATGCTGTTATTACCTCAGATTTTTTAAATAAATGGCCTAAAGACGAAGGATATGCTATCGGGCAAACGAAAGCATGGATCTTATACGATAATGAATACTTGTACATCGGGGCTATTAACTATCAGAAGAAAGAAGACCTGGTTATCAAATCCCTTAAAAGAGATAATTCGTCATATCATTGGGAGAGCGATGCATTTACAGTAGTTCTTGATCCTTACAATCAGAAAACAACTGGTTTTATCTTTGGTGTTAATGCCGCTGGAGCTGAAGTAGACGGCATTGTTAGTATTCAAAACTCCAGAACTCAACCTGATTTCAACTGGAATAATACCTGGACGAGCTCTGTTAAAGTACATGACGATTACTGGGTTGCGGAGCTAGCGATACCATTCAAATCCATTAATTTTGATCCTGAAAGTGATGAGTGGGGCATTAACTTTGTGCGGAATGATATGCTGCGGAATGAGTATTCAACGTGGACCCATGTTCCACAGGGCTTTCCGGGAATAGATCTTGGTTATCTGGGAACCCTAAAATTACAGCAACCTTTGGAAAAACGTCGCCAACGTATCGCTGTTCAGCCATATATGCTCTCTTCGGTTAATCGTGATTTTGAAGAATCTTCTTCTTATAACGGTGATGCTGATCTGGGACTGGATGCAAAAATCCCTCTTGGTTCCTCCTTAAAAATGGATCTTACTGTGAACCCGGATTTTTCTACAGTTGATGTAGATCAACAAGTAACCAACCTTTCCAGATTTAGCATCTTTTTCCCGGAAAGACGTGTTTTCTTCCTGGAGAATAGTGACCTGTTCTCCAGCTTTGGAACTTGGGGAGTTCGCCCGTTTTTCTCAAGACAAATAGGAATTAGCGACGGCAATCTGGTTCCTATCCTTTTTGGTACTCGCGTAACCGGAAATGTAACAGACGATTTGCGTGTAGGGGCTTTAAATGTTCAAACTAAAGGAATTGACGACATCTCTGCCAACAACTATACAGTAGGTGCTTTCCAGCAAAACGTGTTTGGCAGAAGTAGTATTAAAGGCCTGTTCACAAACCGGTCTGGCTTTGATGGCACTAATTCATTTAATGAAGATTTTAACCGAACTATGGGGCTGGAATTTCATTACGCTTCTGAAAGTGGGAGACTTTCAGGCAATGCAAGATATCACTGGTCTCAAACTGAAGATCGTTTAAACGACGCCTCCTTTGTAGGTGCTACCTTAATGTACAATGATGGCGACAAGTACTTTGGAATTACTGCGGACAGGGTAGGCGATAACTACATCAATGATCTTGGTTTTTCCATGAGATCATTTCAATATGATGCTGAACGAGACAGCCTTATTCGTGTAGGATTTAATTATCTGAACCCTTGGGCGGGCTTCGTAATAAGACCTGAGTCCGATTTTGTTAACTCTCATGAGTTCAGCACCTGGACGGTTATGAGCTGGGAAACTAATGGAGAGCTTATCGACCGGGTAATTACCTTAAATTATGAACTGAGCACCTTTAATCATGGCTTCGTGAGAATTAGCGCCAGAAATAACCGCGTTAGACTTTTATTCCCTACTGATTTGATTGGGGGTGATGATTTCCTTCCTGCGGAAACCTACATCTACAATACTATTTCTCTCAATTACTTAACGGATTCAAGGGGTGTTCTAAGCGCCGGAGTTAATTCTTCTTATGGTGGGTTTTATAATGGAACCCGATTGCAATTTGGAGGAGAGCTAAACTACAGGACCCAACCCTGGGGGAATTTTGGAGTACGATATGTCGGAAACAGGGTAGAGCTTCCCGATAATTACGGGGAAGCAACCCTCCATTTGATTGGACCTCAATCCGAGATCAGTTTTTCAAACAATTTGAATTGGACCACTTTTCTCCAGTACAATACTCAAGCTGAAAACTTTAATATCAATAGTCGTTTGCAATGGAGATACGCTCCTATGAGCGATATTTTTCTTGTTTTCAACGACAATTACGGAACCGAAAACTTCGGAATTAAAAACCGAGGTGTGGTTTTCAAAATGAATTATTGGTTTAACTGATAGCCATGAAGGAACATTGTCTGATATACCTTTTGAACGCCGTGGTTACTGCCCTGATTATGGGTCTAATGGCTTTATTTGAATATATCCTACTGGTTTAAAAATCTTTTGAGTTAAACAAACCAGAAGGAGCTGTGTTAATCCTTAAGGGCCAAACCATACTCGAGGGGAAGATGTCTGGCAAATCGGTCTGATTCCCATTTACCAAAAAACTGAATGTATTCGGGGTTATATATCTCACCGTATCTGTCAACAAGAATCACATCGGAGATCCCACGAAGATCAACCGTGCTAAGTGTTCCCCTGTTTTTGGCTCTCCCCTTTCGATCGAATTCTACATCATAGCCTACTTTAAATGTTCGGCTGTCTATTTTGAAGGGAGTGTAGTTCCTGGTTAAAAATTGCCAGTTGTTAGGATAATAAAGCTCCATTAAGCCCTGGTCTTCTATGGGTTGTATTAAGGAATCCCCTGAAACAATTGAAAATCCGGCATTATCCATTTCTCCATCTACCAGACTTTTAAAGAAATGTCTTGAAGAGCCAAGGTATGTTTTCCTGCGATTTTCATTCCAAACGGCCATTGTTAAACTATCAGGACTGACTATCTCTTCAAATCTTGGCAGGATAACGTAATATCCGCCGTTTGTTCGTGGATTGAAGAACACATCGACAATTTCAACAGTTATTTGATACCCTAAGGCCTTGTTCTCTATGATAAGGGGTTCACTTGAAGAGGCGGTATATATGTTTTCTTTTGAATTCCATTCAAAATCCAGGGAATAGGGATTCTTAATTTCACAGAAATAGGCGAATTCATCTCGCCCTAAAAAGAACTCCTTAAAATCTCTATACGCTTTTCTCCATCTGCGGTCATCTTTTGACGTGACCTGAATTTCCTGCATTTGCTGTATATCAGCTTCCATCTCAATCTCTTCATACACATTTTGTTTGTCCTTAACCAGGATGGGAAGTACAATTTTCTTATAACCTATAAAACTAATGATCAGATTAAATCTTCCCTGCAGCGGGGCTTCAAACAGAAACGATCCGTCAGCATCTGAAGCATCACCAATAGTAGTACCTGAAAAGTAAATATTAGCCCCGGCTATCGGTTCTTTCGTGTCTTTATCAATAATCTTGCCGGAGAAATTAGACTGAAATGCATAGGAGTTTGCCAGTGGAATTATGAGAATCCCAAAAAAGAAAAGTAGCTTTTTGGTAAAAGGTACAGGCATAATAAAGTCCCCTTAGGCCTTAAATAAACGATTACTAAAAAAAACTTCAACTGCTATTTATTGTAAGCTTGAGATGAGAAATCTATCAGCTTTTGAGTCATCCCGAACTTGTTTCGGGATCTTAAGGAATGGCTAGAACTTTGTCTTTAATATTGCTTTAGATTCATACTCGAAAGCATCGGAATCTTTTGACAAGACGTTGATTAAGCTTCCATTCAATTAT
Source organism: Balneola sp. (assembly GCA_003712055.1). Classification (NCBI taxonomy): domain Bacteria; kingdom Pseudomonadati; phylum Balneolota; class Balneolia; order Balneolales; family Balneolaceae; genus Balneola; species Balneola sp. Next base: position 495,317 of record RHLJ01000003.1, read on the forward strand.
TGCTTTTTGGCTTTACCAAGATCCTGAAACAAGTTCAGGATGACCCAGTGGGAGCATCTTATTGTCAAGCTCAAATTATTTAGTAAAAGAAGGCTGTATAGAATTGAACTTTGAACGCTGAATAAGGAACAGTTGAACTTCGAAGTTCTGCTGCTCAATGTTCTGCTTGTTCAACTACTCTCTAACGATTCGCTCGCCTTCTTTAAGCATTATAAACGGGATATCTCCCACTAACTCATTGAGTTGCTTGATCGGATCATCGTATCCATCATCGGCAAGAGGAAAGGTACCGAAATGCATAGCTATGCTTAGTTCCGAATTCACATCCTGATGGATTTGAATGGCTTCTTGGGGATCTACATGAACCGGGCTCATAATCCACCGGGGAATGTAAGCACCAATTGGAATGATGGATGTTTTTATTGGAGCATATCGTTCTCCAATTTCTTTGAAAAACGTATTGTATCCTGTATCTCCAGCAAAGTAGATATTTCCTTTTGGGGATTGAATCACAAAACCCGCCCATAGTGTCTTGTCGCGATCAAACATTCCTCTGCTTGAAAAGTGTTGAGCTTCAACCGCGTCCACTTTTACCGAATCAGAAAGTTGTGTCCCTTCCCACCAGTCTAAAGGAACTGTATTAGTGATTCCATTTTTATTAAGGTATAAATCAATCCCTAGAGGAGTGATAAATACCGGATCAAAAACCTGCTGAATTCTTTTTAATGTAGAAATATCGAGGTGGTCGTAATGATTGTGGCTTAGTAATACCGCGTGAATTTCCGGCAAGTCTTCAAACTTTATACCTGGTGGGCGCATTCGCTTAGGGCCTGCAAAACTAAATGGCGATACACGTTTACCATACACCGGATCAGTAATAATATTTAGTCCATCAGTCTGTACTAAAAACGTAGAATGATTGATGAAAGTAATGACCTGTATTGAATCAGAAACATTTGCTATTGGCTTACTTCCATATCCAGCCTCATCCTCGCCTATTTCTGTCCATTCTCCAGGAGTTCGAGTAGTGGCCCATTTTATAATATCCCCGAATTTTTGCGCTTCATAGCCCTCTCCATTAAGAAATTTGGAACCATTAAAGTGATCCGTTTTTGGACCTGAATAGCCCGGAGCTGATGTCCACCAGCCAATGCCAAAGAAAAGGAGCAGAAAAGCTCCTAGTACATAAAGAATTATCATAGAAAATTTTTTGAGCACTATTTCACTTTTATATCCTAATCCAGTTCAAACCTTGCTAAAATTCTCGAATTAAGACTGATCTTTTTAAAAGATAACTCCGGGTATCTTTCTCTAGAACCCCGAATGTTTTCTCTATGAGAATTGAGTCCAAAGGAATCATAATCACTCATTACAAAGCCAAAATTCGAGTTATTATCAATTATATAAATGGCCTTTCCTATACTTTGACCTATAGACTCCGTTAAATACTCAGCTTTCTCTTTAGCATCTTGAATCGCTTTTATCTCTAAGTTCTTCTTGTACTCTTCTATTTCTGAATGGTCAAACTTTTCTATCGAGATGTAAATTTCTAGTTCACTTAGTTCAAATATCACCTCAATTGCTTGTTTGTAACTATGGGCGGTTATCTGATAGTTTTTAGTTGGAACGAACTTATCTGATTTGAACCAATATTTTACAAGCTCACTTTGTACATCAGAGACATACAGATCTTCTTCAAGATCCAACCCCGAATTTTGAAGAACCTTAAGTAATTCATTTTCCTTTTTTAAAATATCTTCCTGTTTAAAAGATCTTCCGTCTATTGTAGCCGTTAGATAAATAAGATTTGGTACCACTTCGAGTTTGGCTTCACCAATTACTTCTATAAAGTGGCTATTTTTGGCTTCCTGGGCATTAACGATCATGGAAAAACAGATGACTAGATAGAATGTAATATAGTATCTCATGTTCTATTTATGATTTGATTAACTAGTTGGCCTAACGCTCCATCAATGCTTCTATTTCAGCGATCTCCTTGGGCACATTGGTTAGGTTCTCATATCCATCTTCCGTAACCAGGATATCATCTTCAATACGAACACCTCCAAAGCTGAGTAGCTCTTTTACTTTTTCTACATTCAGGTATTTGGCCTTTTCTTCATCTTCGATAGCGGGTTCCAGTACAGCTGGTACAAAATAGATTCCGGGCTCAATAGTGATAACCATTCCGGGCATGAGTTCACGTCGTGCACGAAGGAACTGAATCCCCGGGCGGTCTATGCGATCCACACCTTTTGGGTAACCACCCACATCATGAGTATCTAAGCCTAGAAAATGACCTAAACCATGTGGGAAGAACAGAGCAAAGATATCCTCTTCCATAATCTCATCAATACTGCCACGAATAATATCCAGTTTTATCAAGCCCTCCATCATAGTTCGCGAAGCCAGCATGTGCAAATCTTCCATTTTGGCGCCGGGCTTTACAGCTTCAATCACTTTGTTTTGCGCGTCTAATACTGCCTGGTAAATTCCTGCCTGAATTTCGGTGAATTTTCCATTTGCGGGGAAGGTACGGGTGTAATCTGCTGCATATCCATTACACTCAAATCCGGCATCCATCAGGAAAAGATCGCCATCTTTAATCTGACTGGTGTTCTCCACATAGTGGAGGATGGATGCATTTACTCCTGAAGCAAAGATTCCATTGTAGGCATCCTGGAGTAAGCCATTTTCGAGTTGTACTTTATTGAATACTGCTTTCATTTCGTATTCGTACATCCCGGGCTTGATGGCTTTCATTACCGCTTTATATGCTTCATCATTTACGCGGCACGCTTCTTTCATCTGGTCTACTTCCCAGTCTGTTTTCAACACGCGGCAATAGGTGAGCGCATCAACAAGGGTATCTGTTTCTACAACCAGGCTTCGATCCAGGTCTTCGATGAACTCTGCCTGTTCGTCGCTCAAACAGTAGATTACATCCGGAGCCAGATTTCTTAACACACTTAGCACTTCATTTTGATAGTGCAGATGATCAGGTTTATACTCCTCTTGGTATTGTTCCCTGGATTTCACATAACCATGCCATACCGCATACTGGGCATCTCTTTTAGGAACAAAAAGATGATACTCTTCTTTTTTCAAATCCAGGATTAATGCGCAATCTGCTTCGTTTGCACCAGTTAGATACCAGAAATTAGACTCCTGACGAAAGGGAAATTCATAGTCGGTTTTATAGCGGTACATATTTTCCGCACCCTGGATAAAAACCACTCCGTTTTGATTGTCATCGAATAAGGAGAAGAGTTTTTTACGGTGTAAATGATGCATGGTCGTTCAATTAGAAATTATTCAATGGCTCGAAGAATAGAGAATTGTTCTTCTAAATTCGAGAGGAAGATTTGTAATGTGATTGTTAGCCACAAAACCACTGAAACGCCAATAATTAGTGGTTTTGTATTTTAGTGTTGAATCTCATAAAACATCGTCTTTGCGAAGGGCGTAACGATAGTTAGTCCTGAAGCCTGTCCTCCTTTCGTGACTTCGGAAGGCGGGCAATCCCATGATAAAGCCTCGCTCCGGGAGATTGCTTCGTCGATAAGATTACTTATTGAACATACCACTTTTGAACTCCTCGCAAAGACTCCTTTGGTTAGATAATAACGCTTATCGAATTATATCGAGCGAAGTGAGAAATGACAAAGAAAAGCCTATCTACTTCATCTTGGAGCCATTGCCTACAAATACTCCCAAATATCCCTCTTTGAACCTAAGCTCTGCATCTGCGCTTGTTATCTCATTGGACGTTCCGTCCTGACCGCCCATCTCCAGAATACTATTGGTTAGAGGATACAGCACTCCCGATGAAGTGAATGCTTCTACAGGATTTCGAACCGGGAAAAAGGAGATGATACTCCCAACAGGTAAGCCGATCTTGTATGGAGAGGTCACCAAAAAAGTGTCTCCATAATCATCCCGGAATAAGATGGAGTCAAATCTAGGTTGGAATTGCTGTAGCACCGAGAAGTTTTTCATAACGTGATCGATGCGCTTTCCGAGGGCTCCCAGAATAACACAGGTTTTGGCTCCCTTTGTTAAGGCATAGCTCAAAGCTTTTTCCAGGTCGTTGGATTCCTGGTCGGGATCTTCGAGAATATTTACGCCTTTGTGCCGGGTGTATACAAAGCTGTCCATATCACCAATTACGATATCAGGAGTAAAGCCGTAGCCCAAAAAGGTATGCCCGCCACTATCTGCACCAATGGTGAGGTCAGCTTTTTCGATTTCCTTTTCTATCAGTTTTTTGGTAGGCGGCACTCCACCCGCGATGATTAGTGCATGCATGTTTTTTCTTAAGTCATTCTGAAGCTTCTGCCGAAGAATCTAATCGGGTTAAACTAAAAGTAGGTTTGATCCTTCGCAAGTATGCTCAGGATGACAGTATTAAAAAGAACTTAACCCACTTACTTATCCCATTCAACTCTTTGAATGTTCCTGCCATCGGATTTAAAAACCAGTGCTTTATCTCTGCTGGTAAAGTATAACTCGCTTCCTGTTTCCATTAGCCTGGATACCGCTTCATAATGTGGATGCCCAAACCTGTTTTGTTCTCCTAAAGATGTGACCGCTATTTCAGGAGTAACGTAATTAAGAAATCCTTCGCCAGAGCTAGTTCTGCTTCCGTGATGGCCAACTTTTAGAAAATCGATATCCAGGAACTCCCCATAATTTTTTATCAACCTCTCTTCCTGCTCTTTACCTGCATCACCAGTAAACAAAAACTCTGTACTTCCATGAATAAGATTTACTACTACTGAGTGTTCGTTAGGATCACCACCAAAGCTTATTGGCTCAGGACCGAGAACCAGGAACAAAACTGAAGGATCGATTTCCAGGTATTCCCCACTCTTTACTTGTTCCACTTTTACCTTTTCCTTGGAGGCATTTTCTATGTACCTCCGATACAATCCTGAATCATATTCATACCCTGAATTATAAATCACTTCTACTTCTACTGTATTCAATAAAGAGACGATCCCACCTATATGATCGGAGTGCGGATGGCTCAGGATAACTGCATCAAGTTTGTCGATTCCCTTAGCCTTCAGGTGAGGAAGAATTACCGACTCTCCGCTATTGTACCCCGGGTTCCAAACTCCTGTGTCAATCAATACTGTTTTACCATTTGGAGTTTCAATCAGGGATGCGTCTCCCTGTCCGACATCAAATACTGTTACTACTAAGTCTTTCGGTTTTAGCTCATTAAAAATTGATTCCAGTTTAACCACACTAACTAGCAACAAAGAAAGTATCAACCACTTCCACTTTAACTTAGGCATCCTCCAACAAGCTATAACCAACATTGCGGATATCCATAGCGGAAATAGCAACAGGCTTTGTAAATCCATATGCGTCCAAACCCATGATTGTCCCGATGAATACAGAACGAATTCATTCATAATCCTAAGAAAAAAATCGGATGGGATATTTAGCCAAAAACCAAGTATTGGGAATGCCGATGATATTAATACGCAAAGCAAAGAAAGAGGCACTGTTAGTCCTAATAATGGAACAAAAAGAGCATTAGCGAAAGGCCCTATCAAAGATACCTCGCCAAAGTAGTAAACCTGTAAAGGATATAGTCCAAGCTGGACTATAAAAGAAACTATGATGGTCATTAATGGTACCGCATACCATCTAACCCTAAGCCAATAAGGAAGGGCTCTTTGTACTACGGGTAATACCAAAAGAATTACCAGCACAGCGCTAAAGGAAAGCTGAAATCCGATCTCAAAAAGTTGAAGCGGATCAATCACTAGTACTATTATTGCGGCCACCCCGGTGAGGTTAATAGAGTTAGGAGCTTTGTTATAAAGCTTACCGAAAGTAAACAGAACAGCCATAATAGAAGCCCTCATCACCGATGTCGAAAATCCAGTCAATCCAGAGTAACAAAAAAGAATAATTCCTAAGAGTATAAGCCCTATTAACCTCCCTTGTTTATTGGTCCAAAAAAAAGGGATGATGATCCAGAATGGAGCTACAATAAAGCCAACATGTAACCCTGAAACGGCCATGATATGAGACAAGCCTGATCTTGCAAACGCTTTCCTTGTCTCTCCCTCTAAATCCTGCTTATAGCCCAGTAGTAATGCTTTAGCAATAGGGGCTGTATCGGCACTAAAGTTATATTCTATCAATCTAAGTGCGTGAGCTCTCCACCAATACCAGTTGGCTTTGTCCGAATTAATTGTAGTAGATATTAGGCTATCTAACCTGACTTGTATTCGAATTTCCTGATCAAGCAGGTACTTTTTATAATCGAACTGATATGGGTTTCTCTTTTCCCCAACCGGAATAAGTGTTGCAGAAAATGTAATGGTATCTCCTGGTTGAATATTTTCAGGATTATTAAGTAATAATCTGGCTTTAAAACTTTGTTGAGCTTTTATCTCACTTATAAAAGTTTGAATCACCGTTATATCTGCTCGTTGCTTACCTGCCGAATTTCTCCATTCATTTTCCACTACTGCATTTATCTCAACCTGTTCCCATGCTGAAACTTCCAGCACTTTTTCTATTTCTGATACCTTGGATGATTTGCTAAAATTGATCAGAAAAGTACCTACAAGAACAATAGAAAATAAAAAGAGAAGTGTTGTTAGCCTGGTTACTTCCGCTCTCAACCAAATCCTGTTTTTTCGATCTAACCATGACCGAATTGCTATTACCGCGAGGAGAATAACTGATACTAACCAAAGCGTAGCATCCAAATTATTGCCCACCCCTATTCCAAACCCCAGCAGTATCGCTACCCTGATCGCTGGGTATTTTGACATGGAGAAAGTAGGGTGACTGTCTGTTATCATATTTTATCTTGTTACCTCTTCTTGGAGTAAGAATATTCAACAAGGAATAGAGAGGGAGGAAGTTGAGGAGTGCCCTAAATCGCTATTCTTAATTCTGTACTAAATATTCTTAGCTCCATTTTTTTCCATTGGTCATTCTCTTTCTTTTTGAGTTAATTCCGATCCAACTAACTATCTAGCCAAGCCAACCTACTATGCCTGATAACAACAACTCTTCGTCCAATAACTCGCTGAGCAGAAAGGACTTCATCAAAAAAACCGGCCTAGCAGCCACGGCATTTACCATAATTCCCCGACATGTGCTGGGAGGTAGCGGCTATGTAGCCCCTAGCGATACATTGTATATTGCAGGTATTGGCTCAGGGGGGAAAGGAAGAGGTGATCTAAGGGCCTTTGCTCAACATGAGCAGGTTAAAATTGCTTACCTGTGTGATGTAGACGATCGACAAGCACAGGGTGCACGGGAAGATTACCCCGATGCCCCTTATTACAAAGACTACCGGGAGATGCTGGATAAGGAGCGGGAAAACATTGATGCAGTTAGTGTTTCAACCCCAGATCATATGCACGCAGTGCAGGCGATGGCAGCCATGCAGCTTGGCAAGCATGTGTATGTACAAAAACCGTTGACGCATGATATTTACGAAGCTCGGATGCTTACCGAAGCTGCCGAGAAGTACAAAGTAGTGACTCAGATGGGAAATCAGGGCTCTTCTGGGGATGGTGTTCGCCAACTTATAGACTGGTACCAGGCCGGTGAGATTGGGGAAGTGGATACAGTATACGTTTGGACAAACCGACCGGTTTGGCCACAAGGTGTGCCTTGGTCAACCGAGAAGGCTGAAATTCCTGCCGGACTGGATTGGGATCTTTGGCTGGGTACCGCCCCGGAAAAAAACTATGTAGACAACCTGGTTCCATTTAACTGGCGAGGCTGGTGGGATTATGGAACCGGTGCTTTAGGTGATATGGCCTGCCATTTAATGGAAGCACCATTTACTGTACTAGGCCTTGGATACCCGGAAGCCGTTGAATGCAGTGTTGGAAGTGTATATACCGGGGCTTTCCGGAGAGGGTACTTCCCGGAAAGCTGTCCTCCTTCATCACATATCATTCTCCGTTTCCCGGAACGGGATGGCAAGCCCCCAGTAACCTTACATTGGATGGATGGTGGTATTAAGCCGGCTCGGCCCGAAGAGCTCGGCCCTAGCGAAGTTATGGGTGATGGAAATAGCGGGGCTATCCTGGTTGGGACTAAAGGGAAAATGATGTGTAGCGAATATGGTTATGATCCGCGTTTGTTGCCTACTTCTCTAACGGAACAAACGGTAGTTCCTCAAACCATCGACCGTGTTCCTGAAGGCCATTATCTGCAGTGGGTAAACGGATGTATTGCCGGATATGGAAATACAACTTTGAGTTCTTCATTCGATATTGCCGGGCCTTTAACCGAAAGTATTCTTATGGGGAACCTCGCTATTCGAAGTCATGATTATCGTGAAGTGTATACCGACAGCGAAGGAAGGGAGCGTCATCGCTATCCGGGTCGTGGTATTCAGTTACGTTGGGATGGACCAAATATGCGCATCATTAATTTTGACCCGGCAAACCAGTTCGTGAAACGAGAATACCGAGAAGGCTGGAGTTTGGGAGTTTAGTGACTGATACAAACAAAAAGGACTATTTCGACCGGGTTGATACCATAGTAGCTTTGGTTCGAGAGCAGGAACCAGATCTAATATTTGCTATCGATGCACTTCAAAAACTTGAGCGAAAAACGTGGGTTCGAAGGCCTCATATTCGCTTTAAGTCCATCTTTAATAAAACAAGCAAACATAAAGATGTTGTTTGTGTGACCGATCCAAAAGAAGGAGAAATCATCATTTTCATAGATGAGGATGATACTGTAAGCGAAATAGAGTATATCAGTCGTCTGAATAGGCTTTATTAAAAATTATAGAGTAAACTTATCAGGGATTCATTAGTCCTCTTTCAGGCTATTCACAGGGTTCACAATTGCTGCCTGTATCGACTGTTTGCTAACAGAAATAACTGTTATCGCTAAGAGAATGGTGATTGGTATAAGAAAGGCTAAAACCCCTGGTGCATATTTGAACGGGAACTTATCCAGCCAAACTTTAAACCACCATATTGCAACCGGTATACTTAGCACACACGAAAATATGATAAGCTTGAAATAATCATTCAGTAGCAGTTTTACTATCTGAATTTCAGAAGACCCCAGAACTTTTCTAATCCCTATTTCTTTTTTTCTTTGTCTACTCATATAGGAAGAAAGACCAATTAGTCCCAGAATGGTTATTAGAATGGAGATTATAGTAAAGCCACCAAAAATTCTCTGAAATCGGTCTTCCAGGGCATATGCCTGGTTAAATTGGTCTTCAAGGAAAAAGCCGTTGAATATATCGCCCGGGAAGTGGGTATTAAATACGCCTTCAATTTGTTCGGTAATGCCAGAAAGATTTCCTGAATCAATCTTAAGTGATGTGGCCCCCATTCCCGCTATATACCCCGACTCTACAGGAAGTTGGAGCATCAAGGGAATGTATTCCATTTGCATACTTTGTTGGGCATAGTTCTGGGTTACTCCTATTATTTCTAAGGTGTCCCCAATACTAGTAACGATTCTTTTATTCACTGCATCACTTACACTATTAAAACCAAGTAACTCAAGAGCTTTTTCATTTACTACAACAGCCTGGTCTTCTGTTCCCCTTTCTTCTTCAAAATACCTGCCTTCCGAAAGTGTAATTTTGTAGTGATCGAAGTATGCGTGATCTGCTCGTGCATAATTTAATCTTATGCGTTCCTCGTTAGCCTCTTTGACAAGCTTTTCGGCCATCATTGATGGAAGCGCCGAGTTCCCGGGGATTATGGATGAATTTGTGACATTACTAATTCCGGGAATAGCCTCTAAATCTCTTTTAAAAACTTCGAATCTTGAAAGTGAATTTCCTTCAACAAAAGTTGGCGCATTGATTACATAGGTATTCTCAAGATCCAATCCCTTATCCAGGTTTTTTATGTAGTGAATTTGATTAAAGACAACGTAAATACAAATGATCAGGAAGAGTGATAATGAGAATTGTAGCAGGACCAAAGATTTCCTTAACGCTATACCACTTTTAGAATTTTTGAATGCTCCCTTTAGTGTTGAAATGGGTTTAAACCTCGAAAATATAAGGGCGGGATAGAAACCTGAAAAAAGTATCCCAATAAATAATGCCATTAAAAAAGCGGCCCAATAAGGTTTAAACTCCAGAACATAATCAAATACATTTAACCCGATTAAGTCCTCAAAGCGCTGACTTAGTACCATCAATAGCCCAATAGATATAAATATGGCTATTAAATTCACTAGAATTGATTCCAGAATAAATTGAATAATCAATTGTGATTTCGAGGAACCCATCACCTTTCTAATTCCTACTTCTTTAGCCCTCTTAATTGATTGAGCCGTCGATAAATTCACGTAGTTAATCCAACCAATCAATAGGGCTGCTATTCCTATCCAAAAAATGAATTTAAGAGACTGAGTATCCGCTACTTGCTTTGGCTCATTCAAAATGTCGGGAGTGGTATGAATGGTTGAAATAGGTTGATGCCATAGAATCGTATTTATTCCCTGCCTGGCATCAAATCCAGCACGGTATCTGTCTATAATAGCATTCAGTTCTTCCTCAAGAAGACCAGCATTGTTCTCTGGTTTTAGTTTTGCGTAGGTATAATTATTCCTCAATCTCCAAACGATATCGTCATAAGGAATAGGACCAAAGCTTCCGCTATCTACCAACTTTTGAACTATATCCGTATTGTTTAGCAATGCAGTTGGTTGTATATGAGAAATTTCAGGAAACTCCTTATAAACCCCTTTCACTTCAAACAACTCCCAATTACCTACTACATCAATTACTTCTATAGCCTGACCTATTGCATTCTCATTATTAAAATACTTCTCAGCCAGCTCCTCTGATAAAAAGATTGTATTAGGTTTATCCAGGTCTTCTGACGACCCGATAATTAGCTCAACTGAAAACACGCATAAGACGGAAGAGCCATCAGTATAAAATATCCCATTCTCCTGGAATACAGCTTCGTCTTTTCTAAATATGGTACCATTTCCAACTAGCTGAGCAACCTCTTCAACCGATTCACTTTCTTCTCGTAATGTTCCTGCTAAAGCTGGAAAATTTATCGCCGTCTTTAGTGTCCTTTCTCCACTATCATTTACCCTTCCTGCATTAATTCGATAAACCCTATCATAATCTTCGACATAGGTATCCTGATTTGTCTCATAAAAATAGTACTGTAGAATAATCACACTTACGATAAGCCCAAGAGCCACGCTTATTATATTTATCGTTGTGTAGAATTTATTCCTCAACATGCTTCTAGCCGACAATTTGAGGTAATTCGGCAGCAGGCTTAAAAAGGATAACTCCGCTAAATGTAATCTTCTCTTTACAGGGTTTTTGATTTGTACAACGCTTTTAAATTCCCTTGCTAAATTTTTAGGCTCACCAAAATTCTTTACGGATTTATAAAATGCCTCTTCTTCATCCATTCCATTATCGACCAGAAAATTGACCTCATCTCTAAGGTGCTCTTCATATTCTTTTATATCTCCATCATCGAAGACCCTGTTAGCTTTAAGCTTTTTTTTCCAGGCTGCAATTTTTGCTTCTAAATCGAATTTCATGCGCCCTCTTTAAGAAATATTGAGTTCTGGTTTCAATCCCCAAAGTTTGCCCATTGTGGCATGTGCACTAAACCAATGCTCACGTTCTATGGCTATTTCTTCTATTCCCTTTTCAGTTATGGAATAGTATTTCCTATGTCGGCCTTCTTCTGAAAGAACCCACTCTGATTGTATAAGGCCGTCCTTTTCCAATCTCTTCAGAATTGGATAAAGCATTCCATCTGACCATTCCATTGCACCACCAGATAGCTCTTTTACTTTTTGTGTGATTGCATAGCCGTAGCTCTTCTCTCTTTTAAGAATGCACAGTATTAATGGCTTTGATGAAGCTGCTACAAGGGATTTTGAAAACATAGGAAATACTTTAAGATTCGATATACATATATTATCTATGTATACAGAACAAAGATATATTTCCTACTACAAAATCATACTGTTTAAAAAAGTTTTTACAAGAAAAGGAGCAGAAGCCGATTAATACTAATCAGCAACTACCTTAAAAATTCCCTGGCCTACAACTCCTATATAGATATTGCCATCAGGGCCTTCTTCAACGCTTCGAACTCTTCCGATTCCCTCCAGAACTTTTTCTATTCCGGTTACCGAATCGCCGTCCAGTTTAAGAAGCTCTACATTGTTGAACTTTAGAGAACCGACTAAAAGATGTCCTTTCCATTCCGGGTAATTATCACTGGTTACAAAGGCCATTCCGGATGGAGCAATAGAAGGAACCCAGTAGTTAATTGGAGACTCCATCCCTTCTCGTTCTGTTCCTTCTGCAAAAGAAGATCCGCTATAGTTTATCCCATAGCTTAGAATTGGCCACCCATAATTTTTTCCTGGATGTATAATGTTCAATTCATCTCCTCCTCTTGGACCGTGTTCATGCGTCCAGATTACCCCGGTAGCTGGGTTCATTGCCATTCCTTGTGGATTTCTGTGACCATAAGAATAGGTAGCTTCTACCGAATTGTCTGATCCTACAAAAGGATTATCGGATGGCACTGTTCCATTATCCATTAACCGATAAACTTTTCCCCCATCTTTGGAAAGGTCCTGGGGTAAATCATCTCGATAGCCACGATCGCCAATTGTGAAGAATAAATACCCATCATTATCAAACTCGATCCTACCCCCATAATGAACTCCGCGATTTGAATTAGGATCTGCTTTGTAAATAGTTTCCATATCAGTAAGTGCGTTACCATCTAGCCTAGCCCGTACGATTTTTGTACTCGCATTTCTGCCTTCACTGAAAGAATAGGCCAAATAAATCCATCCATTATCCGCATAGTTTGGGTGGACTCTCACGTCTAGTAGCCCTCCCTGGCGTTGAGCTAATATATCATCGGGTAAACCTGCAATTGTTTCGTCTTGTAGTTCACCATCCTTAACCAGGTAGAGCTCTCCACTCCGGTCAGTAACCAGCATATCTCCATTAGGTAGCCAGTCCATCCCCCAGGGAGTCTGAATACCTTCAACATATAATTCATAGGAATACTGAGCCTGGCTTTGATTTACGATGAGTCCTAAGAGTAGTAGTGGGAGTAGTATTTTTTTCATAGCGGTGATACGGTTTTTAGGGTATTGTCATTTCGAGCGGAGCGGGAAAACTAAAATCTTTCTTTCACTGCAACCATTAGATTTCTCCCTTTCGGTCGAAATGACTAATAAAAAATTTAGTTGAAAATAATAGTTCGGTTGTCCGTTACCAATGTCTTTCTTTCAATATGTTTCCAAACAGCGCGGGAAAGCACAATCGTTTCCAGATCACGACCTTTTCTTACTAAACTTGGCACGTCATCTCTGTGGGTAACATGTACTATTTCCTGTTCAATAATCGGACCTTCATCCAAATCTTCGGTTACATAGTGACTGGTGGCCCCAATAATTTTCACCCCTCGTTCATGAGCAGAGTGGTAAGGCCTGGCACCCGGAAAAGCTGGTAAAAAGGAGTGATGGATATTGATAATCCTGTTTCTGAATTGATCAATAAAATTACCTGAAAGGATTTGCATATACCTGGCCAGAACCACCAAATCAATACCATTTTCTTTTAAAAGTTCTAGCTGGACTGCTTCTTGTTCGGCCTTGTTTTCTTTTGATATTGGAAGATGATAAAACTGAATACCAAACTTCTCTGCCGTTTCACTGGCTTGCTCGTGATTGCTGATAATTAGCGGGATTTCAACTTTCCATTCCCCGCTTTGCCATCTGGCAAGGATATCGAATAAACAATGCTGCTGCCGGGATACAAATAACGCTACTCGAGGTGTTTGATCTGCGAAATATAATTCCCATTTCATTTCAAATGGGTCACCTATTTCTTTGTTAAAACTCGATCTGATCTCTTCTCTCTCAAGATCAAAATGCTCCAAATCCCAGGATACCCTCATATAAAACTTCTGCTTTTCAGAATCTGTGTGCTGGTCCAAATCCAGAATATTTCCTTTGTGATCTAAAATATATTGGGTTACCGCAGCGATAATGCCCGGTTTGTCTTCACAATGGATTAAGAGAATAGCTTCGTTTTGAAAGCTCATTAGTATAAAAATTGACGAAGCTCGTCCACATTCATAAAACCTGTTCGCTGCTTAACCTGGTTTCCATCTGCATCCAGAATTAGCGTTCCAGGAAATACATAAATCCCCTGGCCTTGGGCCCATTCCCTCGCCATTACCTGCTGTCCGTTAAAGGTGATAAGCTCCTCAGAATTGCCATCTACTTTAGCAGGAATATATCCTGCATCAAGCACCGCTCGCACTGTTGAATCAGGGTACACTTCTCTTTCCATAGCCCGGCAATATTTACAGCCTACTTCATAAACATCTACTAAGATTAATTTTCCAGTTTCCCTGGCTTCTTCTTGCGCAGTAGCTAATGTCCTCCAGGCGGGGGCATTATCAATTTCGATGGGAGCTGTACTTCTTAGTGCATTAAAAAGAAAAACTCCTATAAAGGCAGTTATTACAGCGGTGATAATAGTTTTTTTCTTCATGAAGATTCTTTCTCTTGTAGAATTCTTACCCGGTAAAAATACTATCTTTGACGTTGCTAAACGAACTTTATTTCATCATGGCAGAGCCTATAGACTCTTACAAACTAGGTGCTATCAGAGTTACCGTTACTCCAACCGAACGACCCAACAAATTGCTTATTGAATGCTTTGATGGAGAATTTAAATCCTCATTTACTGTGAGCGAATATGAATTCACCAATTATCGAAGATTGATGAATCAGCGCATCACAGAAGCTTATGCTAAGGAACGGGATTAAGAAGTTACCAGCGCGAAAACTACGATAAAGCTTAGTACCGAAAGGATAAGCCCAAACATGAATATGTTATAAGAAGCTCTAAGGAGTTTGTATTTCTTGGCAAGCACAACTCCCAGTCCATGCACATCTCGAGCCATATTATCATAAAGCCGCTTGCTATCCTGCATCAACTCCTCCATTCCTTCCACATACTCTTCACGCTCCATGGTGTAGAAATTTCCAAAGAAAAGGATATTAGCCCTATTGGCTCGGACATCTTCAAGGGTAACTACCTCTTTACTAACCCTTGGCCGAGCAGATAACACTGCATAAACCATAGAGCCCAGACAGGTCATCAGCAATATTGCTGTGGGGATGAGCAGCCATGGGTTAGAATCTATCTTAGGAGATATGGAGGCAATCACAATGGAAATAATTATCCCATTGATACTGATCATGATATTGGATTTGTTATCCGCTATCCCGCTCAAATCCATATGAGTTCGATAGCTGGTGCGGAACATATCTGAGATGCCCCGTTTTACCGATCCTAGTTTTTTCTTTTTGGGAGGTTTAACGCTTTCGCTCATTTTCTTATCAAATTTCCGTGAATATAGATATTTACTTGGTAACTAGGGTATTTATTAGTCATCCCGCACTTGATACTGAATCAAGTTCAGCACAGGTTGCGGGATCTGTAAAGAAATCAACGGTGATGAAATTTTATTTAGATCAGCGCTTCTCGTATTACAGATCCCGGGTCTGGGCCCGGGATGACCTAAAAAAAGAAGAACTATCAATCGGAAAAACTAGTTGTCATAACAACTTTTTTAACAGCGATAAAAGCTGGAATTGTCTATCATTCAGCAACGCCAAACCAACATTTTAGCACCATGCCTATTTATCATCGTCTTGGGAAAATTCCTCAAAAAAGGCATACCCAATTCAGGAAACCTGATGGGAATTTATATTACGAACAACTTTTTGGTACCATCGGTTTTGACGGGATGTCTACCCTTTCCTACCACGTCCATCGGCCAACTATGGTACAGGAAGTAGGCGCTCCTATTGATGTTGCCCCGAAAGTTGCTGTTCCAAATAACATGAAATCCATGATGCTTAAAGGCCTGGATATTACCCCAAAAGATGACTATCTGGAAAGCAGGGAGGCTATACTCACCAACAGCGATGTAACACTTCACCTGGCAGCCCCAAAACAATCTTTGACGGAGTATTACTATAAAAATACCGACGCCGATGAACTCATTTTCATCCATAGAGGAAGCGGTACATTGCGTACTTTTATCGGCAACATCGATTTTGAGCCCGGTGATTACATGCTCATTCCAAGAGGAATAATTTATCAAATCCGATTTGATAGCGAGGAAAACCGACATTTCATTACCGAATCAAGGGTGCCTATTTATTCTCCAAAAAGATACCGAAACTGGTTTGGCCAATACCTGGAGCATTCACCATACTGCGAGCGGGACTTAAAACTCCCCACTGAGTTGGAAACCCATGATGAGACTGGTGAGTTTTTGATGAAAATCAAAAAAGGAGATATGATCCATCAACTAACTTATGCTTCTCATCCTTTTGATGTAATTGGATGGGATGGATACAATTTCCCATATGGATTCTCTATTAAGAATTTTGAACCGATTACAGGTCGCGTTCATCAACCACCTCCAGTACATCAAACCTTCGAGACTTCGGCTTTTGTAGTTTGCTCTTTTGTGCCAAGACTATATGACTATCATCCACAATCTATCCCAGCTCCTTACAATCACTCCAACATCGATTCGGATGAAGTAATTTATTATGTTGATGGTGATTTCATGAGCAGGAAACATGTGGAACAAGGCTTTATTTCTTTACACCCTGCCGGAATACCTCATGGACCACATCCTGGTGCTTATGAAGGAAGTATTGGCAAAAAGGAAACCAAAGAATGGGCAGTTATGGTTGATACCTTCAAACCATTAATGGTCACACAAAATGCTCTCGATATTGATGACGGTACATACTATCAGTCTTGGTTAGAACACTAATTTTCTAAGTATTTAAAAGAATGTCAGAAGCGCTTAAACCCTGGATTAAAATCCCGGAAGACTCAGATTTTTCAATTCATAATCTCCCTTTTGGAATATTCTCAACCAGTGACCTTTCTAAACGGGTTGGAGTAGCTGTTGGAAATTATGTATTGAGCCTGAATTCTGCCTATTCACTTCGACTATTTCGGTCTCTAAATTTGGACAGTGATACTTTAGTTAATGAGTATCTGAATGATTTCATCGATCAAGGAAAAGAGGTTACTAACGGTGTTCGTGCTATTTTAAGAGAACATTTATGTGATGAATCTTCGCCACTGTTCAAGTCCTTTCCCTTTATCCCAATGGAAGAAGTAACGATGCATCTTCCCATTAGAGTGGGAGACTACACAGACTTTTATTCGAGCATAGAGCACGCTACCAATGTTGGGAAAATGTTCCGGGATCCGGAGAATGCACTTCTACCAAACTGGAAACACTTACCCGTTGGGTACCACGGTAGGGCTTCTTCAATTGTTGTTTCAGGTGTAGATATTCATCGACCAAAAGGTCAAACTAAACCTCCTGAAGGCGCACCCGTTTATGGCCCTTCTCAGCGTATGGATTTTGAACTGGAAATGGGATTTGTGATCGGGAAAAACTCAGACATAGGTGATTCCATTTCAACCGATCAGGCTGAAGATTATATTTTTGGGATGGTGCTATTTAATGACTGGTCAGCAAGAGATATTCAAAAATGGGAATATGTCCCTTTAGGTCCATTCCTTGGTAAAAACTTCGCCTCATCAGTTTCTCCATGGATAGTTCCTCTGGAAGCTCTTGACACTTTTCGGGTAGATGGCCCCGACCAGGATCCGAAAGTGCTTCCTTACCTGGAGTATTCAGGACAAAAGAATTACGATATCAACCTCGAGGTGCAAATCCGCTCTGAAAATGCTGACAGTCCAACCTCGGTATCTAACTCCAATTTCAAGTACATGTATTGGAATATGGCTCAGCAGTTGGCACATCATACCGTAAATGGTTGCAATGTAGCGGTTGGGGATGTTATGGCTTCAGGAACTATTTCCGGACAAGATCCCTCCTCCTTTGGCTCAATGCTTGAATTGTCCTGGGCGGGATCAAAATCTGTTACTCTGAATAATGGTGAAGAACGAAAATTCCTTAAGGACGGTGATACGGTTATTATGAAAGGATATGCCGAAAAAGATGGTATTCGTGTTGGCTTTGGTGAAGTCCGATCTAAACTATTACCTGCTAAATAATGGGTTCGGTAAAGTCATTTGATCCTTATGACATAAGCATTCCTGAAAGACAGGGAATCTTAACCGCTGCTATCGGACCTCGCCCCATATGTTTTGCAAGCACTGTTGACATAGAGGGGAATGTAAACCTCAGTCCATACAGCTTCTTCAATGCCTTTTCTAATAACCCTCCGATTCTGGTTTTTTCGCCGTCAAGAAGAGGGAGAGATGGTACCACTAAGCACACCTATGAGAATATTAAGGAAGTACCCGAGGTTTGCATCAATATTGTGAACTATCCCATGGTAGAGCAAATGTCGCTTTCAAGTACGGAATATGGAAAGGGTGTAAATGAATTTTTGAAAGCTGGTTTTACGGAGGTTGCTTCCGAAACCATCAAACCACCACGAGTGAAAGAAAGTCCGGTTTCTTTTGAATGTACCGTTGATCAGGTGATTGAATTGGGTTCAGAAGGTGGGGCAGGTAATTTAGTGCTGGCGCGCATACAACGCATTCATCTTAATACCGAGTTTTTAAACGAAGAAGGAAAACTGGACAACGCTAAGCTGGATCTGGTTGGTAGGATGGGTGCCAACTGGTATACCAGAGCAAATACCGATTCACTGTTTGAAATTCCCAAACCTCTTTTAACAAAAGGGATTGGTGTAGATCAACTGCCTAAACATGTCCGGGAAAGTGAAGTGTTATCAGCAAACAACTTGGGTAGACTCGGAAATATTGAACAATTACCATCACAGGAAAGCATTATTGAAGCCAGGACATTTCGGACGGTTGCGATGGCTTATACCAAGTTCGAAGGAGAAGAATTAAGGAATGAGGTTCACCGCCTCGCAAAAATTGAAATCGAAGCGGGCAATGCGGAAAAAGCTTTAACATTATTGTGCACGTTGAATGGGTAATCAATCCGAGATACTGTGGGAACCAAGTCAGGAGTTCACCAACAATAGCGGGTTAATGAACTATCAGCGATGGGTTGAAAAGCATTTCGGCCTCAAATTCGCTGATTATGAAGAATTCTGGAACTGGTCTAATTATAGCTACGCTGACTTCTGGGAATCTCTCTGGCAGTACTTTGACATAATCTCCCATTCCGAATATGAATCTGTGATTGATAGCCACGATATGCCCGGGGCTAAATGGTTTAATGGAGCTACCCTTAATTATGCTGAACATATCTTCCGAAATAGTTCTGATTCAAGGCCAGCGCTAATTTTTACAAATGAGGAAAATGAAATTGGCACCCTTACGTGGGGAGGTCTTAAACGATATGTTTCTGCTACTCAAGCCTACCTTGTGGAGCAGGGAATTAAAAAAGGAGATCGGGTTGCGGGATATCTCCCCAATACCCCTGAAGCTATTATCTGCTTTTTAGCGGTTAACTCGCTGGGTGCAATTTGGTCATGTTGCTCTCCTGATTTTGGGGTGAATACCGTTATTGACCGGTTTTCCCAGATTGAACCTAAGCTCTTTTTTACTTGCGATGGCTATCAATATGGAGGAAAACGAATCGACAGGCTTTCTGAGGCACAACAAATTTCTGAGGCTATCTCATCCATAGAAACCGTGGTTTTGATTCCCACTTTGAATGGGGATGCTAAACTGGCAAACTCAGTACTATGGAAAGAAGTTATAGCTACACCATTCCAGGAACTCTCATTTACACCTGTCGAATTTAATCACCCAATCTGGGTGCTTTACTCCTCAGGAACTACGGGAAAACCAAAGGCTATTACCCATTCCCATGGCGGAGTATTACTTGAGCACTTGAAATACATGCATTTCCACAATGATGTAAAGCCCGGTGAGCACTTTTTCTGGTTTACCACCACTGGCTGGATGATGTGGAACTTCCTTCAGGCCTCTCTACTGGCCGGAGCGGTTCCGGTACTTTTTGACGGAAGCCCGGGAACACCGGATTTAAATGCGCTTTGGAAAATTACTTCCGAGCTTCCAATTCATCATTTCGGAACCAGTGCCCCGTTTCTTATTGCCTGTATGAAGAAAGGACTTAGCCCTGGTAGAGACTTCGACCTCTCCGCGCTTAGGTCTATTGGCTCTACAGGAGCTCCTCTACCTCCTGAAGCTTTTGATTGGGTATATGAACATATAAAAAAGGATGTTTGGTTATGCAGTATGAGCGGAGGTACAGATGTGTGTACTGCTTTTGTTGGCGGAATTCCTTCCAAAGCTGTTAAGCGAGGTCGTATCCAGGGGCGGGCTTTGGGGTGCGCTTTAACAAGTGTTGATGAAGAAGGTCAGAAAGTGGTGAATTCTCTTGGTGAAATGGTTATTGCTAATCCGATGCCTTCGATGCCTGTTCATTTCTGGGGAGATGAAAATTATACCAGATATACCAGCAGTTACTTTGAGTCTTATCCGGGTAAATGGTGCCATGGAGACTGGATACAATTAGATGAAGATGGAAGCCTCCAGATTTTTGGCCGATCAGATGCCACCCTGAACCGAAAAGGCATTCGAATTGGAACTGCGGAAATTTACTCTGTGCTGGATCGTATTACTGGATTGGCAGACTCCCTTATTGTAAATCTGGAAAAGAAAGATGGATCGGACATCATGCCTTTGTTTGTGGTAGTTGAGGACGGTTTTGTTTTGGAGGCTTTATCCGAAACTATTAAACAAAGATTAATAGAAGAGTGCTCGCCACGCCATGTTCCCGATCAGATCATCCAGGTTGATGACATCCCATACACGTTAAGTGGCAAAAAAATGGAAGTACCGGTCAAAAAAGCCTTGATGGGATTAGATGTTTCAAAACACATGAACCGGGATGCCAGCCGAAACCCCGATGCTATGGATGTGTTTGTTAGATTGGCTGGGAGTTTGTAGCCGATCTATTTTCTCAAGTAAGAATATTCAACAAGGAATAAAGAGGTAAGAAGTTCCGGGTAACCACATCTCTTCTTTATCTCCTTTTACGTCATCCCGCACTTGATACTGAATCAAGTTCAGCACATGTTGCGGGATCTGTGATAAGACAGACTTTGAAAAAGCAAGGAGTAACAACCAAGAGAAATCTTTTACAGATCCCGGGTCTACCCCCGGATGACATGAGAAAGGTTTTATAGTATTTATTGGAAGGAAAAAGTTTATTCTGTTTCTTTCGAAAAAACCTACAAATTTTGAAATTATCAGCAAGCCACGGAAAAAAATTTTCCGACCCCACTAATGAACAGATCAATCATGCTATTGATGATATAGAGGACAAAAACGGCAGCTTTGTAATTCTGGATACTAACAATGGATTCATACAATGTGCCGGAGAGTTACCGGATAAACTAATTGTTGAGTATCAAATAGATGGAAAGCATTTTCAATCGGTTTCTCAATCTCTAATGGCTCACCAAGTAAAAGATATCTTTAAACAGTTTCTCCTAGGCGAAACTGCATTCAAAGAGAACTATAGCTGGAAAGAAATTGAATTGACAGGATCGAGTGGCTCTGGATGCACTCCTATTCTAATGGTTGGAATTATTCTTTTGGGCATTCTTATTAGCTTTTGATATCCCAAGCCTGGAGCATTTATATGTAAAGCATCGAAAATTTTTCCACGCAAAATGAATGATCAAATACTGAACGAGATATCCGTTCTTCTTAAGTCCCATTATCACGTCATTAATATTGAAACCATTGATGATGACCGTGCTGAAGCAATCGCCAAAGAGATTTCAGACCTGATTCAGATACCCTTTTATATATGGTCTGTACACCGGGGGCTATTTAATTATACAGAGCGGGACGTTCACCCGGATACCGAAGACGTGTTCAATTTATTGTCACATATCAGTGGTTCCACTTCAGAAGGGATTTATTTATTGAGGGGCTTCAAACCTTTTCTTGATGATATAAAAGTAAATACTCACTTAATCAGTCTGGTTGATCGGCTCGAAAATGACCGAAGCGCTTTATTCTTTACCGGAAAAGATGCCCAATTAGAAGATCCCCTTCGTTCACATGTAGCTTCCATCAAATTGCCCCTTCCTTCTGAAGACGACTTTGTTGTGCTATTAAAGCAGATCTATACAGATTTAAAACGAAAAGAACGCATCGAGATAAATATTTCTAAGCCTGATTTGGACAAACTCATTATGAACCTGAGGGGCCTCACTCTTTTTGAAGCCAAGAAAATATTGACCATGATTATGGTTGAAGATGGTACACTTACTAAGGATGATATTCAGGTTGTCATAGATTCTAAAAAGAAGCTAATCGAGAAAGAAGGCCTTCTGGAATATTATACTGCTGAGGAGAGCTTTGGTGATATCGCTGCTCTTGACGGGTTAAAGGATTGGCTAAAAAAACGTCAGATTTTTGTGGAAAAACCGGATCAGGCGAAAAAAGCAGGGTTAATATTTCCAAAAGGCATCCTTTTATTGGGTGTGCCCGGAACCGGAAAAAGCTTGTGTGCAAAAGCAGTCTCTAAAGAATGGGGATTACCTTTATTGAAAATGGATCCTGCAAAATTATACAGTAAATATATTGGGGAAACGGAGAGCAAGTTCAATAAGGCGATGGAGATTTCAGAGAAAATGTCCCCGCTTATCTTGTGGATTGATGAAATAGAAAAAGCTTTTGCAAGCGGAGGTGATGCCGATGGCGGGCTATCTCAGCGTGTAATTGGCAGCTTCCTTTCCTGGATGCAGGAGCGCAAAGGAGACGTTTTTGTAATCGCTACCGCAAATGATGTAGAAAAATTACCGCCCGAGTTTTTAAGAAAGGGCAGGTTTGATGAAATCTTTTTTGTGGATTTGCCTGACTATGAAGCCAGAAAATCTATTCTGGATATACATATGAAAAGAAGGGAAATGGCTCTGAACCTCTTAAATCTAGAAAGATTAGCAGAGCTTACCGAAGGATTTAGTGGCGCAGAACTGGAACAAGTACTTATTGGGGCTCTTTATTCTTCATTCTCCAATAAAACTGAAATTACCCAGGAAGATATAGAAGAGGAAATCAGGAGCACCTACCCATTGTCACAAACCTTTGAACATAAAATCCAGACGCTAAGAGAGTGGGCAAAGACCCGAACTGTTTCCGCAAATTGACCGCTTAATCGATACGTGGTTTTTTCTTATCAACTTTTAAAAAAAATTACACTTGTAACTAGTATAATCTATTCTGGGTAGCTTCTAGTATATTCAACCCGCAAACTTTTAAATAAATACAACCAATCCATGAAACGCATTTCAATTTTATTCTACACGTTTTTCATTGCGTTGACTGTTCAATTTGCTTTTGCACAAACCACTCCAGATGGGGTACTATCGCAAATGCAAGGGTTTGGACAGGCAGTTGAAATTTCAAACGGAAACGTATTCATCGGGGAACCTAATAATATTCACATTCCCGGGGCTGTGTACATCTTTACCAAAGATGGAGACAACTGGATACAAAGCAATATGATCAAAGCCGAAGATGGAGATATCGGTGATAGCTTTGGATCATCATTATCTGCAAACGGAAACTTGTTAATGGTTGGCGCGCCTGACAGAAACGACGGTGAGGGCGGTGCTTATATTTTTGCGCAAGCAAATGATGGTACCTGGTCTCAATTAACCATGTTTACAGTTGCTTCAGATTCTGCCATTAGTTCGGCAGGTTCCGATGTAGCTTTAGGCAATGGCTATGCTTTTGTTGGTATTCCTTCTCTAGGTACCGGAGCTGTAGTAGTTTACAAAGAAGATGACGGAAACTGGTTACAGGATACCATCATTATGAATCCCGATACTGCTGAAGCTGACTTCGGTAGTGCCATAGATATAGATGGCATGAACCTTCTGATAGGTGCCCCAACCGAAGATGGCGGAGCAGCTTTTGTATATTCTATGGACGAAGAGAATAACTGGGCGCTTAGTGGTACTCTTAAATACAACTCGCTTACAGAAGAAAGTCGTTTCGCCAGCGAAGTTGCAATCATGGGAGACTTAGCTGTCATCGGTGCTTACCGAAATAATTCTATTGGAACTGCTTTCTTGTATCGCCAAACAGAAGGTAGCTGGGCTCCAGCAGGGCAATTAGCTGCTTTTGATCAAAATCTACGCAACTCGTTTGGATATTCCATAGCTATTGCTGAAAACGAAGTATTAGTTGGTGCTGTAAACGCGAATGCCGGAACTGGTGCTATTTATCGTTTCCCAATGGATGAAGATGGAAACTGGACTGGTTCAAGCAGGCTTGAAAGTTCAGGTCAGCAGCCCGGAGATTTCTTAGGAGCTTCGCTTGCTGCAGACGGAGGTGTTGTTGTTACCGGTTTAATTGGTGGCGATTTCCGGGCTGGTAAAGCTGCAATTTTAGAATTGGACGAAGATGGAAACTGGATGACCTCCAATGTTGTAATCAGTGAACCAATTGGTCTATTAGATCCTGTTACAGAAGGGAAAGTTGATTGCGATGCTGGTGCGGCTGGAATATTTGGCTGTGAGCAGGTTAACCTAATCTCGTTCCTTCCAACAAGAGATGTTGGTGGCGATCGTGGAGTAAGACTTAATGATATCTGGGGATGGGAAGATCCTGAAACAGGTAAGGAGTATGCACTGGTAGGCCGTTCAGAAGGAACTTCGTTTGTTGACCTTAGCGACCCTTCAAACCCCGTTTATGTTGCAAACTTACCTATGACTGAAGGTGCTCGTGCAAATGTTTGGCGCGATATTAAAGTATATAAAGATCACGCGTACATCGTTGCTGACGGAGCTGGCCAACATGGAATGCAAGTTGTGGACCTAACAAAATTACGTGCATTTGATGGAGAACCATTATTGCTTGAAGAAGACTTCGTATACGACAATGTAGCTAGTGCACATAATGTGGTAATTAATGAGGAAACGGGTTTTGCATACATCGTTGGTGCCAGAGGTGGAGGAACCACTTGTGGTGGTGGCCTGCACATGGTAAATATCCAGGATCCTAAAAACCCAGAGTTTGCGGGCTGCTTTGCCGATCCTTCAACTGGGCGTAGTGGAACAGGATATTCTCACGATGCGCAGTGTGTAGTCTATAATGGGCCGGATGAGGAGCACAGTGGCAAAGAAATTTGTGTTGGTGCCAACGAAACCGCCATTAGTGTTGCTGATGTAACCGATAAGGAAAACCCAATTGCCCTTTCTACAGGGTCATATCCTGATTTCGGGTACGTTCATCAGGGTTGGTTT
Source organism: Balneola sp. (assembly GCA_003712055.1). Taxonomy (NCBI): domain Bacteria; kingdom Pseudomonadati; phylum Balneolota; class Balneolia; order Balneolales; family Balneolaceae; genus Balneola; species Balneola sp. The sequence continues at coordinate 520,610 of RHLJ01000003.1, forward strand.
ACTGATGATCATAGGTATTTCTATCAGAACGATGAATTGGATGAGTTAATGGGAACCGTTGAGCAAACCCGTACTATCATCTGGGATTTAAGTGATTTGGATGATCCACAAGTTCTGGCTCAATTCTTAAATGACAATGCTTCTTCAGATCACAACCTGTACATCAAAGACAACCTGATGTACCAATCAAACTATGTGAGTGGGCTTCAGGTATTTGATATCAGTGATGCAGCAAACCCTGAAAAGGTGGCTTATTTTGACACCTTTCCATTCACGGAAGATGCAGCAGGCTTCAGCGGAACCTGGAGTAACTACCCATACTTTAAAAGCGGTGTAGTAATTATGACTAGTGGAACGGAAGGTCTATTTGTTCTGGAAACAACACCGGAACTCATCAACCGTTAATTTTTGAATCATTGATTAATGGCAGTATTTCTGCAAAGCTAATTTGTATGAGATGCTGTCATTACTTGTTATTGGTTAATGGTTATTGGGAAGTTTATTCACCAATAACCATTAACTATTAGACAACTCCTATATTCACCTGCCATGATACTATCCTCACCAAATCGTATTAAAAAAACCATGATCACCCTAATCCTGGCTTTATTTACTTTCTTGGGAAGCAGCCAGGTTTTCAGCCAGGAATTTGTGTATGTATGTAACCAAAACTCAGCTTCTATTTCGGTTATTAATGTATCCTCGCTAGAGGTTGAGACAACTATTGACCTGCAATCTCTTGGGTTTTCTGAAAATGCAAAACCACATCATGCAGCAGTTGAGCCGGATGGATCTTTCTGGTACGTTACTTTAATTGGAGAGAACCGGGTACTAAAATTTAACCGGGAAAATGAATTAGTAGCTCAAACTGAAATGGAAGTACCAGGCTTACTAGCCCTTCACCCTACCAAGGATATTTTGTTTGTAGGTCGCTCAATGAGTGCAGTAAATCCCCCTCAAAGTTTTGGAATGGTCTCTAGAAGCGATATGGCCCTTAATGAAGAGATCGATTTATTTTTTACCCGGCCTCATGCAATAGCAACTACTGCAGATAATAAGCACGTATTTGTTGCAAGCCTGGTTTCCAACCAAATTCTATCCGTTGATACCGAAACCCGTGAGCAAGAATTAATTACTATGGAAGGGATGAATCATGTGTTTGTTAATTTCGCCATTTCTCCAGACCAGACTACCCTGGTTGGAACTACACAAATGACCGGGAAACTATTCGTTTTTGATATCGAAGACCCACTTTCTCCTCAACTTGATAAAGCTATCGATGTAAATGCTCAGCCGTGGCATCCAGTGTATTCACATGACGGAGCTCGTGTATATTTTGGAAATAAAGAGGGTAATTCCATTACCGTGGTGGATATGACTGACCTGACCATTGAAAAAGTAATTGAACATGAAGGTATTGCCCAGCCTCATGGTGCTGCGTTAAGTAGTGGCGATAAGTATCTCTTTGTTACCAATAACAACATGAAAATGATGATGAATATGGGTGGCACAGATCAAAAGAAAGACGATCATAGCGGACATGGCTCTCACTCAAATCATGAAGAGATGGAAATGGCAAAGCCCGGAATGGTTACCGTAGTTGATACAGAAACCCTTGAAGTAGTTAAGGTTATTCCTGTGGGCATGAACCCTACCGGAATCGGAAGCAGATAACCTAATGACCAAAGCTATATCCATACGGGTTGCCCTATGTTCCACTATCGTATTCCTGTCCCTTGCCTGTGGTCCTGCAATAAAAAAATCTCCTTCGGCTGATCAAGTGCCTACTTATACACGCTTCGTTGATCCTTTTCCTGTGTTTTATGGAAATGGAGAGAAAATGGATCATCCTTTTTTAGGAGGATTAAATACGCCCCGACCTCAGTTTTTGGATATTGATGCTGATGGAGATCCAGATCTATTTGTCCAGGAACATACTAACGAGTTAATGTTCTTCGAAAACACAGATCCTGATTCAGACGCACCGCTCACATTCAGAACCGATAAATACCAGAATCTTGATATTGGAGAATGGTTCCGGTTCATAGATATGGATAAGGATGGGGATTTTGATCTGCTTACCGAAAAACCCTTCAGTTATCTCAGCTTTTATCGTAATGAAGGTTCAGCTAAGGAACCAGTCTTTGTATTAGTTGCCGATTCATTAAAAGATGCAGAAGGAAGCCCTATTTTTTCTGACCGGCAAAACATTCCCAATGTTACGGATATCGATTCTGACGGGCTTCTTGATTTGTTTATTGGGAGCCTTGATGGAACCGTAAGCAGGTATGAGTCTATTGGTGATGATGAGAACGGCCTACCAAGGTTTCAGCTTCTTACAACTAGATTTCAGAATATTGAGATTGTCAATGAATTTGGCTCCATGCATGGTGCAAACACCATGACCTTTATGGATATCGACTCTGATGGAGACCAGGATATTTTTTGGGGTGATTTTTTTGAACCAGGGGTACTCCTTCTGGAGAATACAGGGAGTAGTACTAACCCGAATTTCCAACGTCAGCCTCAAAAATTCCCCCCAAATGATCCTGTAGCAACAAGTGGATATAATGCTCCTGCTCTTATCGATTGGGGCAATGACGGAGACTCTGACCTCTTTCTTGGCGTTCTCGGAGGTGCTTTTAATGCAAACCTTACTATAGCTGAGAACTTCTATTTTTACGAGCAGGAAGATAAAGAATTCACCCTTGTTACCCGCCAGTTTCTCAAAATTATCGATATCGGAGATGAAAGCATTCCTGCAGTAGGCGATATAGACGGGGATGGGGATATGGATTTGTTACTGGCAAATAAAATAGATCCCTATGATCTGAAATCTTCCAAGTTATATGGATTTGAAAATCGAGGTGATGTCAATAATCCGGAATTTCATCTTATGGGCACCCTGAACTTACCCGGAGCCTATCACTTTGCCCCGGAACTTGCCGATTTAAATGGTGATGGCCTGGCCGACCTATTGCTCGGTAACTGGAAAGGTCAGGTGGATTTTTTTCCGAATACAGGTAGCAATTTTGGTTCAGTAGTTAATGAGCTGGTTAAACTGCCTCGCGGAAGTAACGCGGTACCAAGAGCTGTAGATATAGATGCCGATGGAGATTTGGATTTAGTGCTCGGTTCATCCGGCGGTGATTTATACCATTTTGAAAATACCGGATCTAAAACAGAGCCTGTGTTTACTTTAAGGGAAGAAACTTTTCAGGGAATAGAAACAAGGCACCGAAGTGCTCCTGCCTTTAACGATATGGATGGAGACGGTGATTTGGATCTGATGATTGGAAGTAAAATCGAAGGGATATTCTATTTTAGAAATGATGGAGATGCTAAGACTCCAAATTTTATTCGGGGGGAAATGCCATTTCCAGTTGCAACCGCTCCCTTAAGCACCCCTCTCTTTGTGGATATTGATGGAGATTCCATTAATGAGTTCTTTGTTGGTACCAGAAGTGGCGGGATGCTTTACTATCACCTTAGGAAGTAAGAACATCGAACGTTCAACATTGAACTTCGAAGTTCCTTATTCGAAGTTCAATGTTAAAAAGCTTAACACAAAAGCTCTTTTATTGAAACCCAGGATCACGTACATTTAGTTGTTATAACAACTAATTATTTAACAGAGAATGTCCATGGAAACCCTAGCCAATCCTGTACTCGATCAAGAACAAGATTTCATGCCGATTCTAGGCACCGATTATGTAGAATTTTATGTTAGCAATGCCAAGCAGGCTGCTCATTTTTATAAATCAGCCTTTGGCTTTAAATCCCTGGCCCATGCCGGGCTTGAAACTGGTCTAAGAGATCGTGAATCCTATGTAGTGGTTCAGGATAAAATCCGGTTGGTACTAACCTCTCCCCTTAAAAGTGGAACCGATATTGGAAGGCACATTGATAAGCACGGTGACGGAGTTAAGGTAATTGCTCTTTGGGTAGATGATGCTACTTATGCCTATGAAGAAGCCGTAAAAAGAGGGGCTGAGTCTTATTTTGTGCCTGTTACTGAAAGCGATGATCACGGAGAAGTAGTTCGTGCGGGTATTCGTACCTATGGAGAAACAGTACATATTTTTGTAGAGCGCAAGAACTATACTGGCGTCTTTTTACCCGGATACAAAGCCTGGGATTCTCAGTATAGCCCCGAACCAATTGGTTTGAAATATGTAGACCACATGGTAGGAAATGTAGAGCTGGGAGCTATGAATAAATGGGTAAAGTGGTATGAAGATGTACTTGGTTTTAAGCAAATACTTTCCTTCGATGATAACGACATATCTACTGAGTACACCGCGCTTATGAGTAAGGTTATGAGTAATGGAAATGGTCGGATTAAATTCCCAATTAATGAACCTGCAGAAGGACTAAAACGATCTCAAATTGACGAATATCTTGACTTCTATGAAGGAGCAGGAGTTCAACACGTAGCAGTAGCTACCGATGATATCATCCATACCGTTACCAGCCTTAAGGAACGAGGCGTTGAGTTTATTACTGTTCCTACTACTTATTATGATGTATTGGAAGAGCGCGTTGGTAAAATTGATGAGCCCATCGACAAACTTAAGGAGTTAGGTATTCTTGTTGACCGTGATGATGAAGGGTATCTGCTCCAGATTTTCACAAGAACGGTGCAAGCACGCCCAACTATGTTCTTCGAAATCATCCAGCGAAAAGGAGCAATTTCTTTTGGAAAGGGTAATTTCAAAGCGCTATTTGAAGCAATTGAAAGGGAACAAGAGATCCGAGGAACCCTCTAAGCCTGTTCTCAGGTCTATTTACATGAGCGTGGTGTACATGATGGAACTATACTCCATCTTTTAGGTTTTCATTGAATAGTACATAAACCTACCTACGTTTATGTTCATGTTTATCTCTAAGAAAAAGCACCATTGAGCTGGTGCTTTTTTATTTTATCTAACTTTCATAAAAATGGACCAACGCTTTAAAAAATCCCCCCAGTTTTTCTTAAAAAGCGGGGTACACAAAATGCCTGGTAAAAAAACAAAGCGTAGCAAAAGAGTACCTTCCATCGAAACTTAGAGACTTTTCCACAATTTCAATTTCATAAATGAGTCTTTCTGAAAGGTCTTTTACAATTTTCTTTTTTGCATAAAAATTTAAGCAGTGTACCTTCTACGAGTATCAGGTTAACACGCAAAAGGACAAGTAGTGTATAAACGGGTTGGAACAATAGTGCTATACGTGCTCTGCTGTATAGGTGTGGTACATAAACAAGCCATGGGCCAGGAAGTAACTCCCGGGTATACCATGGAAAAGTGGACGACCGAAGATGGGCTACCTGTTGATTTTGTTCGTGGCGTACTACAAGACACAGATGGCTATATATGGCTTACCACTCTTGAGGGATTAACACGATTTGATGGCCACTCCTTTGAAACCTTTAACAGCTCAAATACTAACGCATTTCTTAGCTCTAAGGCTACCGAATTTACTTCCCCGATTAACAGCGAATTCTGGTTTAATAATAGTTATGAGGACAGCCTCCGTCTCATTCAATACAAACAGGGTGTGTTTACGCATTATCCCTTTAATCATAAGCCTATCTCACTACTCTCACCTATTACAAATAATAGCAGACTTGAACAATCTGACGATGGTACGTTGTGGGTGGCGGGAGAAAAAAGTCTGTTCAAGTTTGTTGAAGGTCAATTCGTCCATGTTTTTGCGAATGAGATCCAATCTGAAATCTTAAGTATTCAGGTACATGGTTCAACAACCTGGGTGGCTAGCGTTGATGGGTTCTACTCCATTGTTAATGAAGTAGTCACGTTCATAGCACATACCAATGATCGGAAAAGCAACTTTCTGATTGAAGAGAACGGGACCATTTGGGTGGCTGACTATCATCATTTAACCCGTCTAACTAGCAAAGGAACAACCACTTTTTCGCTCCCTCAAGAGCTGTCAGAAAAAGCTATCATCCCAAGATTAGAACAAAGCAAACAATCCCCCGGCGTTATTTTTTTATCAAATAGGGGTAACCGCTTTATTTTTAGAAATCAGCAATTTATTGGGTTATCCAACCACCATACTTCAGATGGAGTTGACCCCGCGATAATTTCTGATTTGAATGGAGCAGAAAATTCCGGCTGGTTTATATTGAATAGCGGCATCTTTTACGAGCATACTCTTGTTGCTGCCTTGGATATAAGCTTTTTACTGCGGCACGCACTGTTCGTTGATGATTACCAGCAAACCTGGGTTGCCACAAAGAAAGGACTCTACAAGTTCAATAAAAACTTATTCCGTGCCTATGACGCCAATACTGGAATAAAAAATATCTACTCTCTTTTTGAAGATCATAAGGGCGCCATTTGGACATCAGCCCGTGGAGGCCCGGTTTTTAAGATACTTGGTGACAGGGTTGAGCAAATCACAGAGGATATGTTTCCAAGAGTACTCTCATCTTATGAAGACCCTGATAGTAACATCTGGATGGGTACTGGCCAGGGCATACAGATTTGGAACAGACGCACGAACTCAATTACTCCATTTCCTACTCCTTTTGACCAGGGCTCCGTACAGGTTCGGGTACTCCGGGAAAATGATCAAGGCAATCTCTGGGTTGGTTCAAGAGCCGGGCTCTATGAATACGCAACCTCTATCGGGCAATGGAAGAATATTCCTATCGAAAACGACACTCCGCTTCGCATAGAGCAACTATTTCAACATGACAATGGGCAGGTTTGGATAGGCACTTATCGTAATGGCTTATACACCTTAAACAATGACCGGCTTGTAGCCTTTAAGGATAATGACCAACTATCTGATGTAAGTATCCGGTCTATATATATGGATGCTGACGGCATTCTTTGGGTTGGGCTAAATGGGGGAGGCCTAAACCGCGTCGAGCTTAATGAAGACGGGGTTTCTGCCAGGTCTGTGACAAAATACTCCCGCGAAAATGGGCTTTTCGGTCTGGTGATCCATAGCATCCTGGAGGATGGGTATGGCCGGATTTGGATGAGCAATAACCAGGGGGTTTTTTGGGTTTCCAAAGATCAGCTAACCAGGGTGGCACGTGGAGACGAAACCCGTATCTATTCAAAAGCCTACCAACAAGAAGACGGCTTGCCCGGAAACGAAGCCAACGGCGGCGCCCAATACTCCGGCCTGGTGGCCAGCGACGGCACTTTTTGGTTTGCCATGTTGGACGGCTTGGCAAGCGTGAACCCTTCTTATGTGCAAGACTTCCCTCTTTCATTCCCTCCTGTAATTGAGGCTATTGTGGCCAGGGATTCTCTATGGACCTCTTTTAACCGGGAAGTAGCTATCCCTAAAGAATCACGGGATATCACGGTTACCTATACCGCTCCCAACTATGCAACAAAGCCCAACGAAGTCCATTTCTCATAC